>NZ_JAFEJA010000002.1:1530748-1835310 GCF_016919245.1 Streptomyces zhihengii | reverse complement strand
GATGAGCAGTGCCAGGACACGTGGGTCGGTGGTCACCGGCCTGGGGTGGCCCGCCTTCGCGTCGCGGGCACCATAGGCGTCCGCTCCTGCGGCGGGCGAGCCTGCGAAGACCAGGGCGTCGAATTCGACGGACCGGGCGGTCGCGAAGGTGCGCTGGACGGTGACGGGCGAATCGCCGCCGCCGAGTACCCCGCCTGTCGGAGCGACGACGAGCGGCACCATTCCGGCGTCGAGGACGGCCTCACGGAGGTCGGCCACGCCGGCCAGGTCGCCGGCCCCGTCGGTGACGATGCCGATGACGCGCCCGTCGAGCGGCCAGGTACGGCCGACCTGGGAGAGCGCGGGGCTGGGGCTGACGTCGGCCAGGGGTTCGGAGGGGTCGGGGACCGGCAGGCCGAGCCCGGCCGCGACCTGTGCGCACAGCTCGCCGTCGACGTTGGCGAGCACGGCCAGTGTTCGTTCCTTAACGGCCTGCTCGTAGCACTTGCCCAGTTCGAAGGTGTAGGCGGCGATGATGTGCTCGCGTTCCACGGGGCTCATGCTGAGCCAGAACAGCCTCGCCTGGGAGTAGTGGTCGGAGTAGGACGCCGGGGCTTCGCGGACCTTGCGCCCGGCCGGTACCTCGACGGGCACCTCGATGAACGCGCCCGCGTCGGCGCCCGCGAAGAACGGGCAGCCGCCGTCGAGGCTGTTGGGCTTGTACGGGGCGGCCCCGCGGTGCACAGCGGTCTGATGCATGCCGTCACGCTGCATGTCGTTGACGGGCGCGTGGGTCCGGTTGATCGGCAGCTGCGGGAAGTTGGGGCCGCCGAGCCGGCTGATCTGCGTGTCGAGGTAGGAGAAGTTCCGTCCGGCGAGCAGCGGGTCGTCGGTGGCGTCGATGCCGGGTACCAGGTGGCCGGTGTGGAAGGCGACCTGCTCCACCTCGGCGAAGAAGTTCGACGGGTTCTTGTTCAGCGTCAGCAGCCCCAGGGGCTGCACGGGTGCGAGTTCCTCCGGGACGATCTTCGTGGAGTCGAGGAGGTCGATTCCCTCGAACATCTGGTCGTCGGTGTCGGGGAAGGTCTGGATGCCCAGCTCCCACTGGGGGAACGCCCCCGCCTCGATGGCGTCGAAGAGGTCGCGCCGGTGGAAGTCCGGGTCCACGCCGGCGATGATCTGCGCCTCCTCCCACACCAGGGAGTGCACGCCGAGTTTGGGCTTCCAGTGGAACTTCACCAGCGTCGTCACGCCTTCGGCGTTGACGAGGCGGAAGGTGTGGACGCCGAAACCCTCCATCATCCGGTAGGAGCGGGGAATCCCGCGGTCCGACATGTTCCACAGGGTGTGATGGGTCGCCTCGGTGTGCAGGGAGACGAAGTCCCAGAACGTGTCGTGGGCGCTCTGGGCCTGCGGGATCTCCCGGTCCGGATGCGGCTTGCCCGCGTGGATGACATCGGGGAACTTGATGGCGTCCTGGATGAAGAACACCGGGATGTTGTTCCCGACCAGGTCGAAGACACCCTCCTCGGTGTAGAACTTGGTCGCGAAGCCGCGGGTGTCGCGCACGGTGTCGGCGGATCCGCGTGAGCCCAGCACGGTGGAGAAGCGTACGAACACCGGCGTCTCGACATCCGGGCCGAGGAACGCCGCCTTGGTGACCCCCTGCGCGGTGCCGTACGACCGGAAGACTCCGTGCGCCGCGGAGCCGCGGGCGTGGACCACGCGCTCGGGGATCCGCTCGTGGTCGAAGTGCATAAGCTTTTCGCGCAGATGATGGTCCTGAAGCAAAACGGGCCCCCGGGGACCGGCCTTCAGGGAGTGGTCCGAATCATGCACCCGGGTGCCCTGCGCGGTGGTGAGGTACGCGCCGCTCTGCGCGACCCTGGCCTGTTCCGCGCCGGTGGGCTGCCCGGTCGGGCTGACGGTCTCGGGGCCGCTCTGGTCCGCCTTCGGCGGCAGCGGTCCGACCGGCTTCGTGGGCTCGGCCACCGGCGGGGAGACCGGGCCCGGCTTACCCGGGACTCCTTCCTCAGGGCCCTCGGCAACCGCGGGACCGTCGTGCACGGCGCCGGCGATCGCGTCGGCGACCGCCCTCACCGGGTTCTTCTCGGACATGGCTCTCTCCAGACACAGGGTGACGGTGCCCTACACCTGTGTCCTCGGCTTGGCCGTTCGAACCTGGGAATAGTCTGTCCGGCCCCTTCCACGGGCCGCGCGGCCTTGGACGCTGCATCCGAGTGGCGGCCCTGGGTTCGTTTCTGGGCTGTCATCCGCTGCGCGGGTGACATGCGCACTGGCAGACGATGATCGCCACAGGCCCGGCGGAGCAAGGGTGGTGCCGCCGGGGGCTGGGTCGCGTCCTTGGTAACGCCGGAGCCGCGTCGACCGGCGAACGAACACTTTCGTCGACATCGGTGAGCGTCCCCGGGTCCCGTGTCGGCGCTGATCAACTGGGCACCCCGTCCTACGTGCAGTGAGGAGACAACGATGGGTGGTCGGCAGACGGTACGCGCGGTGGCCGGGGACCTGCACACCGTACGGGTGGCGTCCGTGCCCGCAGGTCATGTCTATGTACGGCATTGCTCCGACCTCCAGGGCGCCGACGGTGTCGTCCGTCTTCGGGATCCCCGACCGAACGGAGCTCCCAGCACGTCTCAGCGGTGGTGGCCCCCGGTGATGCTGGCTCCCCGGTGGATCGCTTCCCACCACGAGGACTTCGACATCTTCCATCTGCACTTCGGCTTCGACGCGCAGGGGCCGGAGCGCCTGCGGGAGTTGGTGTGCGCGCTGCGCCGTCACGGCAAGCCGTTCGTCTACACCGTGCACGACCTGCGCAACCCTCATCAGCGCGATCCCGCCCCTCATGAGGCGGCGCTGGACGTGCTGATCCCGGCGGCGGACGCTCTGGTGACCCTGACCCCGGGGGCGGCGGCCGTCATCGGCCGGCGCTGGGGGCGTGAAGCCCAGGTTCTGCCGCACCCCCATGTGGTCGATTTCGCGCGGCTGGCAGAGCCCCGGCCCGTGCGGGATCGCTTCACGGTGGGCATCCACGCCAAGAGTCTGCGCCCCAACATGGCCGTCCTGCCGGTGGCGCGGGCCGTCGCGGGCGCCGTCGCGGAGCTGCCCGACGCAGAACTGCTGGTCGACGTGCACCGCGACGTCGCCGAACCGGGCGGCGCCGCGTACTCCCCGACGCTGATGGAAGGGCTGGCCGGACTGGCGCGGCGCACTCCGCTCCGCGTCCGGGTGCACGACTACTTCAGCGACGCCGAACTCTACGACTACCTGTCACGTCTCGACCTTTCGGTGCTGCCCTATGCCTTCGGGACCCATTCGGGCTGGCTGGAGGCCTGCTACGACCTGGGGACGGCGGTGGCGGCGCCGAGCTGCGGCTTCTATGCCGAGCAGCGTCCGTGTCTGACCTACGGCCACACCCAGGACGACGGTGTCGACGTGCCGTCGCTGCGGGCGGCGGTGGTCGCCGCGTACCGGGACCGGTGTGCGCCCCGTGCGACCGTCGAGGCCCGCCGCAGGGAACGCGCTGATCTCGCCGCGGCCCATGACGTGCTGTATCGCGGAACGTTGGCGTGACGCGTATGCGGGTTGCGCTGATCGCCTCCAGCCGGCACCCGGTGCGCGAGCCGTTCGCCGGCGGACTGGAGGCCCACACCTGGTCCCTCGCCCGGGTGCTTACCCGTCGCGGCCACAAGGTCACCCTCTTCGCCGCTCCGGGATCCGACCCCGAGCTGGACGTTCTGGAGCTCCCGGTGCGCCGTGCCGTGCTGAGCGAGGCTGCGCGCGCCGACGTGAGCATGCCCGATCCAGCACGGATGGACGAGCACCACGCCTACCTGCGGCTGATGCTCGACCTGGCACGCGACGGCGATCTGAGGTTCGACGTGGTGCACAACAACAGCCTGCACTACCTGCCGGTGGCGATGGCGTCGGCGCTGCCGCTGCCCGTGGTGACCACGTTGCACACTCCACCCACCCCTTGGCTGGAGTCCGCCGTGCAGGCACAGGACGACTGCCCGGTGGTGTTCACCGCGGTGAGCGACTTCACCGCCGGCGCGTGGCTGGCGACGGTGCCGGCCGCCCGTGTCGTGCGCAATGGCATCGACACCCGCCTGTGGCCCGTGGGGCAGGGCGGCGGAGGGCTCGTGTGGTCGGGTCGGCTGGTACCCGAGAAGGGGCCCCACCTGGCGATCGAGGCGGCACGGCGGGCAGGCCTCCCCCTGGTCCTCGCCGGCCCGGTCGGCGACCGGGCCTACTTCGAGGAGCAGGTCGCCCCCGGTCTGGGCGGCGACATCGTCCATGCCGGGCACCTGGCCCAGGCGGACCTCGCGGAACTGCTGGGCCGCGCCGACGCCGCGCTGGTCACGCCGATGTGGGACGAACCCTACGGCCTGGTCGTCGCAGAAGCGCTGGCCTGCGGAACCCCCGTGTGCGGCTTCCGGCGCGGGGCACTACCGGAGATCGTCACCCCCGCGTGCGGCGTCCTGGGGCCTCCCGGGGATGCCGCCGCGCTGGCACGGCTTCTGCCCCGGGCCATGGCGCTCAGCCGGCACGCGGCGCGGGAGCGCGCGGTGACGTTTTGCTGCGTGGAACGGGCGGCCGACGCCTACACCGCGCTGTACGAGGAGGTGGCGGCGTGATCGGGTACTACGTGCATCACCAGGGGCGAGGGCACCTGCAGCGTGCCCAGTGCATCGCCGCGCACGCCGGTGAGGCCGTCACGGTCCTGTCGTCCCTGGAGAGACCGCCGTCGTGGCCCGGACACTGGGTGGACCTGCCCCATGACGCCGCCGGAACCGCCCGCGAGCCGACGGCCCGGGGAAGGCTCCACTGGGCGCCGCTGCACCATCCCGGTCTGCGGGGCCGGATGGCGCGGATCGCCGGATGGATCGACCGCGCGTCGCCGGCACTCTTCGTCAGCGACGTGTCGGTCGAGGCCGCCGTCCTCGCCCGGCTCATGGGCGTGCCGCTGGCGGTCGCTGCCATGCGCGGCAACCGCGGGGACCCGGCGCATGAACTGGCCTACGACATGGCGGACGCGCTGCTCGCACCCTGGCCCGCGCAGGTTCCCGAGCCCGGCTGGCCGCCTCACTGGACGTCCAAGACGGTCCACACCGGGGCATTCTCCCGCTACGACGGGCGGCGACGCCAGCCGCGCCCGGCCGACGGCCGGGACGTGCTCGTCATGCTGGGCGGCGGCGGGGACGAGGTGTCGGCGCAGGACCTGGCGGCGGCTCAAGCCGCGACACCGGGCTGGCGCTGGACGGTCCTGGGCGGAACGTCCGGGACCTGGACCGACGACCCGTGGGAGATGCTGTGCCGCGCGCGGGTGGTGGTGACGCACGCGGGCCAGAACGCCCTCGCCGAGTGCGCGGCCGCCCGCGTGCCCACCGTGGTCGTCCCCCAGAGGCGCCCGCACGGCGAGCAGCAGGCGACGGCGCATGCCCTGGACGGCGCGGACCTGGCAACCGTGCGCCACCGCTGGCCGGCACCGCCGGAATGGCCGGCTCTGCTGGAGCAGACCGCGCGACGGGACGGCGAACGGTGGGCCCAGTGGTCGGCCGGAGACGGTGCCGCGCGCGCGGCACGTGCTCTGGAACGTCTGGCGTCGCGGCACTCGGAGCAGACGCCGTGAACATCGCCGTGATCACCCCCGTCGCGGGCCGCCATTCCCACCTGCGCCTCCAGCACGCAGGGCTGCGGCACGGAGGCCGACGCCCCGACCACTACGTCGTGGTCGCGATGGGCGACGAAGAGGTGCGCACGGTGACGGCGGACGGGGAGCCCCCGGCCGAGGTGATCGACGTGCCGGTACGCGACGGCCGCCTGCCGCTCGCGGCCGCGCGGAACGCGGGGGCCCACCGCGCCCTCACAGCCGGCGCGGACCTCCTCGTCTTCCTCGACGTCGACTGCGTGCCCTCCCCCACCCTGCTCACCCGGTACGCGGACGCGGCCGCGCCCGGCGTGCTGCTGTGCGGGCCGGTGGCATACCTTCCGCCGACTCCCGACCGCGGGTACCGTCTCGGGGAACTCCCGGCCCTGGCCTCCCCTCACCCCGCACGACCCGCGCCACCCGCCGGCGTCGTGGTCAGGGGCGGCGACCCCCGGCTGTTCTGGTCGCTCTCTTTCGCCCTCACCGCCCACACCTGGCGGCAGGTGGGCGGATTCTGCGAGCAGTACACGGGCTATGGCGGGGAGGACACCGATTTCGCGGCTACGGCGACCCGAAGTGGGGTCGACCTGTGGTGGGTCGGCGGCGCGGAGGCGTACCACCAGCACCACCCCGTGCACACGCCCCCCGTCCACCACCTCGACGACATCCTGCGCAACGGCGCTCTCTACAAGAAGCGTTGGGGCTCATGGCCGATGCTCGGCTGGCTGCGCGAGTTCGCCCGCATGGGCCTCGTCGTCCACCACCCCGCCACCGACACGTGGAGACGGACCGGCCCTGGGCAGTGACACGGCGGGCCGTTCCAGATGTGGCCCCGGCCCGGACCCGACACTGTGAGCGTGACCCGGATGACGCGGGACTCGTTACTCGAACGACGCGCCCAGCCGTCGTTTAACCGAGCAGGTCGCAAGAATGTTTGGGCACCTGTGAGCGGGTACCCCCCGTTGGTGCCGTCTTGCTGTGGTGGGTCGTGACGGCACACCGGATGGATGAGGGGCGGGGCGGCGAAACGGCTGCCCCGCCCCTACCTGTCGGCGAAACAAAAGCCACTGATGACAAGGACAGGCCGTTCGGGGGAACGGCAGTCTGTGCGAGCCTCGTAAGCACGTGGCTACCACATACGACCTCTTGCGCCGCCTCTCCGCCCGCGGCACCTCACGGCCGGGGAAAGCAGACAAAGCGCCTAACCTGCCGGAGCGCCTGGCACCACCGCGTGGGTTCGGTTGCAAGGCTCAGTTCGCCTCCGGGACGCCTGAGACGGTCCCGACGGTCGACCGTGTTCGATCCCTCGATCCTCGGCACAAGTCTTTGCGTCACTCGGCCGCTCCGGAGGCAGCGTGTGGAACGCCCGCGCCCGGGCACTCGCCGAGCACACCGTCTCGGGACGCGCGGAGGCCCTCATGACCGTTCCCTCGCTCCCCGGCCAGGCTGGCTCCTACTGGATGCTCAGCACGCCGGAGACCTCCTTCCCGCCACTGCGCGGCACCACCACGGCAGACGTGGCCGTCGTGGGCGCAGGTATCGCCGGCCTGAGCACCGCCTGGGAGCTATCCAGGGCCGGACGAAGCGTCGTGGTGCTGGAGGCGGACCGCGTGGCCGCGGGCGTCACCGGGCACACCACCGCGAAGGTCTCCGCACTGCACTCCCTCGTGTACCAGAACCTCGCCCGTAAGCAGGGCAGGGACGCGGCACGGCTCTACGCGGCAGCTCAGCACGACGCGGTGGAACGGCTCGCCTCCGTGGTGGAGGAACTGGCCATCGACTGCGACCTGGAGCGGGCCGCCGCCTACACCTACGGCACGGACCCCGCGTCGCGCCCGGATATCGAGGCCGAGGCCCGCGCCGCTGCCGACGCAGGCCTCCCGGCGGGGTACGTGACGACGACGGAGCTGCCGTTCGCGAAGGCCGGCGCCGTCCGGCTCTCCGACCAGCTCCAGTTCCACCCGCGCAAATACCTGCTCGCCCTGGTCAGAGAACTCACCGCGCGAGGGGTACGCGTCTTCGAGAACAGCCGAGTGACAAAGCTGTCCGAGGGCACGCCGTGCCGGGTGACCACCGAGGACGGGTCGCAGGTGGTGGCACGTGACGTGGTCGTCGCAACGCACTACCCCGTCTTCGATCGGGCTCTGCTCTTCGCCCGGATGTCCCCGCGACGCGAACTCGTCGTCGCCGCGCCGATCGCCGAGCACCAGGCACCGCGGGGCATGTACATCACTGAGGACGAGGGCAAGCGCTCGGTGCGCTCCGCTCCGCTCGATCCGGGACGTCGGCTGCTCGTCGTGACGGGAGAGAGCTTCACTCCCGGGACCGGGGACCCGCACGCGTCGTTCCGGGAGCTGGACTCATGGATGCGCGAGCGATTTCCCGTGGAGGCCACCGCCTACCGGTGGGCAGCACAGGACAACGACCCGAGCGACACGGTGCCGTTGATCGGAGCGTTCCATCCCGGCGCCCGGCATACCTGGGTGGCCACCGGCTTCGGCGGCTGGGGCATGACCGGCGGGGTCCTCGCAGGGCGGCTGCTCGCGGCCCTGGTAACCGGGGTGGGCGAGGCACTGCCCTGGGCGGGGTTGCACGATCCGCGCCGACTGGCGAGCACGCTCAAGCAGGCACCCACCCTCCTGCGCCAACAGGCCGAGGTCGCCCAGCACTTCATCGGCGATCGGCTGAAGGCCGGGCCCGCGAACAGTGTGGAGGACATTCCCCCTGGCAGGGGCACAGTGGTTCGCGTCGAGGGCCGTCCCTGTGCTGTCTACCGCGCACCCGACGGCTCTCTGAACGCGGTATCGGCGCGGTGTACCCACCTGGGCTGCCTGGTCGCCTTCAACGAAGCCGAAGTCGCCTGGGAGTGTCCGTGCCACGGATCCCGTTTCGGCGTGGACGGCAAGGTGCTGCACGGCCCCGCTGTGCACCCCTTGGAGAAACGAGATCCGTTCGTCGAATGAAGAGGCCAGTCCTCGAGTCGACCGGTAACGGAGCTCAGGACAGGGCGAAGCCTCGTGTCGCTGTTCGACCCGCGCAGCCTGCAGCGCCTCGCGTCGGCTCGTCCGGGGAGGTCCGCCGCAACGCGACTCCCGGCCGGTCAGAGCGGCCGTCGCGCGGGTGGGCGGTGCCCGGCCCCGGCTCACGGGAGCGCCGGAGAGACGACTGACCCAGCCCGGTGAGCGTGACCAGACGCTGCCCGGCGGCCGCCTTCCGCCCCCAAAGCGTTCGGCAAGGAACCCTGCGAGCCGAGAGGCAGGCAGCAGCGCGCTCGGCACTCTCGACGATCGAGGCCTGATCAGCCGGGGCGGACCGGTGGCGGACAGGCTGAAAGGCGGCCGGCCGGCGGTGACCGCTGTCGCAACGAGGACCGGTCGGCGTGCACGGCCTCCCCTGCGGTCCCCAGCCGCCGGTGGATCCGCCGCGGCGCGCGGGGGCGCCGCCGCGCTCCCACGGGCGGCGTGCGCGATGGTGAAAGAAGCGGACGGTGCATCCCGCACCGGTCCGCGGAAGGGTGGAGGGTGATCATGGCGCATGGGCGGATGGTGCTGGCCGATGTCCTCGCCGCGGCGGAGGACCACGCCCCGGCCGGTTCGCTCGACGTCGTGGCACGCAACCTGCGCGAGCGGTTCGGCGCGCGGTACGTGTCCTTCCTGTTCGTCGACGTGATCGGCCGGCAGGTGGTGCGGGTCAGTGAGGACGCGGAATCGCCGCAGGGTCGCCGGGCCGAGCAGATCCCGCTCGCGGGAAGCGCCTACGACGAGGTCCTGCGCACCCAGAAACTCATCCACGTCCCCGGCGGCGGCTCGCAGCGGCGGCTGCTGGCACCGGTCACCAACCGCGGCGACACCCTCGGCGTGCTGGAGGTCCTCCTGCCCGGCATCGGCGACGAGGTCTTCAAGGAGGTCCAGGAGGCCGCGCACGCGCTGGCCTACATCATCGTCACCGACCGGCGCTTCACCGACCTCTACCACTGGGGCCAGCGCACCACCGAACTCAGCCTCGGCGCCGAGATCCAGCACCAGCTCCTGCCCTCGGCGCCCTCCTGCGAAGCCGCCGAGTTCACCCTCGCCGCCGCCCTCGTACCCGCGGACAGCATCGCCGGCGACACCTACGACTACACCCTCGACCTCGACACCCTGCACCTGTCGATCACCGACGCCATGGGCCACGACATCGAGGCCTCCCTCATGGCCACCCTCGCCGTCAACGCCTCCCGCCGAGCCCGCCGAGCCGGAGTCGAACTGGCCGAGCAGGCCCGCCGCACCCACCAGGCCCTCCTCGACCACGGCCACGACACCTTCGCCACCGGCCAGCTGCTCCGCATCGCCCTCGACGGCAGCGGCACCCGCATCATCAACGCCGGCCACCCGCCCCCGTTCCTCCTGCGCGACGGCCACGTCCACCAACCCGACCTCTCCGTCAACCTCCCCTTCGGCGTCACCTCCCCCATCCCCTACCGCGTCCAACACCTCGACCTGCGCCCCGGCGACCGCCTCATCCTCTACACCGACGGCATGCAAGAACGCGGCGCAGAAACCGTCGACCTGCCCGGCCTGCTGCGCGACACCACCGGCGAACACCCCCGCGAAGTCGTCCGCACCCTCACCGCCGCCGTGACCGACGCCAGCAACGGCCACCTCCAGGACGACGCCACCCTCCTGTGCCTCGACTGGCACGGCCCCCCGGCAGAACGCCACACACACGCGGGCGCCAACACCTGACGCCCCGCTCCGTGCCGCTACGGCGGCACGTTAGGGGCATCCCATTTGCCCTGGCCGCCCCAGCTCGATCGCGGCCGCGCAGTCTGCCTGGCTGGGTGAGGCAGCGCAGATCCTGAGCAACCGATGTCCCAGCGGGCCCGGACGCCAGGTGCGGCGGGGTCGGCAACCTGCAGACCTTTGGTCCGGCGTCGTCGGCGGGCGGATGGCATTGGCCCGTATTACGGGGCGGTGAGGGTGTCGAGCCGGGCGACGAGGTCGGGGTGTGCGGCGGCCAGATGGGGGCGGGTGGCGGTCAGCGGGGCGATGAGGTCGGCGGGGTCGTCGTGGGCGAGGGCCTCGTCGAGTTCACTGAGCGCGCGGCGGGCCGCGGCGGGTAGGTCGGCGAGTGCGGTGATTTGACCGGCGAGACGTCTCAAGTCGGCGGCGTTGCGGCGGGCCCGGGCGGCGGTGCTTCGGTCGGCGGCACGGGCCTGGCGGGTGGCTGTCACGCGCTGTTCGCCGGTGACCCCGGCAGGGCCGGGGCGGCCGCGCAGGTAGCGGCGCTCGGCGGCCTGGCGGCTGGAGACGCCGAGGGGCTGGGCAAGGTCGGCCCAGCTGGCGCCTGCGTCGCGCGCGGTTTCGATCAGGCCGGTTTCCCATCCGGCGAGCTGCTCGCGGAGCTGGCGCAGCAGCATCAGTGAGGCCAGGGCCTGCTCCGGGCGCGGCCCTGCATCGGACGCGTGCGGAGCTTTCTGCCGGGCTTCGCGCATGGCGTCCTCTATGGCGTCGAGGGCCGCTGAGGCAGCGAGGAAGGACGCCGGGCTGTGGGCGTCGTTGCCGGTCGTGGGCGGTTGGTCGGCCGGGGTCACGAGCACCTCCCTGGTTGTCATCGCATTGATGACAGCTTGTTTGTCATCCATTGGATGACATGTTACAACAGTGTCAGTGAGGCGCATTGGCAGTTACTGCCTGAACCTTCTGGAGGTGTTTTCACGATGTTGATGCGCACTGACCCCTTCCGTGAGCTGGACCGGCTGACGCAGCAGCTGCTGGTACCGGGGACCTGGTCGAAGCCGTCGGCTATGCCGATGGACGCCTACCGCGAGGGCGACCAGTACGTGGTGGCCTTCGATCTTCCCGGCGTCACAGCGGACGCGATCGACATCGACGTCGAACGGAACATGCTCACCGTCAAGGCCGAGCGCCGGCCGGTGGCCAAGGCCGATGACGTGCAGATGGAACTGTCGGAGCGGCCCCTGGGTGCCTTCTCCCGCCAGATCGTGCTCGCCGACACCCTCGACACCGAGCACATCAAGGCCGACTACGACGCGGGTGTGCTCACCCTCCGCATCCCGATCGCCGAGCGTGCCAAGCCTCGCAAGATCTCCATCGGCGTCGGTTCCGGACACAAGGAGATTTCCGGCTAGAGCCGGCCGGACCGGTGCGGAGGACGCGGGTACCTGACCTTCCCCTCGCCCCGTCCTCCGCACCCCCGCGGGGCAGTTCGAAGAACAAGAAGAGGTGGCTGTCGAGATGACTCTGCGACACGAAGCGTTTCTCGACCACGTCAAGGAACGCGGAGAGTACGGCACTGCGGAGGAAGCCGAACGCGCGGCCCGTGTGGTTCTCGCCCTGCTCGGCGCACACCTGGTCGGCGAGGTCCGCGCCCAGCTCGCGGCACGCCTGCCGGAGGGATACGCCCTGATCCTGCTCAACCCGCTCCAAAGCGCCGAGCCGCTGCCGCCGGAGCGATTCGTGCGGGCGACCGCCGCCTGGATCGAGGGCGCCACCGAGCAGACCGCGGCCTGGGACGTCAGCGCCGTGCTGTCCACAGTCGCCGACGCCACCGGCGACGAACTACTGGGCCAGATCCTGCTCCAGCTCCCCGCCGGCTACGACCTCCTCTTCGGCCGCCCCCAACCCACCTGACCACCGGGTGCCGCACACCGGCACCCACAAGACCCTGGCTTGACGAAAGGCATCCACCGCAGTGATCACCGACGTGCGCGCACCGCTCGAACACCAGCAGCCGTACTCGACGGCGTACGAGCAGATGCTGGAGAAGGTCCGCTACGAAGGCGCCTACCCCACCCGCGAGCGAGCCGACCAAGCTGTCCGTCTGGTCCTGGCAGGACTGGGACGCCAGCTGACCGGCGACGAACGCGTCGACCTGGCCGCCTGCCTGCCCCTGGAAGCCGCACGCGTCCTAACCGTCCAAACCCCCGACCCCCAGCCGCTGGGAGGCTGGGCATTCGTCAAGGACCTCGCCACCCGCAACGGTGCATCCCTGGCCACAACCCGGTGGGACACCGGCTCCGTCTTCGCGGCCGTCACCGCCCATGCCGGACCCGACCTCATCACCCGCATCCTGCACCAACTCCCCACCGGCTACGCACTGCTGTTCGGCCGCGCCGAACTCACCCCGGCCGCATAACCGGTCCAGGTGCCCTCCCGTCCGCACCATGACAGAGTCAAACGATGGCGCCCGGCTCCCGCACGCCGCAGCAAGCGGGGCGCGGAGCCCGGCGCCACATCGGCGCTCCGGACAGGACCTGAGCCCCGATGGAGACGCAGGCGCCGGACGCCCAACCGGCCCCGCCAGTACGCGCGGCGGCCAGCTCCGAAGCCGCCGGACAGGTGCTAAAGCCCGCCGTCTCAGGCCGAGGCAGACGTGGCCAATGGGCCGGCGGCGCCTGCCATGGTCGGATCGTCCCAGCTCGACTCGAAACTACGCCCCGCTCCTGTTGGCCAGGATGGTGGAGCACCATCGAATGCTGCCGTTGTCAGCTACCGGAGCCTTACAGGGCTGCAGGAGTTGGCTCGACCTGCGGTCTGCCTGTCACTTCCGGCGTGGTATCGCTCGGCAGTCAAGGGGGCGGCGCCAATGGGGAGCGGGGCTTGTTTGCTGGAAGACCGGTGCAGACGCTGTCGTTTCACAGTCAGGGCCTTCAGGAGACGCAGGCGTTTCTATCGTCGGCCTACGCGCCGATGAAGATCGGCGGCTGGCCGAGCGAGACGGGAGCCTCGATCTCGAGGCGACAGGTCGACGGGCTGATGATCGACAAGCTCGATTTCGACTACACCATGGCCACCGAGATGAGACGTACCGGTGCGAGGTGGGTGGGTCACTGCTGCTGAGTGCCATCCGGTGGCAGTCCTCCGGCCATGCGCGGGGGCGTCTCGGCCCACGCCGTCGCGAGGTCGGGGTGTACGGGGATGATGTCGTCATCGCCGCACAGAGCGAGAAGCCGCAGGACCTGCTCCGGCGGGGCGACCAGCGCGAGGCCCCTGGCTTCCTGGGCGCGGCGGCGCAGACGCAGCAGCGTGTTGAATCCGGACGAGTCGCAGAACGAGAGCTGCGAAAGGTCGAGGATGAGAGCTACGTCGGGTGACGACAACGCGGCAGTCCCTCGTCGATAGAGGCTGGGGGCGGTACTCATGTCCAGTTCCCCGGTGACGTGGAGCACCGCGTGGTCGACTTCGCACTGGGGCGGGGCGGGTCCCGGAGCAGCCTGGTTCTGGTGCCTATGGTCGGGCAGGCTCCCGTGAGCCGATTTCATGATCGCCTTCCTTTGTTTGGCCGTCGAGCGACGTGGTGCTGAGCCTGGTGCCCCGGGGTCGGAATACGCGGACGGCACGGCCGGCCCGCTGAGGCGCCCAGGTTCAGTGGCCGGTCCGGCTCTTTTTCAGCTCCGCTTTGCCTTCTCCTGCAAGGCGACGGCCGGCTTCTCGCAGCCGCACATCGCCGAGCGCCTTACCGTCCGCTTCCTGCTTCTTTCCACGTATGAGCTTGGCCGCCCCGCGAATGGTGCTCATGACTGCCCCTTCTGATCATTGTTGCTCTGCTGGCCGGTGCGCAGATCGCGCGTCTGCAGGACATACCCACCCACATACAGGGCAAAACGAGTGAAAGTTGTGCCATGTCAGGCGCAACGAGGCCAGGTCGCCACCACACTGCCGTGCCACGTCCATTGAGCTTCAGGCGGTGCCCCCTCACCTCCGCCGGGCTGGGCGCAGCGATCGCCGACTCCGGCCCGAACACGCATGGCTCCTGGCGGCAAGCGTGGCATCCATCCGTGGGTGAGTGACCAGACCGTGCCCAGCTACCCAGCTAGAATCTTTCCCTTCTGCAGCAGGGAGCCGCACGGCGGCGCTGCGTGTCATCACCGACATCAGCACGTCCAGATCGCTGCACCGCCGATGGGCACACCGCACCGCCAGCGCGGTCGTCGCACGGTGCGGCGTCCTCGACATCGGCGGGGCCGGGTGAGCGGGCACGCATCACGTCTTCGAGCTATCGGTCCAGACCGGCCTGCTGGTCGTGGGCCGAGCCGCTATAGATCGTGATCACCACGATGCCGTGCTCGTCGCCCTGCGACGGAAGTACTGCGTCCACGTTGCTCACCCTCCCCGGTCGTCGGCTATTGCCGGTACGTGTTTCCCATAGCGAGCTCCCCACCGCCGGTCGGGACGATCGGTTCGCTGCACGTCGGGATAACTTCGTTCCACGGACACGCAGCATCTGAGGCCTCACCTGCCCTGCGCTGTCGTTGCCGGATGCCCGACAGGCGGCGGCCGGCTTCTGTGCCAGGGCAAGCAGTTCTAAAGCCGAGCCAAGAATCGTCAGCACTGCGGCGAACAGCGAGCTCGCGGAGTGCATCGTCACCAGGACGAACGCGCCCACGACGCCCGGACAGAATGCGCGCCGACCCTTCTCAGCGCCATCCGTTCTCCGACACGTCTGAAGGAGACCGCTGGCTGATCATGAGGAGCGGCGCAGCCGGGTGGCAACGAGGCCAAGAATGACGGCGGCGCCCAGGATCACTGAACCGCGCGCCCAGACGGCCGCTTCCACCTGCGTCGCCAGCAGCACGCAGGAAGCGGCCCCGAGGGCCGGGAGCACCGTCGGCGCGCGGAAATGACCTTCGCATCCCGGCTCCTTCCGCAGGCCCAGCACCGCAAGGTTGACCAGCAGGAAGACGACGAGCAGGAGGAGTACGAGCGTGGCGGCGAGGGTGGCCACGCTGCCGGTCAGGGCGAGCAGCAGCGCCGGGAGGGTGGTGGCGGCGATCGCCGCCCACGGGGTGCGCCGCCGGGGCAGCACGCGTGTCAGGGCTTTTGGGAGAAGCCCGTCGCGCGCCATCCCGTACGCGAGGCGGGACGACATGATGCCGGTCAGGAGAGCCCCGTTGGCCACCGCCACCAATGCGACGGCGCTGAACAGGAGCGGGGGCACACCGCCTGCGGCACGCACCACCTCGAGCAGCGGGCCGCTGGACTCCGTCAGTCGCGCGGTGGGCACGGTCGCGGAGGCGGCGAGGCCTACCAGGACGTAAACCAGCCCGGCCGTGGCGAGTGCCGCGAACAGCGCGCGGGGATAGGAGCGCCGGGGGTCGCGGGTCTCCTCGGCAACGTTGACAGAGGTCTCGAATCCGACGAAGGAGTAGAAGGCGAGGACGGATCCGGCCAGCACCGCCGCCGCGGCACCCTTCTCAGGCGTGCCCAGTTGCAGCAGGCGCCCGGTGTCCGCGTCGCCGCGCAGCATCATCCAGGCCCCAAGGACGACGACGACCGCCAGTCCGCCGACCTCGACAACGGTGGCGACGGCGTTCGCCGCCATGGATTCCTTGATGCCCCGGGCGTTGACCAGCGCGAGGATCACCAGGAACAGGACGGCGACCAGGACGACGGGGAGGGACACGAATGCGGACAGGTAGTCGCCGGCGAAGCCGCGCGCGAGCGCGGCGACCGAGACGATGCCGGCGGTCAGCATGCAGAAGCCGGCCACAAAGCCCGCCCCCGGTCCAAAGGCACGGCCCGCGTAATGGGCCGCGCCGCCGGCGCGCGGGTACTTCGTCGCCAGTTCCGCGTAGGAGGACGCAGTGAGCAGGGCCAGTACGAGAGCGGTGACGAGAGGCACCCAGACCGCGCCGCCGGAAACAGCGGCCACCTGGCCGATCAATACATACACCCCGGCACCGAGCACGTCACCGAGGATGAAGAAGTACAGCAGCCGGGTGGACAACACACGACGGAGTGCCGGGGCGTCGCCCCCGGACCTTGACGGGGCATCGAGTGGTCGCATAAGACGCCCGTTCCCGCCCGCGGCAGTGTTACGCGCACCGTCGCACGCGTCCGCCGACCGCCGTCTCCCGGCGCGTCGCGGCACGCCAACGGGGCGGGTACCGAGCATCCTCGGCCGCAGTCTCGGGGAACCGGCCGCGGAAAGCCTGGGGCCGCCGGTCCCTGTGCCGATGCTCTCCCATTCGCCGCGGTTGCGGTAGCCCGGCTCCGTGACCGCGCCGCGTAACTTCGGTGAGGAAGTCAGGCGGAACACACCGTAGTCGCCGTAATGGACAGGCAGTTGGTGTGCCGGCTGATGAGGCCGAGGAGGGAGGCACCGAACGGCGCCCGCATCACGCTCGGACCTCGCGGCGCCCTCACCCTGGACTCGCTAAACGTCCGCCGGCTCAATGAATCACCCGTTCGACGAGGCCGCTCTGTGGGACAGTCGGTTCATGACCGGATTAGCGGATCCTCTCCGCTTCCTCAGCATGCTTGTCGCGTGGGTCGCCACGCCCTGGGCACTCGCCCCGCACTCCCTGCTCCTTGCCGTCGGGTCGGTAATTGTGCTGGTCACCGCACTGGCAGTCTTCGTCACCCCTGGAGACAACGGGATGGAGAGGGAAAAGATCCTCGTCCCGGTCCCGGGAGCGGTGACCATCTGCGTGGTGCTGATCCATTTCGTCGCGGCGATCGTTTCCTCCTGGGCGGCGTGGCCGACGTGGGCAGCGGTCGTTGTGACGGCCCTGGCCGCGACAAGTCTGGTCGCCGAGCAGCCCCGCTGGCGCAGCCTGCTCGCCGGGCAGAGCTCCTACGACTAGACCTGGCGAAGCAAGCCGAGGGGGCAACGGACTGGCCTCGGCTCAGAGCCGGACACTGAGGGCGGCACGGAGGCTGAGGGCGATCGAGCGAAGAGCGTGGCCAGCCAGGCCGCAAGCTGACCCTCGTCGTTGCGCGGCCGCCGTCGGGGGGTGAGATTCCGGTGCGCAGATCCCGATGGCCTTGCGGCCCGCGGGGCTCGCCGGCAGGCCGGCCCGTCTCGTCCGGGTGTCCTCAGGCGGTGCGGCGGTTGCCGTCGTCGTCGCAGGGCAGGTCGGAGGCGGGGTGGTTGGCGGTGAAGTCGCGCTGGGCCTGGCGTTCGGTCTCGGTGATCGCGGTGGCCGTGATGTCGATGATGCCGCCGAAGGGGCGGTCGACGTCGCGAATGATGACCAGGGCCGTGGTGAGCAGGGCGGTGATGACGACGAGGGTGACGATCTGACCGCGGTTGTTCCTGCGGGGCAGGCAGATCCCCAGCGCGGTGACGGTGATGACGAGGGTGGCTAGGAGGAACCAGAAGATGGTGGGCGGGATGCTGGAGGTCGCCTGGGTGAGGCGTTCCTCGCGTTCGTCGGAGCGCTTGTTGTCCGCGGCGACCAGCATGCCGAAGACCGGCTCGCCGGCGAGGGATTCGAAGGTCTCGCGGAAGCCGGTGGACCACACGCTCGGGGCGGGTGAGCCGTTGCCGTCGGCCATCGCCTCCCATTCCTGGACGCGTACGGCGCGGGCGTAGCAGACGGCGCCGGCCTGAATGCGGGCCCGTTGCGCGGCCGGAGCATATTCCGCGGTCTCCACCAACTGGTCCAGGGCGCGGGCCTCGCCGCGGGCGGCGACCTCGGCCTTGCCGTAGGAGCCGTTCGCGGTGACCAGGACGAACGACAGCAGCAGGACGGTCATCGTAAGCAGCGGGCCGACGAGGTCCTTGACCGCCATGCCCTCGTCGTCGTCGGCAGTGACCAACCGGGGGCGCAGCCAGCGGTTCGCGGCGAGACCGGCGAGGAGAGCCAGGGCGGCGACGACGATGACGAGGATCACAGAGGGACACCTTCAGGAGGGAGTCGGAGCCCGGCGGCCGGCCGGAGCGTCACGATCCTTTCGGTGCTGGTGGGACGGGTGGAAGAGGGGAAACGTTCGCTCGCCCCCGCCCGGGGGACCTGGGTTCGCCCAGGCGGACGAAGCAGCCCTATGACCTGGCCGGTCCTGGAGTTGCACGTCAGCAGTGAGGGGCGACCGACAGGGCGACTGGGCCGGGTCGCGGTCGGTGTTCGCTTGTTCGGGCGGTCACGGCGAGGGAGGGAACCGCTACCCCTGGCCGTCCGTAGGGCGCGGGCGTGCCCCGGGGCGCCAGGTGCGGCACCCGTGCGCCTCGTTGGCCGCGGGCGGGCCGGGGCCGGCCCGGTGCGGGGGCCGATCAGCCGGGGGCGAGGCGGCTGAGGTGCTCCCAGGAGCGGTACAGCTCCGTTTGTGCGCGGTCCATTTCCAGGACGTGGTCGAAGGACTGGCTGCCGACGATCAGCCGTCGGGGCGGGTCCGGTAGGGCGGCCAGTGCCATGACGACCGGGGCGGCGGTCTCCGGCTCGGGGCCGGTCGTGTCGCCCCACATCTCCTCCATCTCCGTGCGCAGGGCCTGGTAGTGCGGCAGGGGTTCGGTGGCGGTGGTGCCGGTGGTGAACAGGCCGGTGTTGTAGCCGCCCATCTGCACGTTGGTGACCTTGATGCCGAAGCGTTCGACCTCCATGGCGAGGGCCTCGCTGACGGAGTCCAGTGCGGCCTTGCCCGCGCCGTAGTAGCCGACGGTGGCCATGCCACCGCCGCTGCCCATCGAGGTGACCTGGAGAAGACGTCCGCCGCCCCGGGCGCGCAGATGGGGAAGGACCGCCTGGGCGACCCAGACGGCGCCGAAGAAGTTGACGTCGAGGTGCGCGCGGATCTGCTCCTCCGTGGCTTCCTCCACCATGCCGTAGAGCATGCCGCCGGCGTTGTTCACGACGATGTCCAGTCCCCCGAACGCGGCCGCCGCCCGCTCCACCCCGTCGAACACGCCTTGGCGGTCGGCGACATCCATGGAGAGCGGTAGCAGGTGGCCGGGGTACTTGGCGGCAAGTTCCTCCAGCGGTTCGACATTACGGGCGGCGGCCACCACCCGCTCGCCGCCCGCCAGGGCGGCCTCGGTGAAGGCCTTGCCCAGCCCGCGGGAGGCCCCGGTGATGAGCCAGACTTTCGATTCCGTCACGGATTCCCACCTCGAGTAAAGTAAACGGCCCGTCTCGTATCGATCAGCGTAGGACATCGGTCGGGTGCATGCAATACGGACCGTCTTGTTTTATTTGTGGAGTAGGCTGCCCCCATGTCCAACGAGAAGGGACCGGACCACTCCCGGCGCAAGGAGCGGTCCCGGCAGGCGATCCTCGCCGCGACCCGCGAACTGGTCGCGGAAGAGCCGTACGAGAAGGTCACCGTCGAGGCCATCGCCGCTCGGGCTGGCGTCGGCAAGCAGACGATCTACCGAAGATGGCCCTCAAAGAGCGCGGTCATCTTCGCCGCCCTACTGGCCCTGAGCGAAAATGCCGACCGACAGAACGACGAGCAGCCGGTCACACTGCCGGACACCGGCGACCTCGAGACGGACCTCAAACTCGTCATGCGGGCCACGGCGGAGGAGTTCGCCGATCCCGCCTTCGACCGGCTCATCCGCGCCCTCAACACCGAGATCGTCAACGACGCGGCGCTGGCGGCCGAGTACCAGGAGAAACTGGCCCGGCCACTGGACGAAGCGAAGAAGGCACGCCTGCGCAGCGCCCAGGAAGCCGGCCAGCTCAACCCCGACGCCGATCTCGACCTGGTCCTGGAGGTGCTCTACGCTCCCCTGTTCCAGCGGTGGCTGCACCGCAGCGCCCCGCTGACCGCCGCGTACGCCGATTCCCTCGTCGAATCGACCCTCCGAGCCTTCGCCCCCTGAACAGGAGCAGAGGGGACTTCCTCCCGCCGCACAGGAGGACCGGCTTGCCCGGCAGAGAGAAGTCGCCCTCCAGCCACGGGGTCGCCGGAGCCGCCAGTCGACTCACCGCAGACGCAGGTGATCTAACGCCACTCCTCACACCGGGCACACCTCGTCTTCCTGGCGCCGCGAACAAGTACCGGGTCTCGACGAAAGTTGGGACCCACGGCGGGTGGCTGTTCTGAGCGGATGCGCCAGTCGCACGACTCGTCGCCGAAAGGCAGCGGCGCGAACCGCGCTGGTACGCCGGAGTCTGAGCTGGAAAATGCGGCGACGCCGGGCTGGCGGAAGCACTCGGCTCACGGAAATGCCCCGGCCCTCAGCACAGCCCAGCATACGGAGCATGAGCATCGATGGTCGTCAGCAGGGCCGAGGCGGAGGTGCTCCGGTCGTGGAGGTGGCCGTACGCCACGGCGGTTGCGAGGACGCAAGGCTCGAGGCGCGCCCTCATATCGGCCAGGTCCCACTGAGCGTTGACGGCAGCTACCCGCGTGGCCTGCCCCATCGCCATTCGACCTGCACACTATGAGGTGGGCACGATGCCTTGACTCACCGGCGGGTCGGCAAGCTCAGACGGACAGCAGGAACCCTCCGATCTGATATTCCAGCCCTGGACGGAACTCCAGGTGCGGGATTGCGCTCCGCATCGCCGAGTACAGCGCGGGCGGTACCTCGTAGACTGCGGTCTCAAGGAAGTCGTCGTCCCTGGCGGGGAACAGGTCCCTGATCCCCAGGATCTCAACTCGGTTGAGGTCAGTGACATGTGCGGCTTGCTCGTCGCTATCCCAGCCGATGAGCTCCCACCCTAGGTTTTCGGTATCGGTGTGCTTCTCGTTCACCCGCCTACGATAAGCGCGGGCTGTCCACGACGTTCTTCCACCGTTGGTGATCGCGGCAGACGGCCCACATGGTCATCGCTACGGCCATGGCCAGGACGAGGTCGGTGAGCAGCGAATTTACCTTGGTTCCAATTCCCAGCGCCCCGGCGGCGACCGCTTCGAAAGAATCGACTCACCCCGCTCATGCCCCGACCGCCAGGAGTACGGAAGACCCGGCCCAAGCGGGGAGGTTGGGACACCGCAAAGCCGCGGCCACAGCCACGACGCCCCCAGGCCGAAGGGGTGAGCCTTCCCCACATGGGCGCATCACCAATGCAAGCGCCATGCGGCACCCTCAACTCTCCTACCCCTGCCCTGTACCGGCTCGTGTGCGTGTTGACACGAGAGGCCGGCGGTCACCCCTGAGGGCCATCGACGCCATCGGCGCGGCCGTCCTTCGCCTCTCAGCAAGGGAGTGTCGGGCGACCGCGTCACGAGGGGCTGAGGTCGGCCCTGGCGATGTGTCGCCGCCGGGTGGCCTGGGTCCTGACCCCTTCGATGGAGGTGACGTGGGCCTTCTGTCGGCTGGGCGCTAGGTGTTCTGTCCAGGGAGGTTGTGGACGGGTGATGCAGGTCTCGGCTGAGGCGGGTTGAACGGGTGAGGGCCTTCCGGGTTCGGTGTGGATTGCGACGTCTGCACCGACCAGAAAGGCCCTCGTGCCCCACCGTAATGCACCCCTGACCGAGACCGGACGCCTTCGCCTGGCCCGCTGCGTGGTCGAGGACGGCTGGCCTCTTCGCCGGGCCGCGGAACGCTTCCAGGTCTCACCGACCACCGCCCAGCGGTGGGCCGAGCGCTACCGGACGCTCGGCGACGCCGGCATGACCGACCGTTCGTCCCGCCCCCGCCACAGCCCGCGCCGGACACCGACCCGCACCGAACGCCGGATCATCAAAGTCCGCCTCCTTCGCCGCTGGGGACCGGCCCGCATCGCCCACCTGCTGGACCTCGTGCCCTCGACCGTGCACCGGGTCCTGACCCGGTTCGGGCTGGCCCGGCTGACTCATCTGGACCGCGCCACCGGCCGCGTCATACGCCGCTACGAACGCGAACGGCCCGGCGAACTCGTCCACGTGGACATCAAGAAGCTCGGCAACATCCCCGACGGCGGCGGCCACAAGGTCCTCGGCCGCCAGGCCGGCCGCAGAACCCGCAAGAACGCCGGCTACAGCTACCTCCACACCGCCGTCGACGACCACTCCCGCCTCGCCTACAGCGAGATCCACCCCGACGAGCGCAAAGAGACCGCGACCGCCTTCTGGACACGAGCCGAGAAGTTCTTCGCCGGTGCAGGGATCACCGTCGAACGTGTCCTGACGGACAACGGCTCCTGCTATCGCTCCCGTGACTGGCGCGACGCACTCGCGGCGGCCGGGATCACCCACAAGCGAACCCGGCCCTACCGACCCCAGACCAACGGCAAAGTCGAACGCTTCAACCGCACCCTGCTGGACGAGTGGGCCTACGCCCGCCCCTACCGGTCAGAGCAGGCACGACGCGACGCGTTCCCGGACTGGCTGCACTTCTACAATCACCACCGCGGACACACCGCACTCGCAGGCAACCCACCCGCCAGCCGCGTCCCCAACCTCACAGGGCAATACAGCTAGGCCGTGGAAGGCCTCCGTTGCTCGGGGCGTCGGCGAGCGCGGTTGCGAGGTCGTCCGGCGGCTGGACGGTACGGGGCGCGGTGTCCAGGGTGAACTCGACGTCGATGGCGTCGCGGCTATTGCTCCCGGATGCTTCGCGCTTGTCGGAGCTGAACGGGATGAGGCCCCCTCAGGGTGATGGAGGAGTGATAGTGGAAGCTGCTGACCGTGACGCCGACCGGCGCGCGCTCCCCACGCCCAGGGCTTCGACCACCTGCGGCGGCACCTCGATGCCGTGTTGTCCCTGCCCTGGAACGCCGTACAAAGGCGCAGCGGCCCTCACTCGTCGCCTGTCGCCGCGCCGCTTTGAGCGGCCGTTTCAAGAGGGTGACCGGCCCAGCGCTGGAACTCATCGCAGAGCACTGCTGCCGCAACACCGGTCAGCGCCGCCCCTTCGACGTGCTCTTGCAAGGTTGCGCACGGGCAGAGCGGGGTCGCAGCTGCTGTCGATAGCAACCGCCGGGCCCGCGACGCGTCCGGCGGGCAAGCAGTGTGGGCAATCTCCCCCCTCCCAATAAAACGGATACGTCATCCACCTTTGCTACAGTTCCACCAGGCGGATAACTTATCCGATTACTGTGGAGGGGTGTATGCCGAAGACAGCTGTGGTCACGGCCGGCACAGGGGGCATCGGTTTGGAGACGGCGCTGGGCCTGGCTGCGGCAGGGTTCGCTGTCACTGTGGTGGGGCGCGACCCCGGCCGGGGCGCCGAGGCGGTGCAGCGGATCAGCGCGACCGGGCCGGCCGTTTTGGCCCGGTTCCTGCCCGCGGACCTCGCTTCGCTCGACCAGGTCGCGACGCTGGCCGAGCGCATCGCTGCGGACCATGCCGCATCGGGGGATCAGTTGACGGTGCTGGTCAACAATGTGGGCGCAATGTTCGCCAACCGGCAACAGGTTGACGGTGTCGAGGCGTCGTTCGTCGTGAACCACCTCTCGCCGTACCTGCTGACAGAGTTGCTGCTGCCCACGCTCGTCGCCGGGGGGCCGAGCCGGATCGTGAACGTGACCTCCGCCGCGGTCGGCGTCGCCAAACGCAGCTTCCACGCCGTGGAGCCGCCGGGCGGCTACTACGGCTTCCACTGGTACGGGCGCGCCAAGTTGGCCAACCTCGCCTACACACTCGACCTGGCCAGGCGGCTGGACGGCACGGGCGTCGGCGTCTTCGCCGCCGATCCGGGAGGCGCCGCGACCGACATGACGAACGGCACTCTGGCCGACCCCCGGATCGTCTCCCCGCCATTGCGGGTGCTGTGGCCGCTGGTGCGCCGCCGGTTCATCCGTTCCACATCCGGTCCGGCATCCGTAGCAGCACGGCCCTCGATCACCGCCGCCACCGACAAAGCACTGACCGACCGGACCGGCCTCCTCATCGGACCCCGGGCGCGCCCCACCAACCCGTTGCGTGCAGCGACTGACCCGCGCCTCGTCGAGGCCGTACGCCAGCTCAGCGAAACTCACGCACCGGCTGCACGCACGGCGGACCGCTGAGCAGCCGGCGGGGGGCGAGTCGAACGACCCGCCCCCCGCCGGGCTCCGTACGCCCCGCATATGATCGGCCGACCCCCGCCTACGACAAGCAACCTGGAATCTGGATGCCGACCACACCGCTGCGCAAGGACGCCGCCCGCAACTGGGAACGGATCGTCGCCGTCGCCCGCGACCTGGTCGACCAGGGCACCACACTGCAGCTCAACGATGTCGCACGCCGCGCAGGCGTCGGTGTCGCCACGGTCTACCGGCACTTCGCCACGCCCGAGGCACTGCTGGAGGCCGTCGCCGCCCCGTGCCTGGAAACCCTTGTCGCGCACGGCGAGCAGGCCATGGCGGACAGCGATCCCTGGCGTGCGCTGAGGAAGTTCCTCTCCCGCGTCGTCGAAGCACAGCTCACCGACGCCGCCCTACCTCCGGTCGCCGCCGCGCCCGTCGACGCCCTGCCGCGCACCACGGATCTCAAACAGACACTCGCGGCGGTGGGCGCTACGCTCCTGGACCGGGCCCGCGATGCCGGAGCCGTCCGCGCAGATCTGGCTGCCGCCGACCTCGTCCCGCTCATGTGCGGCATCGCCCACGCCGTGAATGTCCACGGCGGCTCAACCGCCGACCGTATCGTCACCGCTCACCGCTACCTCGCCACCTTGCTCGACGGCCTGCGTCTCGCACCCTCAGGATGAGCAACTCCTCATCGTCGTGTGGAGGGCCAGGCGTCAGTCGATTTGCGTCAACTCGGCCGTCGACGGCATCCCGTCGGTGGAGACGTGGACAACCCGAAACGGCGCCGCGGCAATGTGGCACACCGCAGACGGCTCGTTGAAGCCTTGCTCGTCGGACACCTCGCCGTCACTGCGGCTGCCTCGGGGGTTGAGGGTCAAGGCGCACTCGTCGCGGCCTCCGGACATGACTTTCGTCATCGTCATAGGTGACACAGGTGCTGCCACACGAGGACGTCCGAGAGCATGTCGGCGGCCGTTTCCCTCGGAGGATGGAAGCAGAGCCGCAGACGATCGCGAGGTGGAAACGATGATGAACGGTGTACGCGACGCGGTGTTCCTGCCACGTCATCCGCGGGCTGCGGCCGAGGCAAGACGGGTGCTGGCGCGAGTCGCGCCCGACGGCCGGGGCGACAGCGGGACTGCACGTCTGCTGCTGTCGGAAGTCGTCTCGAACGCCGTTCGCTACGCGCGGGGCGAAGAGATCCAGGTCGTGATCTCTTTCGACGGGACGACCGGCGCCATCACCGGGGCCGTCTTCGACGGAGAACCCGTGCTCGGCGCCGGGACTTGCCCCCGGCGACGGCGTGAGCGGGAGCAATTGGCGGAGTCGGGGCGCGGCTTCGACCTATTGGACATGCTGGCGGAGACGTGGGGCGTTGCGACGGTGGGCGGAGCCGGGAAGTGGGTGTGGTTTTGCGTCCCCTCCGGGGAGGAGGAGGCATGACGGGGTCACGGAGGGGTGCGCGAGGTGGCGGGTGGCAGTGGCAGTCGCATCCGGAGGCGGAACTGGTCGGCTTCTGGTGCGGCTGCGAATTCTCCTCCCAGGAGAGTCGCGCGTTCGCGCAGGCCGATCAGTCCGTTGCCGCCACTGGGCAGGTCGAGGCTGCGCGGTTTCGTTGCGGGTCCGTTGAGGACGGAGAGCTCCACGTCGCGCGCCGTGGTCGCCACGGTGATGCGGACGGGCGCACCTGGTGCGTGTTTGGCGGCGTTCGTCAGCGCTTCCTGCACGGTGCGGTGGAGAGTGTGCTGGACCACCGTCGGCAGAGTGTGCAGCGAGCGGTCGGCGTTCAGCACGATGTCCGCCCCTGCGGTTCGGGCGGAGGCCACAAGGTCCGTGAGGCTGGGCGCCGCACGGGGCCCGGTGCGGGGTTCGTGGCGTCGGGTGCGGCCGGGTGTGAGTACGCCGAGAACTTCGCGGAGTTCTTCGAGGGCTTTGCGGCCCTCACTGCGGATCTGTTCGGACCGCTCGGCTACCTGATGGGGGTTGGCCGGGGTGGATACGCGCAGGGATCCGGCGACGAGCACCATGTGGCCGACCCTGTGCGCGACGACATCGTGCATGTCCCGGGCGATCCTGGTGCGCTCCTCCTCGCGGGCGCGGGCGATGAGAAGAGTGTTCTCGCGTTCGGCTCGCTGGAGTTCGGTGTGTGCGGCGTCCGCCAGATCCCGCCGCAGTGCCACCGCGTAGCCGGCTGCGAGCGGGCCGATTGCCAGGGCGAGGGTGTAGCCGGCTTCTCTAGTGTCCCAGGCATGCCCCCCGAGGAGTCCCGCTGCATCAGCGACACAGCCGATGGCGGCGTAGGCGAAAAGGATGCGCGGCCTGCGGTGATGGGCAGCGCCGACGGTGAAGAGCGCGACGGCAAGGGCAAAGGGGGTAAAGGCCAGCACATGGCAGGCGATCACAGCGCCGGCGACGGCGTCGGGATACCGACGGCGCCATGCGAGCAGCAGGCCCGCCGTGGCGGACACAGCTGCCACCCAGGTGATCGAGGCCCCTGTGAGCAGCCCGTTCGAGCGCTTGACCCAGCTGTCCCCGACACCGACGAAGATGGCGAGCAGGGTGATGACAGCGTCGATCCTGCCCGGCGTCCACGCTGATTCCCACGGTCGCGGGCGGGACTGGCCCCGTCTGGTACCGGGCCCTTGGCTGCGGGCTGGCGCTCCGATGTCGGCGGAGTCATTGTCGGCGGCGGGCAAGGCTCAGCCCTCGAGTCCGGCCCGGTAGGCGAAGCGGGCCGCACGGACACGGTTCTCTGCGCCGATCTTGCGGAGCAGTCGACTGACCTGGTTCTTGACGGTCCCCTCGCTGGCGTGGGTCAGCTCGCCGATCTCGGCGTTGGCCAGTCCTCGGCCGATGAGAGCAAGCAGCCGGCGGTCCTTGTCGCTGAGGCTGTCCAGAATCCGCTGCTCCTGGTCCGTCAATAGAGTGTCTCGCTCGGCAAATCGTTCCAGGAGGGGTCCTGCCACGACAGGGTCGAGGACGCCGTGGCCCCGCGCCACGTGCCGCACGGCCCGCAACAGTTCCTCCGGGGGACTGTCCTTGAGCAGGAACCCGTGGGCGCCCGCCCGCAGCGCCTCGTCCACGTAGGCGTCCCCGCCGAACGACGTCAGGATCAAGATCGCTGGCGGTACGGGCAGGGCGCGCAGTTCACGGGTCGCGGTCAGACCGTCCATGCCGGGCATGCGAATATCCATCAGGGCGACATCCGGACTGGTCCGCCGCGCCATGTCGACCGCGCTGCGCCCGTCCCACGCCTGGCCGACGACGTGCACGTCGGCGGCCGACGCGAGGATGTCGCCGAGACCGCGACGGACGATCTCGCTGTCGTCGGCGATGATGACGCTGACCACCATGGGCCCGGTTCCTTTCCTGTGCCGGCTCCGTCGTGCCTTCCCTCATTAAAGGATCTCCGTCACGCGTTCGCGTGGCTGACGCGCGCCCGCCCATGTTGTTGACGTCTTGCGCTTGTGGGTCGCCCGGGCATGGCTGCCCTCGATGCGAAGGCTGTGACCTGGCGTGGTGTCGCTGGGTGGACAGGAGCGCGTAGCGTCAGGGGCGAGCGGGGGGCTGCGACCAGTCGGGAGGACTGGGCATGCAGACGTTGTCGTTTCGCAGTCAGAGCCTGGAGGAGACGCAGGAGTTTCTGTCGTCGGCGTACACGCCGATGAAGATCGGTGGTCGGCCGCAGGAGACGGGGGCGTCGATCTCGCGGCGGCAGGTCGACTCGCTGATGATCGACAAGCTTGATTTCGACTACACCATGGCTTACGACGCCGGCGCTTTGGAGAAAGTCTGTCTGATCACGGTGCACCGGGGTTCGATGGTGGACCTCACCGACGGCCGGGACGACGTGTGCGGCCCCGGTGAGACGTATCTGATCGCCCCACCCGATCTGCCCTACGTGGGCGAGGTGCGGGGGGCGCGGTACACGATCGCGATGTTCGACCCCGCGCTGCTCGACGCTGTGGCCGTGGCCGGGACCGGCAACGGTGGGCCGGTGCGGTTCACTGGCCTGTTCCCCTCCGACGCGGACGGTCACCGGCGCCTGGGCTCCACGATCGCGTTCCTGCGCGACAACGTCCTCGCCGACCCGAACGTCAGCCCGCTGGTCGCCGAGACCGCCGCACGCCACCTGGCCGCGGTCACCCTGGCCACGCTGCCCACTACCGCCGCGGCGGACGAACCCGGGCTCGCCGACAGCCGCGACGCCCACACCGAGACCCTGCGCCGCGCCATGGCGTACATCGAGGACAACGCCCACGAGCCCATCAGCATCGCCGACATCGCCACCGCCGCGTTCGTCACGCCACGGGCCGTGCAGTACGCCTTCCACCGGCACGCGGGTACCACGCCGCTCGCGCATCTGCGCCGCGTCCGTCTGGCCCGGGCCCACGGCGATCTGCGCGACGCCGCCCCGCACAGCACCAGCGTGAGCGAGGTCGCCGCCCGCTGGGGCTTCGCCCACGCCGGCCGCTTCGCCGCCGGCTACCGCGGTATCTATGGTGTATCCCCCAGCACCACTCTGGACGCCCCTTACTAGGTGGCGCTGTCCCGTGAACCGGCAGGGCCGGCACGAGGTTCGCGCACGGCGGCGCTGGTGCAGCGGCGGGCGGTCCTGACTCGGCCTGGACGAACCTCTCACCAGCGAGTCGGGGTGAGCCGCAGTTCAGCCCGCTGCGGGAGCGGAGCGACAGCGATCACCTTCGCCCAGCGCCAACCGGAGCGCGGTCGCCCCCAGTGGGGGCTTCGCCCGCCCGGGCCATCCGGCGCCGGAGTTCGGACCGGTTACCGTCTCTCGCCCCGCGGCCCCTTCGAGACCGGAGCGCGCCCGGTGCCGGGGGTGCGCATCGTCGAGAGAGGCAAGGCGTCGTCGTGCAGGGTGCGCGACGGGGCGGTGACGTAGGCGCGCCGGTAGGCGGCAGTGAAGTGGCTCGGGTTGGTCCACCCCCAGCGTGCCGCGACCGCGGCGACCGTGGTGCCGTCGCCGTGCTCGGCGACGGCGAGCTCTGCGTGTGCCCGCTCCAGCCGCACCCGGCGCAGGTAAGCCATGGGTGAGGTGTTCAGGTGGCGGGCGAAGCCGTACTGCAGGGCTCGGCCGGTGACGCCGGCGGCCTGTGCGAGGTCGGCCAGTGTCAGTGCGCGTGCGGCGTGGTCGTGGATGTGGTCTACGGCCCGCCGCACTGCCGCCGGGCCGACCGCGCCGGGGCCGCGTCCGCCGGGGCCGGGCGGGGCGAAGCTGCTCGGGAAGACGTCCAAAGCGGTCACGGCGACGAGACGGGCGACCGTGTCCGCCACCAGCGGCGCTACCCGCCCTCCACTGACGACCTCGTCGGCGTAGCGGACCATCGCCCCCCAGCGTTCGTGCAGGACCGCCGTGAGCGGCATCAGGGCGTGCAGGTGCAGCGGGGTCTCGTCGTCGGGAGGGTAGCCTGCCGCGGCCCGTAGCCGGTCGACGGGCAGGGACACGGTGCGGGCGTCCATGGTGTCCAGGCGGCCCTGGTAGCCGGCGCCCGGGTCGCACGGTGCCCACGCCTGCCCGGGCCCGGCATTGACGCCCAGTCCGCCTGAGCGGGTCTCGATGCGGCCGGACTCCAGGTAGGTCACCGCGAACATCGGGAACTCATCGACTTCGAAGCTGAACCGGCATGGCATGCTCATCTCGTCCACGTACAGCCCGGCCGCCTCCCAGCGGGACGCTTCGAGGACGGGAGCCGCACCGACCCCGTCGAGTGTGAGGCGGGATGTCAGCCCGTACAGGGTGTGCAGGCTCTCCACGACCGCCTGCTCGCCGACCGCCCTCACCCGTAGCGGGCCACCCTTCTGCGCACTGTCTGTCGCTGTCACTCGTACCCCTCGGACGGAGGATGTGCCACCGGCTTCCACGCATACGGCACGGTATGCCGCGTCGGCAAACGGCGGGCCGCTTTGCGAAACGTTTCGGCGGTTGGCAGTCACATCGCGCACTTAGCCTGCCGCTGCCCCTGGCCAACTCGATGCCTTCCTGGGTCAGTCGTGGCGCCGGTCGCCGTCGTCCGCGGGGCCGGTGTCGCCCATGGCCCGCCGGTCCTCCTCGGTCCACTTGCGGGTGTCCTGAGGCTCGACGTACGGCTCCTCCTGGGCCGGGTGGCCCGCCACGATGGCCCGTTCGCGGTCCATCTCCGCGTCGAACTCCAGGCCGAGCAGGATGGCGAGGTTGGTGATCCACAGCCAGACGAGGAAAATGATGACACCGGCGAGGGTGCCGTACGTCTTGTTGTAGGAACCGAAGTTCGCCACGTAGAGGGCGAAGCCGGCGGACGCGACCATCCAGATGACCAGGGCGAGCAGACTCCCCAGGGTCACGAACTTGAAGCCGCGGCCCTTGGCGTTGGGGGCCACCCAGTAGAGGATGGCCAGCATCAGGGCAACCAGCAGCACCAGCACCGGCCACTTCGCGATCGACCACACCGTCAGCGCAGTGTCGCCGATGCCGAGCGCGCTACCCAGCTCTCGTGCCAGACCGCCGGAGAGCACCACCATCAGCGCGGTGGCGCAGGCCAGGATCAGCAGCAGCAAGGTGAGACCGACGCGGATCGGCAGCACCTTCCAGACCGGGCGCCCTTCGGGCAGGTCGTAGACGGCGTTGGAGGCCCGGATGAAGGCGGCCACGTAGCCGGAGGCCGACCACAGCGCGCCCAGCAGGCCGACGATCGCGAGAATCGAGCCGACTCCGGCGCTGCCCTGCAACTGCGTCACGGCGTTGGTCAGGACGTCGCGGGCCGCGCCCGGCGCCAGTTTCTGGATGTTGTCGAGCACCGACTGCGTGGTCGACTCCCCCGCGATCCCCAGCAGGGAGATCAGCACCAGCAGCGCGGGAAAAAGCGCCAGGATCGCGTAGTAGGTGAGCCCGGCGGCACGGTCGGTCAGTTCGTCCTTCTTGAACTCCTTCAAGGTCCGCTTGAGGACCGCTTTCCAGGACTTCTTGCTCAGATCAGTCGGGGTGTCCGGCGTTTCCCCTTCCACTCTCGAGCCAGATGATGCGTTTTCAACCTTTTGTTCTCTTGCCATACGGCGAGGGGTAACCCGCTTCAGCCAAGCCATGCCTCGCTGCCTCCGCCACTCGGCCTACGGGGCGCAGCCCCGGTTCCGGCTGTGCCATGAGAGCCAGAACCGGGGGCGGAGCACCCTGCACATGGCGCCGGGGCCAACGGGGGGCGGGAGAGGCATCAGCCGGGCCAGGCGCCGGTGAGGCGGTGCACGGTGGTGGCGCCGGCGCGGTCCACGCCGGCCTTCACCGCGGCGAAGACCGCGCCCTGGAGGGTGGCGGCGAGAAGTACTTCGCGCCAGGTGCGGTCGGGGTCGGTGGCGTCGGGGGCGTCGTCCTCGTCGTGCCCGATCTTCTTCCAGAGCTGCTTGAAAACGGCTCCGGCAAGGACTCCGCTGACCGCTCCGAGGGCCATGCCGAGGGGCTTGTAGGCGACCTTTGCGGTGTTCACTTCCTCCACCTCCTGGACAGGAGAACTGCGAGGGCGAGGGCGGCTGCGCCGGCGATCAGCAGGCCCTGATGCTGCCGGGCGGCGGCACCGGCCTGGGCGGCATGCTGACGCACCGGCTCCGGAGTGCGGTCGTGCGCCGCGTGCAGAAGCCCTGCGGCCCTGTCCTGCGCGTCGTGGGCGACATCGCGGGCCCTGGCCTTGGCCGCGTCGGCCTTCTCCTGCGCCTGCGTCTTCACATCGGCCTTGCCGGCCAAGGCTTCGAGGGTGATGCCGAGTTCCTCGCGGGTGCCCTGGACCTGCTCGCGCAGCTCGTCGGGACCGGGGGCCTCGCTGCTGCGGCTGGTGCCATTGCTGTTGCTGTCGTGAGTCATCGGTGCGCGCTCTCCTTGATCCTCGCGGCGTCGGCCTTGACGCTGTCAACGGTGCGTTCGGGGGCGGGGGAACCAGCCTTGCGGACTTCCTTCTTGCCCAGCAGCGCGAGTACGCCCGCGACGACGAACAGAACGGCCGTGACCACGAGCGCGGCAAGCCACAGGGGCCACACCAGATCGAGCGCGATCACCACGGTGGCCACCAGCACCTGCAGCGCCAGTACGGCCGTCAGTCCAGCGCCGCCGAACAGACCGCCGCCGCGACCGGCGCGTTTACCCTTCTCCTGCATCTCCGCCTTGGCCAGCGCGAACTCTTCACGCACCAGCCGCGTCATCTGCTGCGACGCATCCGCGACCAGTTCCGCCACCGACTCGTCCCTGCGAGACGGCGACGTACCCATGAGCCTGCTCATCGTTACCTCCCGTGCGGCGCCTCGCGGCAGGTAGGACCACGCGCGTTCCCGTGCGTGACCGGCGGCGCCTGTCGCACGCGGTACCCATGGCCGGAGAAGGTATGCAGAGTGAAGGAGACATAGCGGGCGTCCGGCAGAGCGTGCCGGGAGCGGCACGTCGGCCAACGTCCCGCCTGCTCCCACCCGCGATACAGCCTGCCATTCCGCTTCCCGGAACAATCGCCCCGGAAATGCCACGCAAGAGGGCTCGATGAGGTGAAAGGGCTCCGGCCTGGGCGCGCGCTGTCAGGCGCCCAGAGCGCTGTCCAGGGTGTCGTGGCACGGGATGACCTGGTCGATTCCGACCATGCTCAGCAGTCGGATCACGACGGACGAGGGCGCAGCAATGTGGAGGCTTCCGCCGCTCGCTCTGTGGGACTGATACGCGGCAAGGAGGGTGTTGATGCCGGTGGAATCCATGAAGGTGACCCGCCTCAGGTCCACCACGGTCCGGATCGCGCGCCCTTGCGGGGACTGGAGAGCGTCACTCAGCGGCTGCACGTTGTGGTGGTCGATCTCACCCGCTGGGGTCACCACACGGACACCGTCGATCGCCTCCGTGCTGACCTGCAGCCGGTCGTAGTACCCGGGTTGTTCTGAACGCGTCCCATCCTCCTCAGCCATGCGCACTATCCTGGCACACTGGACCGTTGCGCTGCAGTCAAGGTCACTGGCGAGGACTCTGCCCCTGGGAAGCCGCTGTGTCAGGACAGCACTCCGGGGTACTCGCAGGGGCCACGACGACGAGGGAGGCATGCGGTGTTCCGGGAAAGCGGCGACGGGCAGAACGGGCTGCCGCGCGCCCAGGTCGCCTTGGACGGCAGCGGGGCGTGCATCGGTCAGGCCCGCGACGCCGCAGCCGCCTTTCTTGCCCGGGAGTGGGACGAGGGACGGTTTACAGTCTCCAAGCGCACTGCCGAGCTGACCGGACTAGTGGTCAGCGAACTGGTCACGAACGCGATCAAATACGCGCCAGGGCCGGTGCTGCTGGACCTGCTGATCGCTGAAGACACAGTCGAGGTCTCGGTGTGGGACACCGACCCGGTGCTCCCGGCCGCCCGGGCCGCGGACCCCGCCCGGGTGGGGCAACACGGACTCGAGATCGTCACGGCCGTCGCCCGCAGGATGAGCGCGGTGAGCAAGGGCATGGGCAAGTGCATCACTGTCGCTCTCGCACTCGCTGACGACACCACTCCCCGCACGGCGTAGCCGAGGCGGGCGCATTGCCTGGCAGGGCGGCTTAGCTGCCCCGTTGCACGTCCTGGACTACTCGCCGTTACATCGGTTTAGCTTCCCTAGCGATCCGTCGGGCTCGGCGAACGTCGGCCGGCCGGTCTGCCCCGGCTGCACCGGGAAATTGAAGGGGTCACGCCTCACGGCCACCTCCTCACAGGGGAAGGCGTCCGGTCAGCGCTCCACCGGGGTCGTCGGGCAGGGCGATGCGGGCGGTGATGCTCTTCCCGACCGGCTGACGCTGCGCTTCGAAGGCCTGGGCAACGCTCATCACGATTTCCAGGCCGTGCTGGCCGACCCGGGCAGGGTCGGCCGCACGGGCAACAGGAAGGACGGGGTCACTGTCCCAGACAACGACTTCGACCAGGTCTCCGAGGATCCGCAGTTCCAGCAGCATCGGGCCCGGGGCATACTTGCAGGCGTTGGTGACCAGCTCGCTGACAATCAATTGGGTCAGGTCCATCGCCCGGTCCGACACAGGAAGCCCGTGCACCGCTTGTACGCGGGTCAGGAAGCTGGCGGTCATGCGGCGCGCGGCGGAAATGCAGGAGCCGTCCCCGTCCAGAGTGGCACTGAAGACCGGCGTGCTCGTCGTCAGCTCGCTGTCGCCGACCGGTATGGGTTCCGTGTCGTCCATGGCTTCCCCCGTTGTTCGTCCCCCGTCTACCCGCAACATACCTGCACAGGCACGACATCAGCGGCACAGAGCGAGAATCGGAACGCCATGTCAGACGTCCTGACAGTTGCCCGTCGCACGTTCACTCTCCACTGTGCGTTCGTCGAACAGCTGTGGCCGCGCCCGCCGAAGTGCGTTGATTCGTCCGCGGATTGGGCTGCCATGTACCGGCGGGCAGCGGTGGCGCAGTTGCTGCCGAATGCGCGACACCGAATCGCATTCCCGCATAGAGGCTCCATGCCAGCCCACCGGGCGCTGTTGCGTTCTGCAGTCCGACGTTTCGCGCAACGGCTACCAGTTCAGAACCAGGCACCTCACCGCGGTGAGGCTGTCTACGCAGCTCAGCAGTTGCCGCCTCGCGAATAAGCCGGCTTACCAGGGCGTAGGGGCCACTCAGCGGCTGTACCACCTGGCACTGAGCGTATCGGGTATGCGACGCTGAGCTAACAAGAGATTGAGCCGGTGCCGCTAACCTCGATCTTTCGTGACGGTCCGTGGGTTTCTTCGGCGGGCCGTTTCGGTTGTTCGGGCTGGTGGTGGTCAGGCTGATGGCCCGGCTGTCGCGTCGGGTGGGCGCCGGGTTCCACGGCTCCGGCGGGGGTGGTGCTGCTCGCAGGGACGGGAACACGCTGGTCAGCCGGGGTTCGGGAGGGCTTCGAGTCGTGCCAGGGCGTCGGTGATCATGTGGGTCCAGGGCCAGTGGCGGGCGAACCGCAGGTGCCGGCGGCGGGCGGTGGTGACCAGCTGGGCGGCGGCGGAGAAGAGGCGGAGCCTCAGGCGGCGGGGTTCCCACCTGCGGGTTTCGCCGGTCAGGGCGAGCATGGGCATCCAGGCGAGGAGGTCGAGGGCGATCTGGACGATCTCCAGCCAGATCTGGTTCTGCTTGGTGTCGTGCAGGGGCAGGTTGCGCAGGCCGGTGGCGCGAGCGGCACGGATGCGGTCCTCCGCCCGGGCTCGCCGGCGGTGCCGCAGTTCGAGTGCGGCGATCGGGATGCCGGTGGTGTTGGTGGCGAACGCGGTGAGCCGCAGGCCGTCGGCGTCGGTGATCCGCAACTGGGCGCCGGGGTGAGGCCGTTCCTTCCGCACGATCAGCCGCATTCCCTTCGGCCAGCCCTTCAGGCAGTCGCCGGACAGTTCGGCGACCCAGGCCCCGTCCCGGATCTCGCCGCCGGGCTCGGTCGCCGCCGTCCAGGCCGAGGCGGGGGCCTTGAGGACGGCCTGGTGAATCTGCTCGGTGATGGTCATGCCGACCGAGTACGACAGCCACCGGCCGCGTTGGGCGAGCCAGGCGACGAACTCGTGGGTGCCGCCTCCTGAGTCGGTACGGATCAGCGTCCGGCGTCCGCGCCGGTACTTCTTCGGCAGCTGGGCCAGGGCGAGTTGGGTGGTGGTGATGTGGTCGGCGGCGGTGTTGCTGCCTGCGTTGCCGGGCCTGAGCAGGCCGGCCACCGGCTCCCCGCTGCCACTGCTTCCGTGGTCGACGAACCCCATCAGGGGGTGGTGTCCGAAGGTCTTCTTCCAGGTCGCGGTGGCGTCCTGCTTCTCGGAGTGGGCCAGAACGAGGACCCCGTCCAGGTCCACGATCACCTGCCCGCCCGCGTCAGGAGCCGCGGTTTTGGCCAGGCTCCAGACGCGCTCGCGGGCTTCGGCCCGCGCGGCCCGTATCGCGGACAGGGCCTTCGGCCCGGCGGCGGCGAGGGTGTCGACGAGCCGGGAGACGGTCGGGTCGGACGCCACCGGCCCGAACACGGCCGGCTCGGCCCGCAGCATCCCGACATCCGCGAGGCAGTCCCCGCCCAGGGCGACCGCGAGTGCCACGTCCAGCAGGATCTTCCCTGGATCGTGCACTGCCCGTGAACGTCGCCACGGCGTCAGTGCCGTCGATATCGCCTGGTCCAGCCCGGCCTTGCGGGCGGTCTCGACCAGCAGCACGGCCCCGGCCTGGGACACCACTCCGCGACCACCGCCCTCGATGCGGACGCGTGGATAGGACCCGATACGCTTCTTCACCTGGGAAGTGCCTCCGGCATGGCAGGAACAAGGACCTCGACAATCCTCATTCTTGCTGGTCAGAGGCACTTCTCGTTTACCTGACCGCCCGTCGGACAGCCCGCTTCATGAAAGCGCGAGGCTAAGGCCCGGCTCCTTGGGTCTCGGGCGTTGCCCCCTCCCCGGGCATCCGGGGCCTGCCATAGTCGTCGGCCACGCTGATCGTGGCTCGTCTGTGGGCTCATCAACCCCCTGGGAAGGGGGCCTCGCCCACCATGAACATCACCACCGAGATTCACGGCAACGCCGCCACGCTCACGCCCCGCGGCGACATCGATTACCAGCACCTCGACCTCCTGCGCGCCACCCTCCACCAGCTCCCGCCCACCGTGACGGACGTGGCCTGGGACCTGCGCGACACTCCCTTCGTCGATGTCGCCGCCCTGCACCTGCTCAGCACCCCAAGCGACCCGCAGCGCGCAACCAGCCTCACCAACCTCCAGCCCCAGCACCGACGGCTTCTCGACATTGCCTGCGAACTCTTCCCCGACGCGGACTTCGACCGCTACCGCCCCGGCGAACACCAGGCCGCATAACAAGCCACGCGGCCAGACCCGCACACGGGTCGGGGCGTTCGCGTGCGCGGCAGGCGGCACCCCGCAGAGGCTTCAGCATGATTTTGCGAGAAACCCCGGTGCTTTAGCGCCGGGAGGAATCGCATCCTTCGCGCGCAGGCGCGGAGCCATGGTGGTGTGCGCCCGTCGCGGTGCCGCACAGTCGGTTGGTGCGGCAGGAGGTTCTTGGGCGGCGCGGCCGAGGCCGGCATGCAGGGTGACCGATGCCGAAACGCCGTACGCGGCCGGGTCGGCGGCGGCGAACCGGCCCTGGTGGGCGCAGCCCCACCTTCAGCCGTCACGCCACCACTCGGCTATCTGTGGCACCTGCGGTGGGCCCGCGCCCGGGCCCCTCCGGCGGTTCATCACGCAGCCGCGGACAAGGTCGGACGACCCTCTCGATCACGTCGGCGGTTCGAATGCGCCGACGCCGGGGCCGGCAGGCCACTCCGCAGGACATCACCGATCGAGCTCACCTCGGCCCAGCAGGCGCGCCGGTGCCCGGTCAGGGTGTGGTTGTCATCCGGCCCGAGGCCGTGGCGTCCAGCGAGCGGTAATCCAGGTGCCCGTCGGGGGCCACCACCATCAGCAGCGGCGACCGGGTCTCGGGGCACTGCTCCTCCTGGTAGGCGAAGCGGGTGACCGCCCGGAGGGGGGTCGTCAGCAGTTGCGATTCGTCGGCGGTGAACACCCTGGCCTCGTAGTCGCACGACGGGTCCGGTCCCATGCCGTCCCGGAGGGTGATGGTGGAGGTGTCGACTGAACTCCCCGCCACCGAGAGCTGTGTGGTCGGGTCCATGTCCGGGTCGTCCGTGTCGCCCCACCACAGCCCCTTGGCAGCGTACTTGCCGAGGGGTGCGCGCCCCTCTCTCGTCAGCTGGACCTCGAATCCACCGACTCTCCACACCATCCGGTCTTTCCCGCTCCCGGCGAATCCGAGGGTGCTGCGTTCCGGCTGCCAGCAGGCGCCGGCTTCGCCCGCCGGAGTGGCGCTGTCCACGCGCGCCCTGCCCAGGGTGAGGGCATGTCCGGCGAAGTTCTCGTCCTGTGCCGCCTGCTCGATGCCGCTGCCTGCCCGGCACAGCCTGGTCTTGTCGAGCACGGCGACCTGGGCGGGACGTCCGGCGCCGTCGGCGATCTCTATGCGCACGTACCCCTCGGGCGCCCCCGCGCCCTTGGGGAACTCGCCCTTCCAGGTGCCGAGAAACTCGCGAGGGGCGGCCGTCGTGCCCTCGCTTCCGTCGCCTTCGGCGTCCCGGAAGCCGTCGGTGAGCAGGTATGCCCCCGCGCCCGCGGCAACCAGCACCAGGGCGACGGCCAGGGCCATGGGGCGCGAACGCCATCTGCCGGTGCGATCCGGGTTGGCGGGTGGCGCGGGCGGCTGCTCGGGGAGCGTGGGGAACGCGCCCGGGGCCGGCGCGGCGGTCTGAGTGGGTGGATGGGCGGGTGCCGGTTCGGGTGTCGGGTGGTCGTGGTCGAGTACCTGCCCGGCCCGCCGTCCCAGCTGCTCCAGGACCTCCCCCGGCAGCCACGGCCCGACGGGCACCGCGGTGCGCTCGGCGACCTCGTCCGTACCGGGCCGCAGACCGGGGTCCTTCTCCAGACAGGCTCGCACAAGCCCGAGCAATGCCGCGGGCACACCGTCGAGGTCCGGTTCGTCCTCGACCACCCGGAACAGCTGCGCGTGGTGACCTTCCGAGCCGGTTACTCCGAAGGGCTGCCGCCCCGTCGCCGCGTAGGCCAACACCGAACCCAGGCAGAACACGTCGCTCGCCGGCCCGATCTCGCGCCCTCTCACCTGTTCCGGAGACATGAAGCCTGGCGAGCCGACCAGCATTCCCGTCCGGGTCCTCGGCGCGCCGGGCGCAGCCGTGCCCGCATCCTCGAAGGCACGCGCGATGCCGAAGTCGATGAGGCACGGGCCGTCGACGGTGACGAGGACGTTCGACGGTTTGAGGTCCCGGTGGACCAGACCCGCTCCGTGGACAGCCGCGAGAGCGAGCGCGAGCCGGTTGGCCAGCACCCGCAGGGACCGCTCGGGCAGCGGACCGAAGTCCTCCGCAACAACCTCGTACAGCGAGCGTCCGAGGACGTACTGCGTCGCCACCCACGGCAGCGCCGCTTCGACGTCCGCGTCGAGGACGGCCGCCGTCCACTGCCCGCCGACCCTCCGCGCGGCCTCGACCTCCCGCGCGAACCGTGCGCGCAAGTCCGGCACTTGGGCCAGTTCCGCGTGGATGGCCTTGATCGCCACCGTCCGTCCACCTGCGGAACGCCCAAGAAAGACACGGCCCATACCGCCCTCACCAAGCCGGCCCACAAGGCGGTAGTGTCCGAGGTGCGACGGGTCGCCCGGTTGCAGTCGCTGCATGCTCTCCTCCCCCGAGTGGCAAACTCCCAACAGACCGTGTCCGCCATCCTGCACGACCCCCCGCCTCGGTCGGCCATCGGGGTCGCCCCGACAAGCGCACGGAATGGTGCCCGGCAGTCGAACCCCGTGCCCCTGTCCGCGCGTACAGGGTCGAGGCCAAGGATTTAGGAGGCCATGTCGGGGGCGCCGGAGAGGTTGATGCGGGCCGTTATGCGCTTGCCGAGTGGGTCCTGCTCCATGAACAGACTCTCCGTGACCGCTCGGACGATCTCCAGGCCGTGCTGGCCGACCCTGCCGGGATCAGCGGCCCGGGCCGAGGGGATCGTGGGCTCGCTGTCCCACACCACGACGTCCACCGCGCGACCGCTGACGCGTAGCTCCATCAGGACAGGGCCGGGGGCGTACTTGCGGGCGTTGGTGACCAGCTCGCTCACCACCAACTGGGTAAGGTCCCTCGCGCGGGCGGAAACCGTCACCTGGTGCTCAGCGTGTGCCTGGTCGAGGAATGCTGCGGCGTGGTGACGGGCATCCGCGATGCACGCGCCATCCCCAGTCAGGGCGAAGCCGGCCCGCATCAGGCACATGTCCGGCACCGTTGAGCCGTCATCGTCGGCTTGCCCCACAGAACTTGTCCTGACTCTCCCTGCACGCACGTGCCACTACCCGATTATCCGCCGTGCATACCCCAACGCAGTGCACCGCGAAGGTAGGGGGCGGCCGCATCCCAGACGCCGCGCAGCGGCGGCCGTCACACGCTCAGGACTGCGAGCGCCTCATCCCACACCCGGAATCGCTGAGCACCTGTGCCGCGGTCACACTGATGACCAGACGCATCACCCGTCTGTCGTCCTGCGGGAGCCGGCGCCCCGCTTCCCGCGAGGCCAGCTGGGACAGACCGTTCTCAAGTTCACGGTCGGCACTCCCACCCGGACTGAACTCCCGCCGGGAAGCCACCCTGTCATGAACATCCGTGATTCTGAAAGTCGTTCCGCGGCCGCCGCCCCAGGTCGGGTCCACGATCTCTTCCCGCTGGACATCCGGGCACACGACACTCATGACAACGGCCTTCGACTGATTCTCCTTGTGACGGAGCACAGGATCAGACGAAGGCCGCCCTCACGGCGAATGCCTAGGTGAGTGGCCTCGTTCGGGATACCGTTCGAGACCGAGAAAACAAGTGCAGGCTCAGCCGCAGGTGCCTGCGATGGCCCATGCGTTGTCGATCTCGTCGGTCGACCCCAGATGGGTCTCACCCGGCGGGACGCACCTCTTGATGTCGGTCGGCCACCAGTCGATGTCGACCTGGATCTTGACCCAGGTGCTGCCGCAGTGGCCGTAGTACGAGTCTGTCTGCGTCTCGTAGTAGCCGCAGGCCTTGACCCCCATCGCCGTGGCGGCTTTCCCCTCGGGCGCGGCGTGGGCACTCCCGGAAAGCACCGCGCCCGCGAGGAGTGCAGCGCTGAACGCGGCGGCGGCCAAGCGGCGCTTACTTGCGGTCTTCTGCATGAACGGGTTCCTCTTCTTCTCCAAGGACACGCTGTGCCTCTCTTTCTCCCCCCACCTCTCGCGGGGCCACACAAGAGGTTCCCAGCGGTCCATGACCACTCCACGCGGCAAATTTGACGGGACCATGACCGTTCCGCCCCAGGTGCCGTCATGTTGCTCCATCGCGTCGTTCACGGACGAATCAGCACGCAGTCCAAGGCTCAGGCGAGAGAGCTGCACCCTGGGGGCGAGCGCGGTTGCGGCATTACCACCACCCGGTGGTAATGCCGTTTCCCCTGTCTGCCTGCCGCAGGCTCGGAACAGCCATGGGTTGTCGGTATACTTGACAACCTGGGCCCCGCTGATGTTCGGATTGCCGGCACTCTGCACGGACCAAGGACCGCACTGCAGCCAGCCGTTGCCGCCGGTCGCTCGGCATTGAGCTGAAGAACGCCAAGGCTGTGCTGCGCCGCGTGCTGGACGGTGATGACTCAGGAACGCTTCCCGAGATGGAACACCTGGCCCGCACGTTTCGAGTGGCGGCATCGCTGCTACCGCTACTCGCCCTTAGCTAGCGTTTTAACGGAAGGCGTCGGCGTTCTCCGAAGCCCACTGCCGGAACGGGCGAGCCGGCGTTCCGGTGACCTGAGAAACCGTGTCGCGCACCATCAGCAGCTCGCGGTTCACGTCTCCACCAGTAACGTCGAGCACCGCGTCCGCGGCCTCGGCCCCGAAGACCTCGACCATCTGCTCGTGGGCCTGCCGACGGCTGATCTCGACGAAGGGAATCTCCCGACCCAGTACTGCCGCGATGACCTCGACCTGCTGTCGGGCGGATATCGGCTCTGGCCCGGTCAAGGCATACGTGCGTCCGTGGTGGCCTGGCTCGGTCAGTGCCACCCGCGCCACCGATGCGATGTCCGCAGGGTGGATGGTCGGCAGCGCGGTCTCGGCGTACGGCGCGCGGACAGTCCTGCGGCCACGGATGGACGCAGCCCACATCAGGGCGTTCGACGCGAACTGCGTCGGCCGCAGGATCGTCCAGGCCATGCCGGTTTCCTTGAGCAGTTGCTCCACCGCCAGGTTCTCGCCGGCGGGGCCGAGGTGCGGGTGGGTCTGGACGGTGATGGACGACACCAACACGACGTGCTCCACCCTCGCCTGCCGGGCGGCTTCGAGGATGTCGGCGTCCGAGCCCAGGCGAGACACAAGAAACAGCGAGCGCACCCCCGCCAGCGCCGGCTTCAAGGACGCCGGCTCTGTGAAGTCGCCCTTCATAGCCTCGACCCCTTGCGGGAAGACGGCCCGTGCGGCATCACGCGTAAGCCCTCTCAGCGACCCGACACCGCGTGCGTGCAGCTCCTTCAGCAGGGTACTGCCTATGTTTCCAGTGGCTCCGGTCACGAGGATCACGAGCGCGATTCCCATCTTCAGATCATCAGGTAGGCGACACGCTAGAACCTCAATCATGCTTCAGGTCAAGAAGACGGTTAACTGATCGTTTCAGAATGAGGTTCGTAGGCGTCTCAAGCAGATGATGCTGCAGGCGAGTTGGAGCAGTCCGAGGTGGAGGTCGGCGCGTATCTCGTAGCGGATCCGCAGTCGTTTGAACTGGTGAAGCCAGGCGAAGGTCCGCTCGACGACCCAGCGTGTCTTGCCCAGCCCGGAGCCGTGTGGAACGCCGCGTCGGGCGATCTTCGGTGTGATGCCGCGGGCCCGCAGGACGCGCCGGTACTTGTCGTAGTCGTAGCCACGGTCGGCGAACAGCCGGCCCGGCCGGTGCCGCGGTCTCCCGCGAAGTCCTCGGATGCGGGGGATCGCGTCCAGCAGCGGCGTCAGCTGGGTGACGTCGTGCCTGTTTCCGCCGGTCAGCGACACGGCGAGGGGTGTGCCGTGCCGGTCGACGATCAGATGGTGCTTGCTGCCCGGCCGCGCGCGGTCGACCGGCGAAGGTCCGGTGTGAGCCCCCCCTTCAGGGCCCGGACGTGCGAGCCGTCAATCGCGCAGTCGTCCATGTCCAACAGACCTGCCTTGCGCAGCTCCGCCAGGAGGACTTCGTGCAGTCGGGGCCAGACGCCGGCCTCTGTCCAGTCCCGCAGCCGCCGCCAGGCCGTCACCCCGCTGCAGCCGGTCCGCTCCGCGGGAACATCCCTCCAGCTCACGTTCTTGCGCAGCACGTACACGATGCCCCGCAGGGCCGCACGGTCGTCCACCGGCAGACGTCCGGGGTAGCGATGACGCCTCGGCGGGCGGGGCGGCAGCAGTGGAGCCACGCGTTCCCACAGGTCATCAGGCACAAGATCATCCGACACCCGCACCACTCTGCCGCCACCAGACCCGACCGCCAAGCCCTCACACTGAACTCATTCTGAAACGATCAGTAAGGGCTTGCCGATCATCAAGGTGTGCTTTTGCGGCTGGGGTCTCGTTGATGTCGAGCAACGACGGGCCGGTCGTCAGCTCTCGGCCAGTCGGAGCGCGATGGCTTCCAGTAGCTGATCCAGCGCCGCTTCGTGCGTCCGCCGCCGAGGCCGGGCCAGCCCGACCCGGCTCGGTGAGACGCCGCGCACGGGACGGAACACCACGTCCGGGTGGGAGTAGAAGCGGGCTGCCGACACCGGCGCCAGTGCCACGCAGCCGCCGGCCACCGCTCCGAGCCACTCGTCGGGAAGGCTGGTGACGGCCCCGACCCGGGCTGGGCGGTCCCGCTCCTCCTCCGCCAGCCAATGCCCCCTCCAGGCTCCAGTCCCGGCTCCGGCTGCGACGAACGGCTCGTCCCACAGCTCGCGGAATTCCACCATCTCGCTCTTCGCCAGCGGATGCCGAACCGACAGCAGCACCCCGCGCTCCTCGGCGAACAACTCACGCACGGTAAACCGTTCCTGCCCCTGAAATGGCAAGCGCACCACCGCCGCAGCCACCTCACCGCGAGCCAGGCCGGCGCTCGGGTCCGACCAGTCGAACTGCCGCAGCTCCACCCGCCACTCCGGCTGCGCCCGGCGGAACTCGGTAATGATCTCGGGGACACCACCCACTGCGCCGGCATCCAGGAAACCCAGGCGCAGTACCCGCGCTGCACGGCCGGTTGCCCGTACCGCCTCGTCCCAGCCGTCCAGCAGTGCGGGCACCCGCGAGGCAAGCTCACGACCAGCTTCGGTCAGTGCCATCCCTGATCGTGAACGCGTGAAGAGCCGTCCCCCGATCTCCTCCTCCAGACGCCGGATCTGCTTGGTCAGCGCAGGCTGCGAGACGAACAGCCTTTCTGCCGCCCCGGTCAGGCTGCCCTCCTCCGCCACAGCGGCGAAGTACCGAAGCAGGCGCGTGTCCACTTCCATGCCCCCAGGTTATAGAAGCAGGTATTGGACCGCGTCGAAGCGCCCACAGAACCTGAAGGCATGACCGGTATCCAGATCACCCTCCTCGTCGTCACCCTGCTCACCGCCACCATCAACGTCGGGATGGCCGTTGCCGACCTGGCCGGGGCCCGCTTCGTGCTCGCCAACTCGGCGGAGGTGGGTGCCCCTCGATCCTGGCTGCCTCGGCTGGCCGCCCTCAAACTGGCCGGGACGGCGGGCCTCCTCCTCAGCCTCTTCGACACCGCACTGCGCCCCCTCGGTGCCGCCGCAGCCAGCGGCCTCGTCCTGCTCTACCTGGGCGCGCTCGCCTGCCATGTGCGCGCCCGCGTGTTCCACAACCTTGCGTTTCCCGGCTTCACTTCGCCTCCGCCGTCGCCTCGCTGGCCTTGACCGTTTCCTCCTGAGGGCGGCACCAGTCGATGTGCAATGAGAGCACTCAGCCGTCGCTGCGACAGGTCATCAAGCTAAGGGCTTGTCGATCATCAAGGTGTGGCTTTTGCGGCTGGGGTCTCGTTGCTGTCGTATGCGCATCGGGGACGAGCATCGTGACCAACTTGCTGTGCAGTTCACGGTGTTGTTCCCGCATCTAAGCGAGCGGCAGCGGAGGCCCGGAGCCTGGGCCATGGCGGCATGCGGGTGGTGGCCCGGGCGGCCGGGATGAGCGTGACAACGATCCGCAAGGATACGTCCGACCTGGAGGCGGGCGGGGCGGGTGCCGCGGCCGGGCGGTGGGCGCAAACGCGTCGCGGACCTCGATCCCGGACTGCGGTCTGCGCTGCTGGCGCTGGTCGAGCCGGACGAGCGCGGCGAACCGATGTCGCCGTTGAGGTGGACCACCAAGTCGACCCGCACGCTGGCGGTCGACTGACTTACCAGGGACCCCACTAGCCGCCCTGACAGCCCTCCAAGCCAAGTCGCTTCCCGAAGCAACAACCTCAACAGCAAGTTACAGACAACAGGTTGCTGATCGGCAAGTCCTTAGAGTGCGGCCTGGAGCGCTGTTACCCCGGCTCGTAAGCGGTTCCGAACCACCATTCGCCCTGACCGACGCCAGTCGATCACGCCTCCATGAAACGTGTGACGACAGGTATGCCGACCGAGCGGTCCACCGTGACCACGATGAAGCGTCGGTCCGAGGGGGCTTCAGCCAGGCCTCCGACCAAGTCGAAGTCCTCGGTCAGTGCCGTCAAGGCGTCAGTCGTGAAGTAGCCGCTGTGCGGACCGGCTTGGACACAGAGGTCCGGCCCACCTTACATACCTCGAGTTGCCCGTCGTCGGCTACGCGGAAACGTCTCCCGCCGCACACCCCAGAACGAGCCCGGGGCTGCCGGCGAGTTCGAACACGCCGGTGCTGAGACCACGGGCTGGCGACACCTCGAAAACAGGACTTCCGTTGCCGGCATAGCCGGCCAGGAGTCGTACGTGGGTGTCCGCGAGCGGAATGGAAGCAGACGTCATGCGCGCGATCGTGCTACACCACCCGCATCAACCCGAGAAGTCACCGAGGCAGGCCTGGTGTACGGTTTCGTGTCACTGTCAGTGCAGCTGTGCATGATCGATGGAGCGATCAGCGCGGCCGTCCGTGTGTCTGGAACGGTTACGGTCCGCTCGTCGAGCGCAGCAACGATGTCCTCGGCCGACCGCGGTACCTTCCGTCATAAGCGGATCCGCCTCGCGCACGTTTTTCGCCAGGCACCGGAACCGGCCTCAGCTACACGCCCGCCGTGCGCGTCTCGGCCGCCGAGCACACTCGAGAACGACCGCGGTGCGCCGCGCGCTGGATGGCAGACTATGCGAATGATCGCTGATCTTCCCCCCGGCCTGACAGCCCGGCACCTCATGGACGAGGACCATCTCCCCGTGCTTGCCGTGCTGGACAGGTGGTGGGGCGGCCTCAAAGGGCAGGCGGGGTCGACGGAGCGCGCCTTGCTGCTGCCCCGGCTCTACTTCGACCACTTCACCACCACCAGCTTCGTGGTCGAACGTGACGGCGAGATCGCCGCCTTCCTGATCGGCTTCCTGTCCCAGACAGAACCCGGGACCGCATACGTGCACTTCGCCGGCGTCGACCCGGCGCTGCACGGACAGGGTGTCGGACGCGCCCTTTACCAGGCGTTCTTCGCGATTGCCCAGTCCTACGGGCGCCACCACGTGCGCTGCGTCACCAGTCCTGAGAACAGCTCATCGCAGGCGTTTCACGTCCGGCTCGGCTTCACCGCCTCAGCCGTGAAGCCGGACTACGACGGCCCCGGGCTCGACCGGGTGACCTTCAGCATCGAACTGCCCGTGGATGCAGTGGCCGTTCCCCCGGCGGAGCGGTACCTCGGTTCCTGACCTGGCGGGCCGGCCGGGCCGGCATGGCGTTCCTCGGTGCTCGTCGCCGCCGGGTCGTCTTCGTCCCGCAGCCAACTCCCAGCGCCGCTCAGGGGTTCGGACGCAGCGGGGGGCTCGCCACTCCCGCGTCCCGGCCGCTCAGCTCGGCGTCCAGCGTCTCCTGAGCCACGCGCATCGCCTCGGCATACTTCGGCTCGGCCATGCGCTCCCAGGCCAGGTCGGGTGCGACGTCCTCGACCCGGCTCACCACCCACCAGATGTTGCCGAGCGGATCCCGCACCCGGCCCCCACGATCCCCCCACGCACTGTCGGACACCTCGGTGACCACCTGCGCCCCGTGTGCGACGGCCGCGGCCACGGCGGCATCCGCGTCGGGAACGTAGATCCGCAGCAACGAGGGCATCACCGGCCAGTCGGACCGCCAGAGGACACCGCCGGGCATGGTCCGTGACGGGTGCCGACCGGGATCACGGTTCGACATAGGCGTCAGGCCTTTGAGACCCCGCGCCCGGTCGACGGCGGTGGGAGCGGGGTGTGCACCAGGTGCCCCCGCATATGGCCGCTGGCGTCGTTGAGAAAGAAAGTCCCATTCCCTAGAGGGAATTGTCGGTCTCCACCGCGCCCCGCAGGATCTGTTCCGAATGAACCCGTCCAGGCGAGGAGACAAAGGTGGTCGAGATCGACCCGCAACAGTTGGCCGAGCGATACATGGCGCAGTGGAATGCACCCGAGGCTGCGGAGCGCCGCGCTGCCATCGAGGGACTCTGGGCCGAGGACGGCACTCACATCCTTCACCCGCCCGCGGCGATTCGGGAAGCCGCCGCGGCCCTCGGCTTCGACCACCCGACTCTGGAGGCACAGGGACACGACGCCATCGAGACCCGAGTAGGGCGAAGCTACGAGCGGTTCGTCGAGAAACAGGGATTCGCGTTCCGGGCGCGGCCGGGTGCGACACGTCTCAATGACGTGGTCAGGATAGGCTGGGACACGGTGTCCACCGCGACTGGCGACGTGGTGGGTGGTGGTTCAGACCTCCTCGTACTCGACGACGACGGCCTCATCAAGGTGGACTACATGTTCCCCGGCGCCTGAGTGGCGGCTGAACAGGCCACGGCCGCGGCGGCTGCTGAGAGAGCCTCGGCAGTCGTCGGGTCGGCCGGCAAAAACGCCTCCAGCTTCAGCTCGGCAAGCGTCACGTCGACAGCGGTCGCGAAGGTTGTCACCGTCGTCATCAGGCGGAGTTCCCCGTACGGGGACCGCAGTCGCAGCGGCACTGCGAAGCCGAGTTGCCCTGCGGACGGCTCCAAGTCGGGAACGTATCCGGTGAGCTCGGTCCGCAACTCGTCCAGATGGACGAGTCGCACCAGGATGTGGCGCGCCCACTCGGCAAGGTTGAGGATGCGGGGAGCCAGTCCGTGGGGATGCAGCGCCAGGCGGTAAATGTTCGTACCCGGGCCCACCAGTTCGTCTGCCGCGCCCTCGGTGATCAGGTCGAAGGCATCGTTCGCGGTGATTAGGTCGCCGCCTCGGTCCACGACCAGCGCCGGATAGGGAAGATAGCCACGGAGGATGCTGTCGATCGCCGTGCGCACGGGGGCCAGCACGGGATCGTCCAGTGAGCTCTCCGGGTAGGCGGGCGCGTACCCGGCGGTCAGCAGCAGTTCATTGCGCTCCCGCAGCGGCAGCTCCAGCGACTCGGCCAGGCGCACGACCATGTTGCGGCCCGGGACGGACCTGCCGGATTCGATGAAACTGAGGTGGCGCTGGGTAGTGCCCGCTCGCAGCGCCAGGTCGAGCTGGCTGACATGACGGCGGGTACGACGATCACGAAGCATACAAGGGAAGTCCACGGCCCTGTTGTAACGGTGGCGGAGGGCCCCAGGCCATTCCCCGCAGGGAATTGTCGCCACTCCTGCCGGCCGTGCACATTACCGACATGGACATCGGTGTACTGCTTCCGACCGGCACCGCCCAGTGGGGCCCTGCCGACGACCCTCGCGAGCTGATTGCCTTCGGTCGCTGCGCCGAACGCTCGGGGTTCTCCTCGCTCTTCGCAAACGATTCTCTCATCAGCCCGCGCGTCGAAGCACTGACGATGTTGGCCGCACTCGCCCCGGTGACCGAGACCGTGACGCTGGGAACAGCTGCACTGCTGCCGTTCCTCCGTCGACCGATCCAGGCCGCGCAGGCACTCGCGTCGCTCGACCTGCTGTCCGGTGGCCGGCTCACTGTGACCGTAGGGGCTGGCTTCCCCGGCCGCTTCGGGCGGCCCCTTTACGCCCTGTCAGAGCTGCCATGGGAAAGGCGCTTCGCCCGCCTGGACGAGACTGTTGCGCTGTGGCGGGCCCTGTGGGGCGGCGCCGGGGCCTTCCACGGCGAGATCTTCAGGTTCGATGACATCCCGCTCACGACCAGGCCGTCCCGAGCCGGCGGTCCGCCCATGTGGCTTGGCGGTGCGGCCCCCGCAGCCCTGGCCCGCACCGGCCGCCTGTACGACGGATGGCTGCCCTACCCACCTGACCCCGCCGACTACGCGTCCGGCCTGCGCACCGTCCGCACAGCAGCGGCCGAAGCAGGACGCGAGACCGCGGACATCACCCCCGCGCTATTCGTCTCTGTACGTATCGAGAACGACATCGAGAGCGGCCGTCGGGCACTGAACGAATACGCACAGGGCACGTACGGCATGCCGCTGGAGCAGCTGGAAAAAATCCAAGCAGTTGTCACCGGCTCCGCGGACCAAGTGCTGGAACACCTGGAACGGTACGTCGCCGCCGGTGCCCGGCACATCGTCGCCCGCCTCGGTGCCTTGGACCTGCACTCCCAACGCGACCAGCTCGAACGCATCGCAGACCTGATCCCCTCCGTGCAAGGTGCAGCGGACCACCCCTGCAGCTTGGAAAGCTCCTGAGCCCGCGCGCGCCGGCTCCCCGTCGTGACCTGCCGACCTGTGGACTGAGGCCGTCGACATCCTGATACGGCTCGGCGAAACAGCACTCGCCGACGGTCACGCCCCACAGGCGACGCAGCTGTACCAGCGCGCGCTGACCACATGCACCGAACGCGCCTCCCCCCGGGGAGAAGCCCGCACCCAGACCGGTCTGGCCCTGGCCGCCCGCCTGCGAGGAGACGAAGAGGCCGCCCGGCATCACCTCAACCGGGCACCAGCCAAGAACCGTTGCTGTTATCTCGGGTGTCGAGCGGGCGACAGGCGTTTGAGGCATGTGCCCTCGATGTTCCGTGCCTGACCTATATCTACGGTTCTTCAGGCACGTGCGGCATCTTCGCAGTGGGAGCCTCCCCCATGCTGCCCTGTCACCGTCGAGCCTGAACCGTTCCCGTCCGCAGGGCGTCCATACAGGCACCCTGACACCGTGGAGTCGCCGCACCATGAGTACAGCCGAACCGCCGCTTTGGCCGCACTGCGCACACGGTGCAGACCCTGCTGCCGACCCCGTTGGTTGCCGCGGCATCCACGTCCCCGGCCACACCGTATGCCTCGCCCACCTGTCCGTCGACGACCGCGACTCCTACCTGGCCGCCCTGACTCCCGGCGCCGGCATCGACCATCGGGGCACCCACTTCACCGAATCCCTTCTCAATGCTCTCCTCAACGCCCTCCACGACCCTGAAACTGGGCACCCCCGCCTCGGCCATACCAAGTTCGAATTGGCCACCTTCGAGGGCGACGCCTTGTTCGAGTCAGTGATATTCGAGGACTGCGCCTTGTTCGAGTCGGTGATCTTCGCGGGCGACCATGCCCTGTTCGGCCAGGCGACTTTCAAGAGCAGCGCCAACTTCGCATCGGCGACCTTCAAAGGCCAGGCCGGGTTCGACCAGGCGACCTTCGAGGTGGGTAGCGCAGGGTTCGGCTCGGCGACCTTCGAGGCGGCGACCTTTGAGAGCCGCGCCGAGTTCGGCCTGACGACCTTTGAGGGCATCGCCCTGTTCGACTCGGCGACCTTCGAGGGCGGCGCCGGGTTCCTCATGGCGATCTTCAAGGATACCGCCAGGTTCATCTCGGCCACCTTCCAGGGCGACGCCCTGTTCACGGATGCGACCTTCAAGGGCAACACCTGGTTCAACTCGGCGACCTTCCAGGGCGACGCCTGGTTCGAGTCGACGACCTTCGTAGCAGCAGAGCAGCTCGGACCTTTGGCGTGTACTGGACGGGTTGTGCTGTCCGGTGCGGCCTTCGGTGGCCCGGTGACCCTCTCGTTCGCTGCGCGCCGTCTGGAGTGCCGTCGTACTCGCTGGTCATCGACAGCGGAGATCCGCCTGCGTTACGCCACGGTGGACTTCGCGCATGCGGTGTTCGAGTACCCCCTCACAATCGCCGCCGAGCCGGATCCGTTCGTGCTCGCCAACGGCCGACACCTCGCCGAAGAGCCCTTCCCGATCCTGGCGGTCCCCCGCGACCCCAGGGTGCGGATGGCGTCGCTTCGTGGGGTGGACGCAGCTCATCTGGTCCTCTCAGACCTCGATCTGTCGGGGTGCCTGTTCGCCGGCACCGTACACCTGGACCAACTCCGCCTGGAGGGGGCCTGCACTTTCGACACCGCCCCACCCGCCGTGTGGTGGCGCTGGCCGCCCGTGCGTTTCACCGAGCGCCGCGTCCTGGCCGAGGAACACCACTGGCGTGCCAGCCAGCCGGGAGCAGTGCAGGGCTGGAACGTGGCAGTCCTCGGCGCTGGACGCGCTGGGCCGCTGCAGCTGGCTCCGGTGTACCGGGCTCTGCGCAAGGCTTTCGAGGACGGCAAGCATGAGCCGGGGGCTGCGGACTTCTATTACGGGGAGATGGAGATGCGCCGCCACGCCGACGACATCCCCCGCAGTGAACTGGGGCTGTTGACCGCGTATTGGGCGCTGTCCGGCTACGGACTGCGCGCATCCCGGGCCCTGGCGTGGCTTGGGGCGGCCATGCTCCTCACCATCGTCTTGCTGATGGCCTTCGGCCTCGCCAAGGACACCCCGAAGCAGACTGCGATCGGCACCGTCCCGACCGGCGGGGGCAAGGTCACGTTCGAGATCGACAAGGACGATCCGCAGAACTCCACCGGCAATCGGTTCACCGGCAAGCGCTTTGAAAGGGCTCTGAACGTCACCCTCAACTCGGTGGTGTTCCGTTCCTCCGGCCAGGACCTGACCACCGCCGGCACCTACATCGAGATGACCTCCCGCCTGACCGAACCCGTCCTGTTGGGCCTCGCCGTCCTCGCCATCCGCAACCGCGTCAAACGCTGACGGCCCTGCCCCGGGCCGACGAAGCCCTGGGAACGGTTCGACCGAACCGTTCCCGGCTGCGTGTCGTACTTGCTTGCAGCACGGATCATGCCTTTGAACTGCACAGAAAGCCTTCGACCCCTAGATAACGATGGAGGCCGTAGTCAGGTCTCAGCATTGCGGACACTTCTGCGCGGAAGGTCCGTCAGGTCACCAAAGTGTCCGGGGCTCGGCCTGAGTACGGTCTCTCGCTTGCTCCTGCCGCTGCTGCGGCAGGAGTGCGCCCCCTGCCCGCCCCGCACTCACCTTGCGGCGGGTACGGGTGGTGCGGGTCTTCTGGTCGCCTCCACTAAGCTTCGACACCGCCGGGGCGCTGTCCTGGTCTCCGGCCACTCGGTACCAGCCGTGCAGGCCGCCGCGAGCGCGGCAAGGTTGAGTGCGGCGCTGTCGTCCCGGTCGATGACCAGGCCACAGGCGTCGCATGCGTAGGTCCGGACGAGCAGCGGCAGCTTGGCCATCACCGCGCCGCACCCGGAACAGGTCTTGGCTTACCCGATCGCCGGTCGCCCTCCGACCAGCCACGGCCGCGCGGCTGAATACGTCCTCGCGACGTCAGCGGGATGTCAACAGGCCGCGCGCCAGGACGCCTCGTCGAAGTCGGCGGGCAGGCCGCCTCCGGTGAGATCCCAGGCCCACATCCCTGCGAACGCGCCGGTGAAGCCGAGAGACCTGATCTGCCCGTGCTCGAACTCCTCGGCGTGCTCGTCCGACAGGACCGTGGCGTCAAGGGGCACGCCGATCGGACACCAGTCGCCGTCGACGGCGTAGCGAAAACGCAGCACGGGTCCGCTCAGGTCGAAGCCGAGGGACAGGCGGCGCACGTCACCCAGTGGTACTCCCCCGGCCTCGTCCACGCTCAGCACGCCCCGGTCGCAGCCGGCCACACGCAGCACGGCATGCGTCTCGTCGTCCGCGGTGACGTGCAGGAAGTACCAGTTGCGCGTGTTGTAGTACGCGGTGATGCCGGCCAGGTGCTGGAAGGACCGCGGCCGGTACTCCATGGTCGCCTCGAACGCGCCGTGCGCCGCCGTCAGCCGACGGGCCACCAGACTGGGGCCGGTCAGGCTCTGCGGCGAGCGGCCGCCGTGCAAGCGCAGATGGGACGGGCGCGCGGAGAGGGAGGCCCAATCGTCCGTCGCGGGACGCCGCAGGGTGGACCATTGAGGCCCGAGCACAGGCTGCTCGAAGTCGTCGGCGTCGTCGCTCTCGGCACCGGTCGCGTCGTCGCCGGGGCTCAGGTCAGGGGCCGCGACGTCGAGTGCGGGCAGGCTGTCCGGGACACGCGGCCACCCGTCGGCGGTCCAGGTGACGGACGCCAGCGCGGTCTCGCGGCCCAGGACACAGGGGCCATGGCGGCCCTCGGGTCGGGCCACGAGGTAGGCGAGGAACCACGCGCCGTCGCCGGTCTCGACGAGACTGCCGTGCCCGGCCTTCTGCAGCGGCAGGTCCGGACGATGACGGGCGGTGACCAACGGCCCGTGCGGGTCACGTTCGTAGGGGCCGGTGAGAGTACGGGAGCGGGCCACGGTGACCTGGTGGTCGTAACCGGTGCCGCCGTCGGCGGTCAGCAGGTAGTACCAGCCGCCGATCCGATACAGATTGGGCCCCTCGATCCAGCCGGCCTGCGGCGGCAGCACGACAGTCACGGGATCCCCGACCAGGCGGCGCGCGGACCGGTCGTAGCGGGTCGCTTCCAGGCCGGCCGAGCCGCCGTGTCCCGGCCGCCAGTCGTGGACCAGGTTCAGCAGCCAGCTGTCGGGACCATCGTGGAAGAGGGACGCGTCGAAACCACGTGCATGCAACGGCACCGGATCGGACCAGGGACCCTCGATCCCCGGGGCCGTGGAGAGGTAGTTGGGGCTGTCGGTGCAGCCTCCCGCATAGGTGGAGACGTTGCTGAAGACCAGGTGGAACAGGCCGTCCGTGAAGGTGAGGTTCGGTGCCCACACCCCGCCGGAATCGGGGCACCCGGTGAGATCCAGGAGCCGTGCGGCGTCCAGAGCACCACCCAGCGGCCGCCACCGCACCAGGTCACGGGATCGGTGCAGCCGCACGGCGGGGTACCACTCGAACGTCGAGGTCGCCAGGTAGAAACAGTCACCCACCCGCAGCGCGGACGGGTCCGGATGCGAACCGGCCAGGACAGGATTCCGAATGACCTGCACGCTGCGCTGCCGCATACGCCGCCTGAACCTCTTCGTACCTCGGTGAGCACCCCGGACCGAGCCATGACGGTAATGTCGAACAACCTTGCGTGCAACGCACGGATCCGGCCCGTACCTTGCACACCGGCCCCGCCCGGGCCGGCCTCAGCAGGATTCGACGCCGCGGCCACTGACGTCGGTCTTGCTCGCTTCCGGTCACCCTCCCGGTCCCCTGTTGCAGGCACCCTTCCGGGCAACGCTCCAGCCTCCTCCCATGCAGCCCCGGCCCCGACCACTACGCGCGCGTTCAGCGCGCCGCACACCTGCCCCGCGCCGCGTCGCGCCAGGATGGGGGCCCGTGGGTCCGTGAGCCTTCGGGTGGCGGGAGCAGAAATTGATCGACCTAGACGTCCAGCACTGTGGCAGCTCGATTCTGATCAGTGCCGCTGGCGAGCTCGACGAGGGCGCTGGTGCGGTTCTCCGGCACGCGCTGGACCACGTGACTTCGGACGCACGCGATCTCCTGGTGGACCTGCACGCCGTTGCGGCCATAGACGTCGACGGCCTGCTCCATCTCCTGAGCCTGCACGGACGCGCCGAGGGCATGTGCCTGCGCGTACTGGTCACCGGCTGGCAGCCCCAACCCCAGCAGTGCATGGCCACCGTCGCCGGCATCCCCGGGCCCAGAGCGGACACCGGGGAACGCTACGCTCTGGCAGGCTTCCGCCGGCTCCTCGAGCAGAGGGCGCTGGGCGCACGGGAGCGCTCCGACTTCATTGAGGGCTGGCTGCCCCGCGTCTAGCAAAGCCCTGGCATCGCCCAGCCCGGGGGCGACGGTCAACGGGCTCGGCGGGGGCTGTGGCTCACTGCCCAGCGGGACGGGGCGCGGTCCCCGGCGCGGTTCGCGTCGGGGCTCGGCGCCGGGGGCGGCCTGTGAGCCGGGGCGCCGGGTTAAGGTCGACGGAGGCCGAGCCCGCAGCGGTGCCCGCGGGCCGGCCCCCGGCGTGGATCAGGCCGGATTGATGTTCTCGGCCTGGGGGCCCTTCTGGCCCTGGGTGATGTCGAACGTCACCGCCTGGCCCTCCTGAAGCTCACGAAACCCCGTCGAGTTGATCGCGGAGTAGTGGGCGAAGACGTCCGGGCCGCCACCGTCCTGCGCGATGAAGCCGAAGCCCTTCTCCGCGTTGAACCACTTCACCGTTCCCGTAGCCATATGTGTGCCTTCCAGTCGACGGACGCCTGCCGCACCATGCGGGAGGCGGAGGTGATCGCCCTGGTTCCTGCGACACAGCACAGCAGAACGCCCACGCCGAAGGCGTGGGCAGGGAAACTTCCGAACCACGACAGCTGACGCAGAAGATACCCGTCCGCACATCCTGTCACCAGGGGCGACCAGCCGGCTCGCCCCCAGCGGCATGGAGGTCCTGGGCGCCGTTGGCGCTGCGGGAACGGATACGGCGTCAGGAGGAAGCTTCCGGACCGGCCGTATCGGCCGCTCGGCGGTACTCGGCGTTGATGCGCTGCGCCTCTTCGAGCTGGTCCTCGAGGATGATGATGCGGCAGGCGGCCTCGATGGGGGTGCCCTGGTCGACGAGTTCCCGCGCGCGGGCTGCGATGCGCAGTTGGTAGCGCGAGTAGCGGCGGTGTCCGCCCGCGGAGCGGAGCGGGGTGATGAGGCGGGCCTCGCCGATCGCGCGGAGGAAGCCCTGGGTGGTGCCGAGCATTTCGGCGGCGCGGCCCATGGTGTAGGCGGGGTAGTCGTCGTCGTCCAGACGGCCGCCGAGCGGGCCCATCGGATGGTCTGCTGTCATCGAACCTCTTTCGTCAACGCGTGGAGGGGCCCTGGCGCCTATAGCGCCAGGGCCCCGGAGGAACAGTTACACCATCTGCCGGCCCTGATACTGCGCCGGCCCTCTGTTGCCGCCTGCCCGGCCTGAGCTGCGCCGGGGAGAGCGGGGATCGCGGTGCTTGACCGAAGACCACCTCACTATCGATGTCCTGCGGTACCCGGACCCGCATGGCGTCCGGGCGATCCTGATGGTGCTCCCTCCTCCGTTCTTCCCTCTGGGATCAACTACTGGTGACCTGTACAAGCGCCACCTTCGACTCACGGCCCCGTCCTTTGTTGCTCTGGCCGAGACACCCTGCCGAACCTCCCGGAGCGCGCGCCCGCAGCCGACGCCTTCACCGAGGTACTGCTCACTGACTTCACTGCTGGGTACTGCTGTCACTGCATCAACTGCTGGCGGCGGCCCCTGACACTGCGGGCCACCCGGTCCGGTGATCAGTCCCGTCGCCGTCCCGCACCACTCTGGCTTCGACACTCCACCACCGCACCGTCCTGCTGAACGGCACACCACCTTCACGCGCACCGCGAGTACTGCTGCCCGGCAGTTCATCTCTGCCGAGCCCTTCGTCCTCTCTGGCTACGAGAGAAACCATAACCACGCCGAACCCCAATGTCTACTCCCGCCGCGACAGATTTTCGCGAGGTTTCGCTACAGGTAGCTGGGTCTCCGCACTACCCGCACAGACCGGCTCGGCGGAGTAGGCGCAGGACAGCACGCGCCCAGGGCGGCCAGCCGTCGCAGGCGTCGGCGACCACTTCGACCATGCGCATACGGACTCTCGCCGGTGCTCGGGGCTTACCTGGGGGCCTCGGGCCATCTTCAGTACCGGTTTTGAGCTGCGGCGAGGCCCGCGCTGCCCTGCCGCCACCACGGCCAGCACGGCCTCCTCAGGCTGCTCGACGGACGGACGCACGTTGGTGGTGGACCCGGCCGCGCAACCATCCCGGCCATGTTCAGGCGGTTCGGTGACGATGCCGCCTGGCGGTTTCTGCTGCGGCTCGCCGTGAGCCTTTCGCCGCTGGTGGGGCGGTCGGAAGAGGAGGACCTTCACTCGCCCCTGCCCGGGGGACACGCCTTCGGCCAGGCGGACCAGGCGCCTGGTCGAGCCCGGGGCGCGCGAGCCTGCGGGGCCGAGACGTGGTGCCGTCGGACCCGCGCTCGCGGTGGAGGCGAGGTGGCCCAAGCGGGGACGTTTCAGCAGGTGAACCTGGGTTGCCGTTCGAGTGACTCGCGCGGCGGGGGTGGTGAGTGGCCGGAGGGGCGCCGGTATCAACTCGGTCGTGATCAGGAACCTGTCGAGGGGCCGTTCGCCGTTTGCCGTGTCCCCCTCGCACGTTTCCATCCGCTTCTCCTCGACCTTCAACGAAAAGGGGCACATCCATGTCGGAAGCCGTTCGAACGACGACCGCTTCGAGGGCTCGGCTCGCTGCCGTGGCCGTCGCGCTGGGCAGCTGTCTGGTACTCGCCGTCCCGGCCGGTAACGCCGGCGCAGCCGCGGCCGACCCGGTGCCGACCGTCTTCTTCGGCGACTCCTACACCGCCAACTTCGGCATCTCCCCCGTGAACCATCAGGACAATGAGAGAGGTTGGTGCTTCCAGTCCACGGACAACTACCCCGCCGTCACCGCGCGGAGCCTGGCAGCCAAGGGCATTACTCTCGCCGTGCAGGCCGACGTCTCCTGCGGCGGCGCGCTCGTCCACCACTTCTGGCAGCAGCAGGAGCTGCCCTTCGGAGCCGGGAATCTCCCTGCGCAGCAGGAAGCGCTCCAGCAGGACACCCAGTTGGTCGTGGGCAGTCTGGGAGGCAACACCCTGGGCTTCGCACGCATCATCAAGCAGTGTTCCGACAAGCTCCGGGAGCCTTCCCTTCTGCCCGGAGAGCCGGTGGACCCGGACAAGCCGGCCAGTGAGTGCAAGGACTTCTTCGAGACGGGCGACGGCAAGGAGTGGCTGGACTACAAGTACGAGCAGGTCGAAGGTGAACTGGAAGAGGCGCTCCAGCGCATGGAGTACTTCTCCCCGGACGCCCGGCGCGTCCTGGTCAGCTACCCCCGGCTGGTGCCCGCCGACATCACCAAGTGCCTGGCCGCGGCCCCCGGCCAGAGCGAGCTGCCTTTCGCCGATATTTCCCAGGAGGCCCTGCCCGTCCTGGACCAGGCCCAACAGCGGCTGAACGACATCATGATGAAGGCCGCCACGGACAACGGCGCCGACTTCGTGAACCTTTACGCCCACACGGGAAGCAACACCGCCTGTGACGGCACTGATCGGGGCATCGGCGGCCTGCTGGAGAACTCAAAGCTTGAACTCCTCGGCTCCCCGATTCCCTGGTACGCGCACCCCAACGAGAAGGGCCGCGACCTCCAGGCCGAACACGTCGCCACGACGATCGAGACCGCTCTCAACCAGTAGCCATCCGCACCCGCGCAAGCCGCCCGCGGTCGGCCACGACCGTACTGGGTGACTGCCGCCGTGCCGGCCCGCCTCCGGACCGGCACGGCGGCAGCCGAGGACCGGCGTCATCACAATGAGTGATGAGCCACGACCATGATCATTGTTGGCAGCCGCGGAGCCCCGGCACCACCCCGAGATGAAGGCGCGCGTTCGGCACAGGTGTCCTGGTAGCCCGGGAACTCCGCTGGCGCATAGCGGCAATTCCGTTGTACCGGTCCGACGTTGTGGGAGATCATGCGCGTCTGTGAACTCGCGTGAAATTGAACCCGTCCAGGCGACGGCCTCGCCCGTCCCCGCCGTGGCCGTCGCCCCCTCCACCGTGGTGCATCGGGACGGCAACGTCCTGCGCTGGCTGATCGCCTACACCTTCTCCGTGGTCGGTGACGCCGCCTACTTCGTGGCGCTCGGTTGGGCCGCGCAGAAGGTGGCCGGACCGGCCCAGGTCGGCCTGGTGATGGCGGTCGGCGCGATACCCCGGGCGATCCTCATGCTCGGCGGCGGTGTGATCGCCGACCGGTTCGGCCCGCGCCGGGTGGTCATCTCCTCCGACGCGGTCCGCGCCGTGGTGATCCTCGCGGCCGCCGCGGCTCTAGCGTTCAGCACCCCCGGCCTCTGGCTGCTCGTCGTCCTCGCCCTCGTCTTCGGCGTCGTGGACGCACTGTTCATGCCGGCGGTCGGAGCCATGCCGCCCCGACTCACCGGCCGCGACCAGCTGATGCGGGTGCAGAGCCTGCGCAATCTGGTGCAGCGGTCCGGCCACATCGCCGGCCCGCCGCTCGCCGGGTTCTCGATCGGGCTCGGCGGCCCCGCCGCCGCGTTCGCCGTGACCGGCGTCCTCTTCGCCCTCTCGCTGTTCCTCCTGATCGCGGTCCGGCTCGCCCCGCTGCCGCCCGAGGAACAGCCCGCCGCGGACTCCACCGTCCGCCGCGACCTGATCGACGGCATCGTCTACCTGCGCCACGAGCCCGTCGTCGGCCCGCTCGTCCTCTCCGGCCTGCTCTCCATGATCGGCTGCATCCCGCCGATGGCGATCGGCGTCATCATGCTGGCCGAGGAACGGGGCTGGGGCCCCTCCGGCGGTGCCTGGGTGAACGCCGCCCTCAGCACCGGCGTCTGCGCTACCTCGCTCCTGCTCGTCGTGCGCGGGCGCTTCCCGCGGGCCGGCCACTGGCACAACATCACCCTGCTCGTCGCCTCCGCCGGCATCGGCCTGATCGGCGTCATGCCGAACCTCGCCCTCGCCGTCGCCGTGGCGCTCGTCTCCGGTCTGGTCTCGGGCCTCTGCGGCGGTCTGTCCATGGCTCTGATGCAGGCCAACACCGCCCTCAACTTCCAGGGCCGGGTCGCGTCCGTCCAGGCACTCAGCGCGGTCGGCATCACCCCGGTGATGTTCCCGCTCTTCGGTCTCCTGGTGGAAGTATGGGGCGCCGGGCCCACCTTCCTCCTCTTCGGCTGCATCAGCATGCTCGGCGCCACTGTCTCGACCGCCTCTTATGCCGTCCGCGCTGCCGACCTGGACTTCACGAAGACCGCGCGCTGACTCCGGCTCCCGGCCCTCCCGGCCGACCGAACCCTTCTGGACTCCGCCGGCGCGGGCCCGGGTGCCACCTCGCAGGCATGACTGCTCCGGCGGCGTGCGGGAACAGCACACGGATACACGGACGGCGGCACGAAGACGATCGGGCGCAGCGGCGGGGATACGGCGCGGGAGGGCGGGCGGTGACATGTGGACCGGGGTGATCATCGCTGCCGCGGCGGCGGTCGGCGCGGGCGGCTGGACGAGGTGGTGCGTTCGCGCGGCCGCGCGGACGCACAGCCGGACAACCCGCGCGCGGCGTCAGGCGCTTCGGGACGTCGGCCTGAGCCGCCTGCCCTGACCCGTGCATCCGGTCCCATCCGGACGGTTGACGCCGCCCGCTGCCTCTCCTGTCCCCCAGCACGGGAGCCGGCCGCCCGGCGGGGCTCGATCAGGTACGCCTCCTTTAGCCCCGGTGGGCGCGGCGGGCATCGGGCCCTGCGAGGTGCGAGCCCTCGCGAGGGGGGCCGTGCCGCGCCCGGAGCGGGACGTGCGCGACGACGTATGAGGCCGCCCGTCGTGCATCGGCGCCGGGGCGGCTTCCGTCACTGGACGGCGGGCTCCCGGACGTCCAGTTCGCCGTGCCAGACGATCCGGCCCGCCGACCTCCCCACCATGACGCGGTAGGGCCCGGTCTCGGTGCGCCAGGTCCGGTCCTCCTCGGACCAGTGCCGCAGTGCGCGGGCGGGGACGTCCACCACGGCCGTCGCCGCCTCGCCCGCTTCCGCGTGGACCGCGGCGTAGCCGGCGAACCAGAGGGCCGGCCGCTCCACGGCGGAGTCGGGGCGTGCCAGGTACACCTGGACCACCTCGCGGCCGGCCCGCGCGCCGGTGTTGCGCAGTTGGACGGCCACGCTGAACGGGCTGCCCTGCGTCACCCGCGGCGGGACGCGCACCGCCCCGTACTCCCAGGTCGTGTACCCCTCGCCGTGTCCGAACCAGTAGGCGGGTTCGGATTCGGCGCGCGCCCACGCGCGGTAGCCGATGTGCAGTCCCTCCTCGTAGTCGAGCCGGCCTTCGGCCGGCTGCGAGCGGGTGACGGGTGCGTCCGCGAGGGAGGCCGCCCAGGTCGTCGGGAGCCGGCCGCCGGGCTCGGCGAGCCCGAAGAGCATGTCGGCCAGTCCTGACCCGGCCTCTTGTCCGGGGAACCAGGTGAGCAGGACCGCGCCGGCCTCGTCGCGCCACGGAAGCTCCACCGGTCCCCCGCTGTTGACCACGGCGACCGTGCGCGGGTTGGCGGCCGCCACGGCGCGGACGAGGGCGTCCTGGTGGCCGCCGAGGCGCAGGTCGGCGCGGTCGCGTCCTTCGGTCTCGGTGTACTCGGTGGTGCCGACCACCACGATCACCGCGTCGGCATTGCGTGCCGCTTCCACCGCCTCGGTGAGCGCGGCCGCCGGCTCGCGCTCCGGGGGTGCCGCCGCGACGATCACGGCCCGTCCGGTATCGGGCGCCAGTTCGCGCCGGGCCACCAGGCGGACGGGGCGGTGCGTGCCGATCGTCGCTCGTGCCGTGTGGAGGGGCGGAGTCACATGGACGACGGCCGGATCGTCGGTAATGCGGGGGAACTCACCGTCCAGAACGGTCCGGTCGTCGATCGAGAGCGACATGCGGCCGAAGCCCGCGACACCGAAGGTCCACTCCCCCGTCGTGTCGGCCCTGATCAGGGCGCTGATCTCGACGGTGCGGGCACCGGGGACGACCGGCGGCTCCAACTGCCTGCCGGAGAGGCGGTGCTCGGCGTGCAGTTCCTGTCCGGCGGCGTCCAGGAGCCGCAGCAGCACCCCGGGCTGACCGGACCGGGGGTTGCTGCACCGGTCGGGATCGAGCGGAGCGGGGGGCACGTCCAGGGAGGGACCGGGTACGTGGACGACGCGGGCGTGTCCCCGCAGTCGGGCGCGGATGCCGGTGAGCGGGGTGACCGTGCCGGAGTCGAAGACGCCCGCGCTGCCGCCGCCCTGCACCCGCGGTGTCGCGGCGTGGACGCCGATGACCGCGACGGTCGACAGGGCGGCCCGGTCCAGCGGAAGCACGCCGCGGTTGCTCAGGAGCACGGATCCAGCGGCGACGGTCCGGCGCAGCAGCTCGCGGGTGTCGCGGGATGGGGACGCCGGTGCGCGCCGGGGCCTGCGCGGTCCGAGGGCGTGGAGGCGGGCGGCGAGTCTCAGCAGGCGCCGCACCTTGTCGTCGACGGCCTCGACGGGGACGAGGCCGTCCTTCACCGCCCGGACCAACTCCGCTTCCCAAGGTCCCTGCGGTCCGGGCATCGCCAGGTCGAGCGCGGCGAGCGCGGGGGCGGTCGTGGAACGCAGCGCGCCCCAGTCCGACACGACGACGCCGTCGAAGCCCCAGTCGCTCTTGAGGGGTTCGGCGAGGAGGGAATTGGCGGTCATAGTCGCGCCGTTCACGCTGTTGTATCCGGCCATGACCAGCCACACGCCCGCGTCGACGGCCGCCTCGAACGGTGCGAGGTACACCTCCCGCAGGACCCGCTCGGAGACGCGGACATCCACGTGCATGCGCTCGGACTCGGAGTCGTTGGCGACGTAGTGCTTGGCCGTGGCCGCCGTGCCGGCTGCCTGGATGCCGCGGATCAGCGCGGCCCCGGTGCGGCCGGTCAGCTCGGGGTCCTCCGAGAAGCACTCGAAGTGCCGTCCTCCGAGCGGAGTGCGGTGCAGGTTGAGCGTGGGGGCGAGGACGATGTCGACACCCTTGCGGGCCGCTTCCGATGCGAGCAGGCCGCCCAGCCGTGCGGTCAGCTCCTCGTCCCACAGGGCGCCGATCGCGGACGCCGAGGGCAGCAGCGCGGAGGTGCGCCGCTCGTCCCACGCCTCTCCCCGCACACCGGCCGGGCCGTCGGACATGACCATCTGGCGCAGCTCGACGGCCGGCTCGTCGGCGGTCCGCCAGGTGGTGGCACCGCTCAGCAGCCGTACCTTCTGGGCCAGATCGAGCTTGTCGAGCATCAGGTCGATCACGTCGTCGGTCATCCCCACCCCAGTCGTGTCAGCCGCCCGATTGCTCGGGAGAGCGCTCTCCAAACTCTCGCCCCCGCGAAGGTCCACGTCAAGTCCTCGTCGATGGGCCGTCATCGGTGCATGCACAGGGCCCGGTCACCCCGTGTCCGGGGTGACCGGGCCTGTGGGCGCCGCCGACGGGTCTAGGGCAGCCGGTGGTCCTCGTTCAGCACCGTCCCGCGCTCGGGCCGGTACAGGTCGAAGCCCCGTGTGTCGCACTGGAGGCCGCCGACGATGCAGTGGTCGACCAGGGCTTTCTGGGTGCGCTCCTCCCACGCGTTGAAGAAGTCGTAGTGGAAGGAGTAGCCGCGGCCGCTGGCCAGGCGGACCTGGCTCATGTCGCCGTTGACCGGCCACGCCATCTTGAACTCGATCATGGGCAGGGCGACCGGGTGGGAGGCCGGGCACATGTTGTCGTTGGTGCCGGGCTTGACCACCGGATACGCCATGTGGCTCTTGTGGTCGGGGGTGTCGAGGTACAGGCCGTTCCAGCAGCTCGGCGCCTGCATGCGCAGGTTGAGCTGGACGTCGGGCCGGCTCGGACAGCTCGCCGGGATGTCGGTGTTGAAGAAGCTGTCACCGCACTCCCAGCCCTCGACGAAGCCCTTGTGCGCGCGGAACTCCTGGGCGGTCTGCATCGGGTTGCCGACGACGAACCGCAGGCCCTTGGGGAAGGGCCGCACACTGCGGTAGTCGGTCACGCCCGCCTTGTAGTAGATGACCTGCGGGCCCACGGGCAGGATCTTCTGGTCGCCCTTGTACAGCGAGGGCATCCAGTAGGCGGAGGCGTCCGCGGGCGCCTTGCAGGTGGTGGCCCCTCCGTAGAGCGAGCCCGTGGTGCTCGCGGCGTCGGTGGACCTGTTGCCCATGAACGTGTGGTCGTGGGACTTGCCGAACTGGCCCGGGTAGACGATCGGGTCGTCCGGCGCGGTGTGGGTGACGGAGCAGCCGGCCTGGAACTCGTGGTGGTAGGCCGGGGGCGGGGTGGCGGTGGACGGGACGACACCGGCGACCTGGGGTACGGCCGGGATGTAGCCGTCCCCGTCGGGGTCGTCGCCGGAGGCCTGGGTGGAGGCGGCCATCTGGTGACCTGTGTGGTGGGCGGCCGCGGCGGCGACGGAGGACGTGCCGCCGTCCGCGCCGGTGGCCGAGGCGATCGTGCCGGCGCCCAGCACGCCGGCGACGAGGGCGGAGCCGAGGAGGAGCCCGGTGAGCCGTTTGGACGTCAGTCTCATGAAGATCTCCTGCCGGATGGTGGAGGTGGGGGTGGTGCTGCCCGCGGGTGGCGGGAGCGGCTCGCTCCCGCCACCCGCGGTCCGGCCGCTCGTGCGACCGGGGTCGAGGCCGCGGCGGCCCCACGGCCGCGGTCGGCGGACCGGCCGCGGTCGTGCCGCCTCGGGTGGGACGGTCAGCTGTAGATGCCGAACTCGTGGAGCGAGTAGCCCCAGCCGGTCCCGCGTGCGGTCAGGTTCAGGCGCACGTGGCGGGCTGTCGCTGACACGTCGATGGTGTCGACGTCACCGTTGCCGGCCGTCGTGGTGTGGACGGTGCGCCAGGTGGTGCCGTCGTCGGAGACCTGGACCTCGTAGGACTTGGCGTAGGCGGGGTCCCAGACCAGTTGCAGCTTGCGGATCGGGGCGGGGGCACCGAGGTCGACCCTGATCCACTGCGGGTCGCTCCAGTCGCTGGCCCAGCGGGTACCGGTGTTGCCGTCGGTGGCGTTGGCGGCCGGGCACGGGCAGTCGCCGTAGGAGGCCTGGGCGGAGGAGGCGGTGGTGGGCTTGTTCAGGGCGATGTTGGTGCCGGTGACGGGCGGGGCGACGACCTTGACCGACTTGGTCTCGATGCCGGCGTTGCCGCGGCCGTCCTCGGCCTGGATGTAGACCTTCCAGACGCCGAGCTTCTCCGGCGCGGTTACGGCGAAGGTGCCGTTGCCGGTGGCGCGCCACTTCGCCTCGATCAGCCGCTTGTCGCCGTTGGCGTAGTTGCCGCTGAGGAAGATCTTGTGGGTCAGGGGGTCGTTCTCGGGATCGCGGATGTCGGCACGGACGGTGAACTCGCCGCCTGCCGGGGCCTGTGACGCCGGGGAGACCGTCATCCCGCTGATCACGGGCGGGGTGTTGTCGCCCGCGGTCGAACCGGCGTAGGCCCTCTTCACCGCGTAGTACGACAGCCGCTTGAGGCCGTCGGGCAGCAGGTTGAACCAGACGCCGCCGAAGTCGTGCTCGATCCCGTAGTGGAACATCGTGGCGCCCAGGGCCACGCCCCGGTGCCCGGTGATGCACTCCCAGGCCTTGGTGTAGCCCTCGGCCTTCTGGACGTCGGTCGGCTCGTCGGGGACGCCGTTGGCGTCGTCGGGCACCTCCCACTCACCGGCGTTGCCCGTCTCGGTGATGATGTACGGCTTGTTGTAGCCGCCGTCGATCCAGTCCTGACGCACTCCGCAGATGTCGCCGTAGGCGTTCATGGAGTAGAGGTCGAGGTTGGGTGCGTTGCGCTTGTAGTAGGGCCAGGCTCCGGTCCACGCGTCGGTGGAGGTCACGGGGTGGTCGGGGTCGATCGAGTGGATCCTCTTGGCGACGTCGTTGACGAAGGACGTGTAGGCGTTGCGCTGGGCCTCGAGCTCGGTGCCGCTGTAGCAGTTCTGCAGACCGAGGACCGACTCGTTGCCGACGTTCCACATCAGCGTGGCCGGGTGGGACTTGTAGGCGTCGACCCACTTGGCGAACTCGGTGAGCATGGTGTTCTTGTACGCCGTGTCGGTGACGTAGTTCACGCACCCGCCGGAGCCGGGGCCGCCGCCGGGCTGCAGCCAGAAGCCGTTGACCACCTTGATGCCCTGGGCGGCGGCGGTGTCGAGCAGCGGCTTGGTGCCTCCGTCCGTGCCCCAGGTGCGGATGGTGTTGACGCCCATGGACTTCAGGTCCGGCATGTACTTCGGGGCGTCGGCGATGGACGGGCCCCAGGTGAGGCCCTTCACGGTGTACGGCTGCCCGCCGACGGTGAGCTGCCAGTTCCCATGGGAGCCCGTCACGCGTACGGCACCCTGGGGCGGGTTCGTGCCGCCGTTCTCGCCGTACACCTGGAACTCCCACAGGGAGTAGCCGTAGCCGCCGGAGCGGGCGAGGCCATTCATGCGCACGTACCGGCCGGAGCCGGAGATCGCGAGCTCGTCGGTGCCGCCGTCGCCGCCGGTGACGGTCCTAGCGGTGCGCCAGTCGGTCCCGTTGTCCGAGAGCTGGATCTCGTAGTTCTTGCCGTAGGCGCCCTCCCAGGTCAGGACGACACGGCTCAGGTCCCGGCTCGCGCCGAGGTCGACCTGGAACCACTGGGCGTCGCTCCACTGGCTGGCCCACCGGGTGCCGGTGAGGTTGCCGTCGACGGCTGCCGCGGCGGAGAAGGCGGCGCCTTCGGAGGAGGACGCGGTGGCCGTCCTGCCCTGGGAGAGCAGGGACTCCGCGGCGCTCGCGGAGGGCGCGGTGGCGAGGGTGAGGGAGGAGGCGAGGAGGGATCCGAGGGTGAGAGCGGCCGCCGCGCCGCGGGTGCGGCGGGCCGGCGTGGTCGTGGAGGGGGGTCGGGACATTGCGGCTCCTGATGTGAAGGGCGGTGACGTCCGGCCGGTTCCGGGAGGGGGCTCGCCCGTCGGTACGGCGCTCTCCGGGCGACGGACCGGGGCATGCCCCGGTCCGTCGCCCGACGCGTCCGTGCGGTGGACGTCCTGGCCGGTCGGGAGGGTGCCCCGGGCCGGGGAGCGGGGTCTGTCGCCCCGGCCCGGGGAGTCGCGGTCGGCTCCGTCGTGTCACCGGAGTCCGGCGCGATGGTGACGGGTCGTCAGGGGAAGGAGACGAGGGTGGAGGGCACGGTCGAGGTTCCGGCGGGGATCGTGGAGGCCCCGGTGCTGTTGATGACGTGGTTGTAGTGGCCCATCCCGCCGAGGGAGACCACCAGGAGGCTGTGGAACTTCACCCCCGGCTTCACGGGCGCCTTGAAGCCGTGGTCCTGGACGATGGTCGGGTCCACGTTGTAGTTGCAGTAGCTGCCGAGGCCCCACGCCTCGTGGGTGTTCACGGAGTCGTCGACCCGGTAGGCGGCGTACCCCTTCGTGGAGCCGTTCTGGATCGCGGCCTGGTTGGGGGCGTCGTACGCCTTCTCGTTCTGGTAGAAGATCGTGCGTCCGCGCTCGCCGTACCACTCGACGTCGTACTTGTTGAAGTGCTCGACGAACAGGCCGGTGGCGAGCACGTCGTCGCCGTTGACACGGACTCCGTAGTCGGCGCGGTTGGTCTCCCAGCCCCAGCCCTCGCCGTGGTCGGCGCGCCAGACCCAGGTGTGGTCGATGATCGTGTCGTCGCTGTTGACGACCATGCTGGTGGTGGCCTTGCCGACGTGGGCCCCGCCGATGCGGATGTACACGTCCTGCACGGTGGTGGGGTTGGCGGCGTGGTCCGCGCCGGCCCCCTGCGGACCGATCTCCAGCAGCGTCGGCGAGTTGACCGGTCCGGCGTCGATCAGGAAGCCGGCCAGCCGGACGCCGTCGACATCGGCGACCTTCATCGCGGTGACGCCGTTGTCCGGGATGATCGTGGCGAGGCCGAGACCGAGCACGATGGTGTTGGCGCGGTTCACCTCGATGGTCCGGTCGACGTGGTAGACGCCCGGGGTGAACAGCAGGTGCAGGCCCTGGGCCAGCGCCTGGTTGATGGTGGCGGCGGTGGCGCCCGGCTTGACCACGTAGAACTGGCTGAGCGGGATCGACTCCCCCTGCGGTGCGCCGCCGGCCCACGTGGTGCCACGGGCATTGGTCCGCTTGGCGGGCGCGAACACCTTGTACTCGTTGCCGTCCAGGTAGAGGTAGGGCTTCTCCCGGGAGATCGGGGTGGTGTCGAGCGTGGTGTAGCGGGGCTCGGGGAACGCGTTGGCGGGTGCGCCCTGGACGCCCGAGAACGTCTGGTTCCAGACGCTGTTGGACCAGCCGCCGATGGAGCTGTCGCGGGTGTACCACTGCTGCTGCGAGTAGTTGCCGACCTGGCCGTCGATCCTGGAGTCGGCGATGTAGCCGCCGCTGGCCCAGCCGTAGCCGTTCGGGGCGAGGTTGAGGCCGCCCTCGACGTGCATGCGGCGGAAGGAGGACGCCTGCGAGACCGCCCACCGGTTGGTGCCGCTGACCGGGTTGAGGGTCAGGCCCTCGGCGCCGCGCCAGAAGTTCTGGGTCGCGTTGCCGTTGAACCACCCGGCGTCGACGGTCACGTCGCCGTTGATGGTGGTGTCACCGGGCCGCAGCCCGAGACCGGCTATCTGGGTGTAGAAGCCGATCTGCGCGTTGAGGTTGTTGTACGTGCCCGGCTTGAAGAGGAAGGCGTGCCGGCCGGAGCCGAACTGGGCCGACTCCTGCTGCTGGAACACCTGGTCCAGCTTGGCCTGGATGCCGGGTGTGGACGGGTCGAAGACGTGCACGTTGGGACCGAGGTCGCCGCCGCCGGGAAGAGTCGGCCCGCCACCGCCGTCGGTGGAGCCGTACACCTGGAACTCCCAGAGCGAGAAGCCGTATCCGGTCGCCCGGGTGAGGCCGTTCATACGGATGTAGCGCCCGGTCCCGGACAGGGAGACCTCGTCGGTGCCTCCGTCGCCCGCGCCGACGGAGGTGACGGTGCGCCAGTCGGTGCCGTTCTCCGAGGACTGGATCTGGTAGCTCTTTCCGTAGGCCCCCTCCCAGGTCAGGACGGCATGGCTGAGCGTGGCGCTCTTGCCGAGGTCGACCTGGAGCCACTGGGCGTCCTGCCACGAGCTGGCCCAGCGGGTGCCGGTGAGGTTGCCGTCGAACGCAGCGCTCGCGGCGAAGGCGGGGCCCTCGGTGGAGGAGGCGGTGGCGGTCCTTCCCTGGGAGAGCAGGGTGGGGGCGGCCTGCGCCGTCGTTGCGGGGACCAGCGCGAGCAGGCTCCCCGCCAGGGCGGTGGCGAGCGCCCCGGCGATGCCTCTGCGGGCCGGACGAGAACGGCGTCCGCGGGGTGGTGGTGCGAGGGGGATGCTAACGGGCATGAAGGGCTCCTTGGGTGACCCGGGGTGGGAGAGCGACGGGAGAGCGCTCTCCAGACCTTGAACCCTCCGCGCAGGGCGGTCAATATCCCGGACCGACTTTTCTCATGGCTTCCATTAAGTAAGTGAACGAACAAGGGGCGGACGGGCCTGCGGCGGGCAACGGGCGCGCAGGGTCGCGCCGTTGGACGCGGGGCGGCCGTGACGTGCACGGGGCGGGGTGGCCGTTTCTCGCGGCGGGCGGCCGTCGGGGCGGGGTGGCCCTGCTGCTCGTGCGGGGCGGGGTGGCCGTGTCGTCCGCGGCGGGCAGGGGCGAGCAGTGTTCCGCGGCGCAGGCGGGGCGGAGCCCGTGCGCGCGCCCCAGGCCGGGCAACCTCGGGGGTGGAACGGCACGTTAGGGTTCGCGTCATGAGCAGAACGGGTCCGACGCTGGAGGATGTGGCGCGGCAGGCCGGAGTGTCGCGGGCGACGGTGTCCCGGGTCGTCAACGGCATCCGCAATGTGGACCCCGACATCCAGGAGCTCGTACGCCACGCGATCGAGCAGACCGGGTACCGGCCCAACCGCGCCGCCAGGTCGCTCGTCACCCAGCGGACGGAGGCGGTCGCGCTGATCATCTCCGGCGCGGGTGACACCTTCGCCTCACGCGTCTTCGCCGACCCGTTCTTCGGACGGGTGGTGAGCGGTGTCTTCGGATACCTGCGCTCCCACGCGATGCATCCGGTGCTCATCGTCGCCGAGTCCGACGCCGCACGGGAGCAGGTCGTCGACTACCTGAGCCAGGGCAGCGCCGACGGAGCGCTGGTGGTGTCGATCCAGGTCTGCGACCCCTTGCCGCAGATGCTGGTCGCCGCACGGATACCCGTGGTGCTCTTCGCCCGCCCCGGACATATGGACGACGTCAGCCACGTCGACCTCGCACATGCCGAAGGAGCCCGGCTGGCCGCCGAGCACCTCCTGGCCCGGGGTTGCCGGCGCATCGCGACGATCTCCGCGCCCCAATCGATCCCCGCGGCCCGCGACCGCCTCGACGGCTTCCGCGCGGCGCTGGCCTCCGCCGGGGTGGCGGATGTCCCCTCCACCGAGGGGAACTTCACCGTCGACAGCGGCGCCGCGGCCATGGCGGAGCTGCTCGACGGCCATCCGGACGTGGACGGCGTCTTCGCCGCGAACGACCTGATGGCCCAGGGCGCCTGCCAGGTGCTGCGCGAGCGGGGCAGGCGGATCCCCGACGACGTAGCCGTCGTCGGCTTCGACGACTCGAGCGTGGCGACGACGTGCCGCCCGCCGCTGACCACGGTGCGCCAACCGGTGGAGAAGATGGCCGGCGCGATGGCCCGGCTCCTGTCAGAGCACATCCAGGGCACGCGCACCCGGCCCACGTCGGTGATCTTCGACGCCGAACTGGTCGTGCGCGAGTCGGCCTGAGCGGCCCGGGGCGGCACGTACGCAGTCGGCTCGCGGCGGGGGCCGACCACCTCGCGCGCCGACGTACGGGCCGGCATCGCCGGGACCGGGTCCCGTGCCGCGCGGGCCTCCGCACCAGCGTCGGGCCCTTCACGCCGCATCCACGCAGCCTTCGGCAACAAGTACAAGCTGTACCTGCAGGCGCTGGGACCGTACACGCACCGCCAGGACCCCGGCCTGCTGGCGGACCTCGCCCGACGCTCCCGGCTGTGCGCAAACACTTGCTCCGCTTCGACCGAAAGGGCTACTTCAGCGGAAGGCGGGCGCGGCTGCGCTATCACGAACTCGCCGCCGAACCCGGCCCGCGAGGCCCGGATGCGGCCCGCCGGGTCTCACCAAGCTGGCGCCATCTCCTCACCGGCAGCGTGCCGGTGGGCTGGCAGGCACCGACGTGGGTGAACCCCGCGGCCGAGCGGTGTGCCGCGCGCGGTCGCCATGGTCGGCCGCCTCGTCACGCGGCACCTCGACGACGGAAGCAACCATCACGTGGACAGGGCGACCATCGCGAGCAGGCTCCCGCCGCCGCGGTGCCAGCCAGGCAGGCAGCTGATGCCTTCCGGTCTGCCGCCGGGTCGCCCGGCAAGTAAGGGTGACCAGCACGTCTGCCACCGCCACCGCGACTGGCACGGTCGGCCCGGCCTACCCCCGAAAGCCGCCAACGCCCCCGGCCTTCGTCAATCCGAACTGGTCCGGACTGGTCCGCCGCCCAACGGGCAGGAGCAGAACACTCAGCGGGACCGAAAGAGGCGACACATGACCCTGGAGCACCCGGCCGACCGCGGCGGCAGCAGGCGCGGGCCCTTCGAGCGGCTCGCCGAGCACGCGTCCAACTTCACCAGCAGCCCGGCATTCTTCGGGGTCTGCATGCTCCTGGTCGGCACCGTCATCGGCGTGCACATCGCGAAGGCGCCACTCACATGGATGCTGCTCGCCGGCGAGTCCATGACCGCGGTGACCCTCCTACTGCTGGCGCTGCTGAAGAACAGCGAACGCCGGGCCGAGCATGCCGTGCAGCGCAAGCTCGACGCCATCGCAGCCGCTCTGCTCGAAACCCAGCACGATGCCCCCGGCCCGGCCCAGCGCGCCCTGCGCACGGCCATCGGCATCGAAGAGCAGACCTGAGCGAAACCGTGCCAACAGCCACGCCCGCCAGAAGGCGCGCCGTCGTGACGGCCACCCCACCCGCGGCGCCCGAGGCCAAGCCGCAGCGCGCCAGCACCACGACGAAGTGCGCTTGGCCCTGGTGAGGGGCCGCACACCATGTGGTCGCCGCGCACGGATGCTCGCTTCTTCTCGAGTGCGGGCCTCCCGGCCGCCGTAGCAGCAGCGACGGCTGCGCCGCGGTCGGTGCCTAGGAGTAGTAGCGCTCTCCCCGGCCGGATACGCCGCACGCGCCGTCGTCGTGACACTCCCCCGGTCGGCGCCGCAGACGTGAGATCTGAACGTCGGCTGGATCGAAGCCACGCGGTCGCGTGCCCGGCCGGGCATCGTCGCAGTGCCGCCGGGTACGCGCCTGGTGGACGACCCGAGGAGGAACCGTGTCCGCACCGATCAGCCAGAGCAAGGGATTCACCCGCAGCCCTCAGGACCGGCGCGAGGTCGCGTCGGCCCGGCGCGCCGCCGATGCGCGCCGGTGGGAGCGGGTACGCGGGTTGCGAGGATGCCGGTGACGGGCCGGCGGGAGGGCGGACGCCAGGGCGGGCTCTCGCGATGGGAACGGGCCTGGGAACGCTGGCAGAACAGTCTGCTGCGCAAAGTCCGCCGCCGCGGGCACGTCGAACTGCTCGAGGCTCTGCACCGCGAGTGCGATGACAACGCCGTGGTGTGCAGCGAGAACAGGGTTGTCGTCCCCAATGCCTATGAAGTGGAACTGGACGCCCAAGTGCACGAGGAACTGACCCGCCGTGGACGGGGCGGTGTCGGTGAGGCGCTCGCGGAGGACCTCGTCCGCCACGGGGAGCACAACGGCTACGAGTGGGCAGGTCCGCTCACCGTCCGCGTCACCGCCGTCGCGCATCCCCGCGCCGACCCGTACCGCGTGAGCAGCAGCCCGATGCCCCATGTGCGGGCTGACGCCTTTCCGGCCCACGGGATCGCACCTACCGACCCACCACCGTCTCCCTAGCAGCACGCTGCAGCGGGCAACCGCAAGGCGTAGGCGGATCCCCGGGGCGGCAACTCTCCGCCTGTACAGACCCAAGAGGCCAGGCGTGGCCGAACAGTGGATTCTCGGCCTCGATCCGCCCGCCTCCGACGCAGCCCCCGGGACCGGTTGGGAGCGTCTTGTCCGTGTCCGAGCGCCAGACTCGCTCCGGCCACCCGAGGCGGCCCATGCCGCACGGGCAGGAACGACGCCGGCGACGAAGAGGTAGTCGTCTGGGCCCGTCGGTGTCGGTGTGCCGAAGGCCCGCCCGGCAAGACGTTGCATGATGCCGCCACCTCCGCGGGTGGCGAGAAATGCGTCATGCTGAGTGGCGGTTGCTCCGCTACAGGCGCCAGCACCCCGGATGCGGAGCTGCACCAAGGAGCCGGGGCGGGTGGATCAGCGGAAGGCCGGCAGGTTGCGCGCGACCCATGCGTCGAACGGTGCGGCCGGCCGGTGCAAGACCTCTTCCACATCAGGGCTGGGCGCCTGCTCGGCCGGCAACGGGACGCCGAGGACGTCGAGCGTGCCGTCGATGACTTGTTCCGGCATGAACTGAGCCATGCGGGCATGGGCCTCCGCGCGCGACAGTTCCTGGAAGGCAACCCTTTCGCCGAGGCCCCGGGAGATCGCTGCGGTCTGCTGGCGTGGGCTGATGGCCTCGGGACCGGTCAGGACGTACGTACGGCCCGAGTGTCGCTCCTCGATCAGGGCTGCCGTGGCGACCGCCGCGATGTCGGCCGGGTCGATGACGGGCAGGGCCACGTCGCCGAACGGGGCGAAGACGGTGCGCTGCGCGCGGATCGACTCGGCCCACCCGAGGGAGTTAGAGGCGAAGCCGCCCGGGCGCAGGATCGTGAAGTCCGCGCCGGACGTGCGCACGCTGCCTTCGAAGGCGCGCAGTCGTTCGTGGGAGAGCGCGTGAGGGCGGGTGGAGTTGAGCTGGGACGAGAGCAGGACGATCCGCTTGACCCCGGCCTCGACGGCGGCGCCGACAAGGGCGCTGGGGCTTTCGCCGCGGCCGTTGAGCTCCCCGCCCAGCAGGAGGAAGAGGCCGTCGGCGCGTTGGAGTACGGGCTGCATGCTCGCACTGTCCCCGACGTCGGCCCGGACGGGCCTGACCTGGGAGGGAAGCCCTTCGACCTCGGCCCGCCGGGAGACGGCCACGACGTCCTCGCCGGCCTCGGCCAACAGGGACACCAGGGTCCGTCCGATGTTGCCGGTTGCGCCTGTCACCACGATCACGAAGACTCCCGAGCTAGTTAGTTAGCTGACTGACTAAGTGGGTCGGTGAACTGTAGCCAGACGAACCGGGTTCTGTCGAACGCGAGTTGCGCCCCGTCCTCGCGGAGCCGCAGCCACGCCCTGATGCAGCAAAGACGGCTGGCTATAGTCAGTCGGGTGGCCAACTCAGTAAATCGGCGGGGATCGGCGTCGCAGAAGCGCGCACGCCTCATGGCGGCAGCGGCCCGTGTCCTGCATGAGCAAGGGGTTGAACGCACCACCCTCGCCGACATCGCGCAGGCGGCCGACGTCCCCGTCGGCAACGTGTACTACTACTTCAAGACCAAGGACGAGCTGATCCAGGCGGCGCTGTCCGAGCACAGCGCACACCTGGACCAACTCACCGCCCGTCTGGAGCAGATGACCGACCCGCGCGCCCGCCTGAAGGCCCTTATCGAGACCTGGATCGAGCAGCGTGACCTGGCCGCGCGCCGCGGCTGCCCCACTGGCACCTTGGCCGTCGAACTCGACAAGCGCACCGAGGGAGATCTCGACGCGGAAGCCGGCGCACTCATCCGCCGGCTGCTGGACTGGGCCTCGGGCCAGTTCCGTGAACTCGGGCTGCCCGACCCGGACGACCTCGCCCTCACCCTTGTCGCCGGCTACCAAGGCATGTCGCTTATGGCCAACGCACTGCGCGACCCCGGCATCATGAGCCGTGAAGGAGACCGTCTGCTGCGCTGGGTCGACACCCTCCAGCTGCCCGACCGGAACCCGTCCCCCAGGACCCGCTGACCGGGCGATCCCGTCAACAGCTCGCCCCCGGGATCCGGGCCGCAGCAGTGTTCCGCGCAGCAATCGGCCACGGGTGAGCGAGGGTGATCACATGACAGACCGTGTCACTCGCGGCGGCGAGAAATGTCAGGCGAGCATGCCGGTGCGGAGCTGCGCGAGCGCGCGGGACAGCAGGCGGGACACATGCATCTGGGAAACGCCGAGTTCTGCACCGATCTGGGCCTGGGTCATCTCCTGGCCGAACCGCATGGCGATGATGCGGCGGTCCCGCTCACCGAGCCCCCCGAGAAGCGGAGCCAGCGCGTGCAGATCCTCCGCCCTCTCCAGCGCCGGATCTACCGCCCCCAGAACGTCCTCATAAGGGCGTGCGACGCCCGCCGGGCCCTCTCCGTCGCCGGGCACCTCCAGTGAACCGGCCGTGTACCCGTTGGAAGCGATCAAGCCCTCGATGATCTCGTCCTCGCCCAACTGGAGGTGGTCCGCCAGTTCCCCCACGGTCGGTTCACGGTCCAGGCGGGCAGCAAGGAGTTCCTTCGCCTGAGCCAGCGCGATACGCAGTTCCTGCAAGCGGCGGGGTACGTGGACAGCCCAGCTGGTGTCGCGGAAGAAGCGCTTGATCTCGCCGACGATGTAGGGGATGGCGAAGGTGCTGAACTCGACCTCACGGGACAGGTCGAACCGGTCGATCGCCTTGATCAGACCAATGGTGCCGACCTGGATGACGTCCTCCATGTCACCGGCCTCACGGCCGCGGAAGCGGCGGGCGGCGAACTGCACCAAAGAGAGGTTCATCTCGATGAGCGTGTTGCGTGCGTACTGATGCGCGCGCGTGCCCTCCTCCAGCACCTGCAGCCGGTCGAAGAACACCTTCGACAGCGCTCGGGCGTCCCTGGGAGCGACCTTCCCCGCATCCTCGACCCAGGGCAGCTCGGCAACATCCGGGACCCGCTCTTCCGGGCCCGCCTGCGCGTCGGTCGCCATGATGTCCGTCCGCTGCACAGAAATCGCTGCCATGTCCAAGCCCTCTCCGGTGATGCGTTCTTACCGGACCGGCATCTTCCCAAGTGCAGCTCGCCTACACCTCCCGCAGTGCCCCAGCAGGCCGACGTTCACGAGCCCGGGCCGGCTCCCCCGCTGCCGCTCAGCACCCCAAGCATCCCGCAGCGCGCAACCAGCCTCGCCAACCTTCAGCCCCAGCACCGCAGGCTCCTCACCATCGCCTCGCCGGCGAGCTCTTCCCCGACACGGTTCGACCGCTACCTCAACAGCCCCGGTGCGCACCAGGCTGCGTGAGGGTCCGCACGGCAGGCCTGCGAGCACGGCCCGGACCGATCGCGTGCACGCCAGGCGAGTGACGCCGCCCACCTCGCAGGGGTATGAGCGCCGAGCGGTACCCGTGCGCGCGTGCGCTGCATCCGACCCGGGCGGCGTCCCCGGGCAACGCCGCCCTCGGGGCGCTCATAGGCTGTGGGATATCCGCTGCGCCGGATCGGGCAAATCCGGACCGCACCGGAACAGGGCCGGGAGCGAAGTGTTGTATGGGGGCGGGTGCGTGCGCGAATCGTCGGAGTCTTTCCTTGTCGCCGCTGCTCGGGCGGGAGACCTGCGCCGTGTGCAGCAGCTTCTGGAGGAGGACGAGGGCTACGACGAGCTGACCGCCGCGTTCGCTGTGGCTGTTCAGGGGTTCCACGGGCACCTCGCCGATCTGCTGCTCAGGGCTGGTGCCGATGCCCGCCGATGCGCGCCGCAGGAGCTGGTGTCCCTGCGCGAGGCGGTCGACTCAGGTTCTCCCGCGCTGGTTGGGGTCGTCTTGGGTTCCGGCCTTCGGGACAGGTACCCAGCGTTCGAGCTGATGGAGGCGCGGGATCTCGCGGGCACGTGGCACGAGGCGGGGACGGAGGCCGAACTGCGGCGCCGTACCAACGCCCAGGCCGATCCTGTCCGTTCTCGGGTCCAGGACGCCGAGTACTACACCGTCGACGAGTTCACGCTCGGTGGACTCACCGTGCGTGACGGGCACGGGGCGATCCTCACAGACATGGAGGAGCTGCTCGGCATCCGTGCCTCGTGCGAGGAGCTTCTCACACGCGCATTAGAGCGCGACTGCGACCACGCGGCGTGGGGGCTGGCCGCCATCGTCATGTCCCACCGGCGTGACAGAGAGACCTGGCAGGCCGCCGAGGCCCTGCGCACCGGCGCGGACGCTGCCGACTGCTCGGTGCCGAGGTGATGCGGCTGATCAAGCTCTTCGCCGACGACCGCGAGGAAGAGTTCTGCGTCCTCGCCGTCGACGCCCTCACCAACTGGTCGGCCTCGGAGACGAACAACGAGGTGCTCGCGACAGTCCTCCTTGGACTCGGTTCGTACGCCGGACCGCGTGCCGAAGCGGCGCTTCTGGGGCCTGCCGACCACCACGACGCCGATGTCCGGCGTGCCGTGGCCGCCGGCCTCGGCACGAGCCGGGACACCCCATGCCTGTCCACCGAAGCTCGGGAGGCGCTCCTGACCCTGAGGGGCGACCCCGATCCAGACGTGCGGATCGACGCCTGCCGGCGTGCCGGCGAGGAAGGACAGGGCGATTCCGCGCTGTCCGACGCCATGGCGGCACTCCTCGGGCACCCGGAACGCCGGGTTCAGCTGGCTGCCGTATGCGGTCTCGCCCTCCACGACGACGAACTGTGCGTGGAAGCGGCAGACCGTCTGGGCCCTCCGCGGCCCGGCTTCCGCAGCGAGGAACTCGGCTGCCCTTGAGGCTGCGTGGCGTTGTCAATGGCGCCGTGACGGGCTCTGACGATAGTCGGCTTGGATATCGGACGCTCCGGAGCCAGGATACGGCGGCAGCGCGGAAGGGTGCCGGGGCTCGGTAGAACGCCGGGCGGATCCGCGCGACGGTCGCGTTCCTCGGGTGCTCACGGCACGCTCGGGGCGTCGGCACAGACCGCTCCGACGCGCGGCGCGGCATCCGGTCGGCTCGGCTCGCCAAGCGCATGATGGGGAGATCGCCGGGTCGTCCGGCTGTACGCGTGGCAAGGGCGGGCTGATGCCAGTGGCGGAGGGCACAGAGGGCGTGCTGGCCGAGATGCTTGCCGCGTCCCACCGTCTCCCCCCGCGGTGCATCCCTGCTCTGGTGCAGGAGGCCGGGGTGCGCCTCGGGCTCGCCTCGGCGCGGGTGTACGTGGCCGATCTCCAGCAGCGTCAGCTGATCGACCTGCCCGCTTCCCCACCGGAACAACGCGATGCCGGGGAAGAGGACGGGGAGGCGGAAGCACTGCCGGTCGACAACTCGCTCGCGGGGCACGCCTATCGCACGCAGACGGTTCGCGTCGCGCGGCCTGGCGAAGCGGACGCGCTGTCCACCGGCTGGGTCCCCGTCGTGGACGGCATCGGCCGCCTGGGGGTGCTGCGGGTCCGGGCTCCGGAACTCGACGCGTCCCTGCTTGAACAGTGTCAGGCTCTAGCCGATCTGGTGGCCATGGTGCTGACCACCAAGCAGCCCTACAGTGACGACCTCGCCCGTACCATGCGCACCCGGCCGATGAGCCTGCAGGCCGAACTCCTGTGGGCCTTTCTGCCGCCGCGCACCATCGGCACGGACTCCGTGACCTCCAGCGCTGTCCTGGAGCCGGCCTATGAGGCGGGGGGCGATGCGTACGACCACAGCCTGGCCGGCACGACACTGCACCTAACCCTGCTCGACGCCATGGGGCACGACCTCGCCTCCGGAGGCTGCAGCGCCGTGGCGCTGGCCGCCTGCCGCTCCACACGGCGCGCCGGTGGCGGACTCGACGACATCGCGCGGGAGATCGACAGCACGCTGGAGCAGTGGATCCCCGACCGCTTGCTGACCTGCGTCATCGCGAACCTGGACACCGCCACCGGCCGCCTGGACTGGGTCAATTGCGGTCACCCGCCGCCGCTGCTGATCCGTGACCGGCACATCGTGGCAGGAGCACTGGACGGTGTCCCTCACCTGCCGCTCGGGCTGACCGGCTGGGGGGTGCCCCCTCCGCCCGTCCAAACGGTGCATCTGGAGCCCGGCGACCGCGTACTCCTGATCACCGACGGCGTCACCGAGGCACGCTCGGCCTCCGGAGAGCTGTTCGGCGAACAACGCCTGGCCGACATCGTCGTGCGCGCCATGGTGGACGGCTTCGCCGCCCCCGAAGCCCTCCGCCGCCTGATCAAGGAGATCGTCGTCCACCAGGACCAACGGCTCCACGACGACGCCACCATCGTGCTCGTCGAGTGGCATCCCCGGCCCGGGCGGTCGGTGTGCGGGGCCGTCCCGGCCGGCACGTCGACGAGGGCCCGCAACCCCGACTCCACCGGGCATCCTGTGAAACTGGACGGTCCGTGATCACGGTCAGCGAGCCGTAGACGGGCCGTCCGTCGGCCGGGGAGTGCGGCACCGGTGCCGGGGTAGGGCGACCGGCATGGAGATACTCTGGCTTACCGCGCATCCCGAACCCGCCTCCCTCACCGGCCATCTGAGCAGGGAGGGTGCCCGTGCGGCCCGCGCACTCGGGCACATTGTCACCGAGTCGGATCTCTACGCCATGGGCTGGGATCCCGTCGTCACCGCAGCCGACTACCCGGACCACACCGGCCGCCTGATCGTCGCCGACGCCTCGCATGAGGCCCTGGCTTCGGGGCGCATCGCTCCGGAGGTGCGCGCGGAGCAGGAGAAGCTGCTCCGCGCCGATGCGCTGGTGGTCCAGTTCCCGCTCTGGTGGTACGGCCCGCCGGCGATCCTCAAGGGCTGGTTCGACCGCGTCCTGGTCAAGGGCCTCGGCTACGGCACGGGCGAGCGCTACGGTGCCGGGGCGCTCGCCGGGAAGCGGGCGCTGACCGTGGTCACCGCCGGGGCGCGGGGCACCTCCATGGCGCCGCGCGGCATCCACGGCTCGCTGTCGCAGATCCTCTGGCCGCTGCTGCACGGCACCTATTTCTACACGGGCATGTCGGCTCTGGAGCCCTTGCTGATCCCCTCCGCCGACCGCGCCGACGAGCACCAAGCCGCCGAGGCCGCACAACGGCTGGCGTCCCGCCTCGCGACGCTCTTCACCGAGGACCCGCTGCCCTATCGGACCGAGACGGGCGGTGACTACGACGACGACCTGGTCCTGCGTCCACACGTCGCTCCGGGAGAGGTCGGCCTGGAGGCCCACGAAGCAGCCTCCCGCGGGTGACGAAGCACGGGCTGAGGCAACGGGTGCGCGCACACGGGGCGGCGCGCAGGACGCTCCGTCCCTGCCTGCCTCGGGCCGCGAAGCCGCGGAGTTCACCGGTGCTGGCGGGCCGGGGCGGCGGCGTGACGTTCCTCGGCGCTCGCCGCCGCCAGGTGCTCGTCAGCCCGAAGCCGACACGCCGCGCGGCTCAGGGGCTCGGACGCAGCGGGGGGCTCGCCACTCCCGCGTCCCGGCCGCTCAGCTCGGCGTCCAGCGTCTCCTGAGCCACGCGCATCGCCTCGGCATACTTCGGCTCGGCCATGCGCTCCCAGGCCAGGTCGGGTGCGACGTCCTCGACCCGGCTCACCACCCACCAGATGTTGCCGAGCGGATCCCGCACCCGGCCACCGCGGTCCCCCCACGCGCTGTCGGACACCTCGGTGACCACCTGCGCCCCGTGTGCGACGGCCGCGGCCACGGCGGCATCCGCGTCGGGTACGTAGATCCGCAGCAACGAGGGCATCACCGGCCAGTCGGGCCGCCGGTCGAAGGCCAGGACGACCGTGTCGCCGACACGGATCTCGCCATGGCCGATGGTGCCGTCCTCGACCGGCACCCGCGCGATCTCCTCGCCCTCGAACGCGGCGGTGATGAAGTCCAGCAGCGCACCGGTGTCGTCGGTGACCACCCACGGCGCCACACTGGTGTAACCCTGGGGTGCGGTGTGCCTCATCGGCTTCGTCCTCTCGTCGGATCCCTCGATGCGGCGACTCTAGGATCCGGCTAGGTCAGGAGATGACCTAGATCACCACGAGATCGGCAGCGTCCCTACGGCGGCGCCGCCGGGCGAGGTTCCGTGACGCGTACCGGCCGGAATCACGGTGGGCGCGGCCGCGGGACCGACGGCCGCATCGGGGCCGTGCGACCGCCGGGTCGGTCGATGGCGGTGAGCGTGCGGTGCTGGAGAACGGGGCCCCGAAGCCCAGCGGGACGGCCTTGACATATATGTCGAGGGCCATGTCATGGCCGCCTCACCGGCCCGCTGCCAGGCTCGGAGCCACCTGAACCGCCCGCGGCCCAGGGGACGCCGGCTGCCGCCGGTCCCCGGCGTGGGCAGCGCGGCCGGTCCCTCGTGCGGGCGGCGCCTGACAGAAGAGCGGGAGTCGACATGGCCTATCGCTACTGGTGCGGTGAATGCCGTCACCGGACCTCGTGGCTTCGTCAGTCCGAGGCCGAGCGGAAGCACCTCGACCACTACGTGGCCGAGCATCCGCGCATCGCGCTCGGAGGACGGATCGAGATCGACGAGAAGGACCCCGAAGGAGGATCGGGATGCCTGCTCGTCCTGGTCCTTCTCTCCCTCGTGCTGGTACTTCCGGCCGCGTGCCAGCGCTGATTCCCGCCCACGGGAAGGGCCCCGGAGCCGCAACGCCGACCAATGAGCAGGAGTTGGCCATGTGTCCGGCAACGTCCCCGTCCGCCGCGTGACGGCGTCCCTCGCGGCCGAAACCGACCGCAGTTGACACATCGCACCCGAACCGAGGAGCACCGACCATGGCAAGGAACCGCACGCGCGGGACGACTCTCCCCGCGATCACGGCCGCAGTGGTGTGCACGGCACTGCTGACGGTCTCGGCACCGGCAGCACGCGCCGACACGGCCGACGAGGCGCACCCGGCGACGCTTGCCGCGCTCCAAGCGTTCCAGGCAAGAGGAGGCCCCGGCGCGGCCGTGTACGCGGGGGACGGGAACAGTTCCTGGACACTGTCCGCGGGTACCAGCACCACCGGCGCGAACCGCCCCGTCCAGGCGGACGAGTACCTGCGCTCGGGCAGCCAGACCAAGACCTTCACAGCGGCCGTCGTGCTCCAGCTGGTGGACGAGGGGAAGGTATCGCCGGACGAGCCGATCGAGACGTACCTGCCGGGCGTCGTCACCGGCAACGGCTACGACGGCACCCGGATCACAGTCCGCCATCTGCTCCAGCACACCAGCGGGGCCGCCGCCTACACCCCCGACCCTCTCGTCAACCACCCCGCCCCGCTGCCCGACGGCACCTACGACCTGACGGCCTCGATCCGCAAGGGCCTGGCGTTCGCGCCGGTCGCCGTGCCGGGGGCCCGGTACACGTACTCCAACACCAACTACCTCGTCCTCAGCCTGCTGATCGAGCGGATCACGGGGCAGCCGGTCCACGAGGCCGTCACCGATCGGGTCATCACTCCCCTCGGCCTCACACGCACCGTGTTCGCCGCGCCCGGCGAGCGCTCGCTGCCCTCTCCCGCGGTCAGGGGCTACCACGGGGTGCGGGTCGGAGGGTTCTTCGTGTGGTTCCCCGCGACCGAGGCGGACCCCACCCTCTACAGCGGAGCCGGCGCGGTGGTGTCCACCCTGGAGGACCTGAGCACCTTCTACCGGGCTCTGATCGGCGGCCGGCTCCTCTCCCCCGGGATGCTGGCGGAGATGCGGGCAGCGGTGGACACCGACACGCACGGCAGCGGCTACGGCCTCGGTCTGGTCCGCGTTCCACTGACGTGCGGCGGCGTGGCGTGGGGGCACGACGGCGGCGCCCCGGGCTTCAGCACCATGACGCTGGTGACCGAGGACGGCCGCCACGCGTCGCTGGTGACCAACGTGCTCGCGCAGTTCAACGCCCCGGGCAGCGAGCGGGCGCTGCTGATCGACACCGCGCTGTGCGAGGACCGGCCCCGGCAGCCCTGATCCACTGCCCCGCCCCGGGGGGCCGCCCTCGGGGCGCGGCGGCCCCGGCCGCGGTCCGTGTTTCGGGGTCAGCGGTGGAAGGCGTCCTTCGTCTTCTCCCTGGTCTGACGCGCGTGGGAGACAGATCGCCGGCTCGGCCGGCCCTCCCGCCCAGATCCGTTTCCTTGCCCGGCGCTCTGTCGGCCGATGCCCACACCTGCCGCCCCTCGCCACCGCGGAATGTGCGTCCGACGGGCACAGCGCCGGCGCACCGGCGCCGCGGGCTCGACCCGGCCGTCAGTTCGTCAGGGTGGGTGCCGCGCGGTGGCCGAGTGCGGCACCCACGATGCGGAGGGCCTCATCGGCGCCGATGCCGGTGCGGGCGATGACGGCGGCGTAGTCGGCAGCCGCGCGATGTGCCTGGGCGCGTGCGTTCTCACCGGCCGCGGAGACGAAGGAGCCGGCTGCTCTGCGGGTCTCGATCAGCCCTGCCTCCTCAAGTTCCCGGTAGGCGCGGCCGACGGTGTTGGCGGCCAGCCCGAGGTCCGCGGCGAGGCGGCGGATGGTCGGCAGCCGGGTGCCCACGACCAGCGTGTGGTCCAGGATCTGCTGGGCGAGCTGGGCGCGGAGCTGCTCGAAGGGTGGGACGGCCGAGGCCGGGTCGATGACGATCACGGGTTCACCAGCCGCTCGCGGTGAGCCGCAGCCAGGCCGCCTCTGCGGTGGTCCGCGAGATTGGCCGCTACGAGCACGACGGCGCCGACGACGATCAGGACGATCCAGGACACCGTCCACCAGCCGAAGGCGGTGCCCGGCGCCGCCGCCGTAGGCAGGTACCAGGGCAGGCACCAGACCATGGTGGGCGTGGCGGTCTCGCGGGCGTCCTCGATCCGCAGGATGACGTCGGCGGTCAGTGATGCCTCGTCATCGGCCACGGCCGGGCGCGTCAGGACATGGCGGAGCTGGACCAGCACGACGGCCGCGACCCCGCACAGTGCGATAAGCACAACGGCAGCCCCGTACCGGACGCCGGGATCCGCCGATGTCAGCGCTCCGGCGGTCAGCGCCGCCGCACCGGCGAACGTGCCGGCCACGAGGGCGGCACGGGGCCGGCCGAGCACGGCGCGCCAGCCGACGCGGACAGGATGGGCCGCCCGGCGCGGCAGCGCCGCGGCCACCTGCCGATCGATCCTGCGCACGCGCCGGTCCAGCAGCGCCTGGACCGCGACGAGCCCGGCAACGACCGCTGTCAGGAGCAGCAGGGACGCGGACGGTGGCAGGGACGGGCCAGACGGGTCGGTGGCAGGATCGTTGCTGACGGTGTAGACGAGGGCGACCGCGAGGATGAAGCCGGCCAGCAGCAGACTCCCGGCCAGGCGGCAGCTCTGCCGCACGGCCAGACGCCGTGCCAGCGCGGCCGTCGGCGGGATCTCGCCCAGGCCGTGCCCCGCCAGCCACAGGCGGGCCCGCTCGAGCTCGTCAGGCGGCTTTCGGTCACCCCGCGGAGATACGGTCGGCACGGCGCCCCCCTTGTCTCAGGTCTTGCCTCAAGAGGGTGCTTCAAGACTTGCGACAAGTCAACGCCGACGGACGGGAAGCCCGGACGAGCCGTCCGGGAACGGCTCCCTGACGAGAAAGGGGACGCACGGGGACTCCCGGTGCGGGAACCGGCAAACGCCCTGACCTGCGGCGCGTCCTGCAACTGCTCCACGACGCGGCCGCCACCCCCGGCACCGAGCGACGGGCATGAACGGTCGCTCATGCGACCTGCCCGCCGGACGGTCCTGAGGCCACCCCAGAACTGACCTGTTCCCCTTCGCCAGAGGGGTGCCACTTTGGCTGACACGGGTGCCGAGGACGGGGACGCTCCCTGGGGCAGTGGTGACGTTCGGGGGTGGGGGCCGTGGGCGGGGCGCGGCTTCCAGGGGGCGCCCCGCCCGCGGTCGGCACGGTCGGATCACAGGCTGAGCAGGGCGCGGCCGGCGTGCTTGGGGTCGGCGAGGGGCCTGAGGGCGAGGCGGACCAGGGCGAGCGGGTTGTCGTCACCGGCGATGCGGTTGGCGCTGAGCTCGCCGCAGGAGACGCACTGGTGGATGATCATCCATTCGCCGTCCGGGCGGACGGACATGCCCAGCGCCTCCATCCGGCCGTGGCAGTCCGTGTCGCGGTCGCCCGGGATCTTCCGGTCGACGTGCAGACTGGTCAGGCAGTTGGGGCAGTGATTGCGGTGCGCGGTGCCCGGTGCGTCCAGCGACACGTCGAGCCGGCAGGACGTGCACCGGAAGTCGCCTGTCCGGTGCCCGCCCTGCGTGTGCAGGACATCCTTGTGCCGCTGCGGACGGCTCCGCCCGCGACTGCTGTTGGTGCGTGCCATGGCAGTGCTCCTTCCCTGTCGGGCGGTCAGAGGGTTCCGAACGCTTCGAGCGGGAAGGGTGGTTGGGCCAGCGGGCGGACCGCCATGCGCATCAGGATCAGTTGGTCGTCGTCCGTGCACACCGGGTTCGAGGTGAGCTCGTCGCAGCGAACGCAGCGGTGGATCACCATCCAGTCGCCTGTGCGGAGTACGGCGACGGCGATCGGGGACATCCGGCCCTCGCAATCGCTCGGACCGCCCTCCACGTGGTCGAGAAGGTGCAGGGAGTGCAGGCAGGACGGGCAGTGATTGCGCGGAGTGCCGTCGGCGGCGCAGGCGGACACGGTCAGCCCGCACCAGGTGCAGGCGAAGGTGCTGAGGCCGAGAGTGCTGGTGGTGGTGTGGCTGGACACCTGGGTGCTCCTTGCTGGGAGTCGATCAGGACAGCAAGAGCAGGCCAAGTGGCCCCGTCAGAAGACAGCCCGACAACGCGGCGGACAGGCAGATCAGAGCACCGGAGGACACGTCCGGCGGCAGCCCGCAGGATGGGGCAGCCGCAGGTGGCGGACGGTTACGCGGTACGGCGAGGCGCACTCGGCGCGGGCCGGGACATCAGTACACCTCTTCCAGGGCGCGCAGGCCCAGAACGCATCACAACGACCCCGTGAGGCTAACAAGACACCTGCCTGGGGCGTCAACGCATTATTACGCCGGCGGACTGCGGGTGGCAGAACGTGCTCCACGGCAGTGTCTCGGAGCCGAACCGCGGCGCCGCGTCGTCTGATCACTAAAGAAGCTGACCGACAACGGCTCCTGCTACCGCTCCCGCGCCTGGCGCGACGCCCTGGCAGCGGCCGGGATCACCCACAAGCGAACCCGGCCCTACCGGCCCCAGACCAACTGCGAGGATCTGAAGGCGTTCTTCCGGTCGGCCTGACCCACAGACCAACCGGCCGTTCGTGCCTTGTTGCCGATGTGTCGGTCGATTGGGAGAACGCGTGCGGCTGCACCGGCGGACCGCCGGATGTGACCTGATAAGAGCCTGGCTCCCACGCCTCATCGCAGTTGTGTCCCCGGTGCTCCGTCGGTGCGGCTCCAGTCACATGGACCGCCAGGAGGACAGGTGCTTAGCAGTTCCATCACCAGCGTGACACTCGGAGTCGACACCCACGCCGACGTCCATGTCGCTGCCGCTCTCGACCAGCTCGGCCGCCGGCTGGGCACGCTGACCGTTCCTGCGACGCCAGAGGGATATGCCTCCTTGGAGTCCTGGGCGGCGAACATGGGCATCATCGAGCAGGTGGGCCTGGAGGGCACCGGGTGTTACGGCGCCGGCCTGTCGCGGTGGATGCGGCAGAGGGGCCATCGAGTCGTCGAGGTCAACCGACCCGACCGCCAGACACGACGGCGCCGCGGGAAGTCCGACGCAGTCGACGCCGAAGCCGCCGCACGAGCGGTGCAGGCCGGCGTCGCTACGGCCATACCGAAGACCGGCGATGGTGCCGTCGAGATGATCCGCACCCTCAGGGTCGCCCGCCGCAGCGCAATGAAAGCCCGCACTCAGGCCGTCAACCAGCTCAAGTCCCTGATCGTGACGGCTCCCGACACTCTCCGCGAGCGCATCCGAGGGCTGCACCGGTCGGAGCTGATCCGCACCGTCACACGCTGGCGGGCTGGAGCGGAACCGGACACGCTGACCGCGGTCACCAAGCTGGCGATGAAGTCCATCGCTCTTCGGTATCAACAGCTCAGCGACGAGACCTCAGAGCTCGATCGCCACCTGCACAGGCTCGTCGGCCAGGCAGCAGCCGAGCTCTTGGCCGTCAAGGGGCTCGGCGCCGGGACTGTCGCAGCGCTACTCATCGCCGTCGGCGACAACCCCGAACGCCTCCGGTCCGAGTCGGCCTTCGCGCACCTCTGCGGAGTCGCTCCCATCCCCGCCTCTTCAGGCAAGACCAGCCGCCACCGCCTCAACCGCGGAGGCGACCGGCAAGCCAACCACGCCCTCTACATGATCACGGTCACCCGCATGGCCTGGGAGCCACGCACGCGCGCCTACGTCGCTCGCAGGACAGCCGAAGGCAAGACAAAGTCCGAGATCATCCGCTGTCTGAAACGGCACATCGCCCGTGAGATCTACCGCCTGCTCGTCCCCCGCATCCCGGTCCATCCGCCATCCCAACGAGACCTGGCAACCGCAGCCTGATAACCCTCCTTGACAGCTATAGGAGCATCGGCAAGGTCGAACGCCTCAACCGCACCTGCTCGACGAATGGGCCTACGCCCGCCCCTACCGTTCAGAACAGGAACGACGCGACGCCTTCCCCGGCTGGCTCCACTCCTACAATCACCACCGCGGACACACCGCGCTCGCAGGCAAACCACCCGCCAGCCGCGTCCCCAACCTCACCGGGCAATACACCTAGGCACCTGAGCCCGTAGCACCGGTCGACCCGACAGCAGGCTGGCCTGGGAACCTCGCACAACACGAACGGCAGCCGGGATCATCCGCGGCTGCCGTTCGTGTCAGAGGCACCCGCCCAGGGCACCGATCAGCTGGTGGCTGTCGCCCGTAATGCCAGTGAGGCGGACCTCCGGGAAGGCATCTCCGGCTGGTCCTTCAGGACCTGTCTGCCCTGTCGGCGGCCAGGAGGCTCGCAGCCTCTTCAGCGCAGCCCCACGAGAGCGTGACGCCGGCGCCTCCGTGCCCGTAATTGTGCACCACCACGGTGCCGTCCTCAGCCCGCTCCGCCTCCACGCGCACCATGGCCCGGGTCGGCCGGGCGCCGAGCCGGTGCTCCAGGACACGGGCCTTGGCGAGACGGGGTTCGGCCTCGACACAGCGAGCGAGGATTCCGGCTGCCGCCTTCTCGTCGGGGGCAAGGCTGCCTTCGCCGTCGATGGCGGTGCCGCCCAGGACAACGGCGTCGCCGTGGGGGTAGAAGCACAGCAGGTCTTGTGAGAGGCCGGTGTCCTCGGAGAAGAACTCGGTCAGCCCCGGGTTGGTGACGACGACGTGCTGGCCGCGGATGGGCCAGAGGTCATGGTCCGGGACCAGTTCCTGGGCACCCAGGCCCGTGCAGTTGACGATCAAGGCAGCGGGGCCAGCGTCCGCGAGCGAGACCAGGCGCCGCCGGTCGACCGTTCCTCCAGCGGCGTCGAGCCGGCGCAGAAGGTAGGCGAGGTAGGTGGGCATGTCGATCAGCGGCACCGTGAACCGGTAGCCGGCCGACAACCCGACCGGCAGTTCGGCCGGCTCGCACGGCCGGAAGCCGGGCAGGGTGGTGGCCCACTCCGGTGGTGCCTCGGCCGCGCGGGACGCCTCGATGCCGCTGGTGAGCCGGACGCCCGTGGACGGGTCCTCCGCCAATCTGCGGAAGATCTCCAGGGACCTCTGCCCCCACTGGTCGCCCTTGTCCTTCGGCTCGACCAGGTACGGTCCCCACATCGCCCCGGCCGCCAGCGAGGTGACGCCCGGCACCTGCTCGGCGATCACGTGCACCAAGGCTCCGGCCTCGGCCAGGACGACAGCGGTGGTGAGCCCTGCCACTCCAGCCCCGACAACGACAACGCGCACCTCGCGCTTCAAGAACGCGACGGAATTCACGAGAGCAGAGCCTCATCGAGGTAGTTCTGCACCGGCCCGAACAGCCCATGCGGCACGTACTGTGAAAGCTCGCCATGCGTGGCCCAGGCCAGGCCGGCCACCTCATCAGCACTCGCCACGACCGCCTGGCCGCCGACGGGGCGGCATGCGATGTAGTGGATCTCCCGGCCTGTCATGGGGTGCACCCGTTGTCCCAGCACAGTCTGGGGCACCACCAGGAGCCCGGTCTCTTCCTCGGTCTCACGTGCTGCGGCTTCCCCGGGAGTCTCCTCGAATTCGATCTTCCCTGCCGGGAACTGCCACGAGAGCGCCCCTTCCGCCACACGTCGCCGCACGAGCAGGACTCGCTCGCCCCGCACGACGACGGCAGCGGCGACCGCTCTCTGGGTCTCGACCGTCACGAAGATCCCCTACCGTCGCACCTGGACCAGCGCGTGCGTTCCACTCGTTCGCCAGGCAGATCCGGACCGTTCGAGCCCGTCCAGCGCTTCCTGCTCCAAACCGACGATGACGTCGGACTTCAGGGTCCGGAGCGCTGCGACGGCCCCCGGGAAGTACGCGGTGAGATCGGCGAAAGACGCTGTGGCGTCCCACAGCTGGTCGCCCACCAGGCGTCGATAGTTGAGGTCGCCCTTAAAAATGGTGAGCGTGGCGCTCTCGACCTCGCCGCGGAGGTCCTCGGGCATCTCCTCGTATGGCAGCGGAGCGCAGAAGAACGGGTGGGTGCGGACCTCCAGGCTTCCTGCTGCCATGGCCTTCCACAGCCGGCCTCCGATCGCACTGGCTTGGCCGGGTGCGTCGGTGAGGCGGCGGAGGCAGTCGACGACGTCGACCGTCATCGCGTCGGAGACGTAGTAGGGGTACGGCTTGAGGTGGAGCACGACCTGTTCGGCATGCCGCTGTTCGAGGAGGTGGTCGATGAGGATCAGGTCCGGGATCAGCTCGCGCCCCGCATTGTCCGCCACCACGGCGACGGTCGAGGAGCCCCCGACGGGCAGCAGCTGCCACAACAAGGCGCTGTCGTCAGCCACCAGCGCGGAGGCAGCGGCGTCACCGGCTGCCGGCTCCCCCGCCGAGACGCGGAAGCCGAGGTCCGCCCGGTTGCCCCAGAGCGACGCGTGGAGCAGGGCAGCAGCCCGCTCGTCCGCCGGAGCGCTCGCGAGCGCGTCCAGGGCCCGTAGTTCCTCCTCCACGGCCTCACCGCGCAGCTCGGCCCGTTTGAACGGCGCGAACGGATCGACTCCCTGCCATGGCCCGCTGCCGAAGTACCCGACCGCGCCGAGGAGCCTGCGGTAGAAGTAGCTCTCCGCCCACAGGAACGGGGCGTCGTACCAGGAGCGTCCGAAGTGCTCCTGTCCCCAGTCCGCCCAGCGTTCACGGTCGTGCTCTCCAGGGGCGAGCGGCTCGATGACGCCGTTGGTGATCTCGTCCAGCAGGGCGTCGAGGGCCTCGTGCTGCTCACGGCCGTACGGGAAGGCGTCCCGCACTTGCTGAATGAGGGCGGGGTGGCGCTTGGCCAGCACGCCCCAGGCGAACGAGCCGGGCTCGTTACTCAGGATGACCGGTGCTCCATTCGCATCGTTCGAGCTGCGGGAGGTCTTCTCTGTCATGGCGTCCAAGCCCTTCGGGTCTCGCTCACATGTCCATGGTCCCCGCGGGTCACAACGCCAGCAGCGCTGCCTACCAGCACCTCACCGGTCGCCGGAGTGAGACGTCCATCCACCCGGACCTTCGATCTGCCGCTGAGGCGGGAAGTGAACCGGTCCGTCCCCAGATGCCGTACCTCGATACTTCCGGTTCCCGACCCGATCGCCACCCCAGTCTCACTGATCGCGGAGCTTCCCCTCTGAGTGCCATCGTCGTCGCATCCCGCCAACGTGGTCTCAGCCCTTGGCGAGAAGTTCCCTGGCCGCGTAGTAGGCGTGCAGTGCGGCCTCGCTTCCGGAGCCCAAGGCGGTCATGATCCGCTGGAAGCGGGCCGAGCGGAGGTCGCCGGCCACAATGACGCGGGGGTGCTGGTCGGTCGGCGGGCAGTATCCGTCCAGACCGCGAGTCAGGTCGCCGGACGGGGCGGTCGGGGCGTTGCCGATGCTGAGGTGGGCTGCATCCGCCGTGATCGCCTGCCGTTCGCCGTTCCACCCCACCGCTTCCGCCGACACCGCGATGCCTTTTCCGGTCCGGAGCGTCAGGTGCTCCACGGGAAGGAGCGTGACCCGGGGGTCCTCGCGGATCTCCTCAATCTTGTATTCATCCGCCGCCGGGTACGCCACAAACAGGCGAGTGTCGGTGCTCGGGTGGGCGCGCAGGAAGGTGCCGATCGGGCGGTCGCCGCCGAGGACAAGGAGGGTGCTGCCCTCGGCCTCGTCCGCCTCGGCCTGCCAGAGCGGGGACAGGGTCAGGCCGTCCGGGGCGGTGATCCAGAGGACGTCGCGGGGCTGGAGCGGGCCGACGCCGGTGGCGACGATGGCGTACGGGGCGGTGAGACGGGTGCCGGTGTCCACCGTGATGGTCACCCGGTCGTCGTCGGCGTGGAGCTCGGTGACGTGTCGGCCGAGTTCGAGGCGGCACAGCTCAGTGTTCTTCAGCTCCTCGACGATGGAGTCAGCGAGCTCGGGGCCGCTGGTGTGGCCGCCGAGGGAGTTGTTCAAGGCCGGGATCCGGTAGAGGTTGCGGCACAGCCGGTCCGGCTCGACGAGGATCGAGCGCATGCCGACGCTAGCGGCCATGCGAGCGGCGGCGCAGCCAGCCGGGCCGCCGCCGATGATGATCAGGTCGGTGTCGTACAGCGTGTCGGCCATGGGGCTATTCCAGCACCGGGGCTCCGGCGTACGCGGTGAGTTGGCCGATCACGTGGTCGCTGGTGACGAGTTGGCCGGTTCCGATCAGGCGGCGGGCGACGAGAAGCCCGGCGTCATGCACCTCGGGGCCGGCGTCGCTCGCGGAGGCGTCGGTGACGATCCAGGGTGCGTAGCCGTGCTCGAAGGCGTCGGCAGCGGATTTCAGGACGCAGCTCTCGGTGGCGATCCCGCAGAAGACGAGGTCGGTCCAGCCGGCCTGGCGGATCAGATCGGCGGCCTCCGGGGTGAGGAGGGTGTAACCGGTCTTGTCGACGACCGCGTGTGCGTGGGCGGCGGCCTCGACGAGCTCGGGGACGATGTCGGTCTCGGGCGCTTCCTGGAGTCGGCGCCACTGGAAGAAGCGCTCGTAGGGGCTGTCCGGATAGTTGAAGTACCGGGTGAAGATCACAGGTCGGCCCGCGGCGGACCACTGGGCGACCAGGTCGGAGACCGCGAGCACGGCGTGGCGGCTATGGTGGTTCACGAAGCCGTTCTGCATGTCGATCACGACCAACGCGGCGCTGCCGATGTCCATCCGCTGTCTCCCCTGCCCCGTGTTCTCAGCCGACGCTCTCGCGCAGAGCGTCTTGTGCGGCGCGCAGCCGTTCGCCAGTCCGCTGGTCTTCATGATGGCCTCCCGCATCAGGACGTGCTGTGAGTAGGGCGCCACCGTTCGGCCATGCTCTGTGCGCGGCGGGACCATGCTCTGTGCGCCTCGGGACGAATCGGCAGCATCCGGGTTCCGGACCTCGCCCTGCTCGGTGCCCCCTGCCCCACAGCGTCGACGCGTCCCGCCCGATCGCCGGTCGTCGCCCTCCGACCAGCCCCGCCGAGCGGCTGAACACGTCCTCGCGACGTCAGCGGGATGTCAACAGGCCGCGCGCCAGGACGCCTCGTCGAAGTCGGCAGGCAGGCCGCCACCGGTGAGATCCCAGGCCCACATCCCGGCGAACGCGCCGGTGAAACCGAGAGACCTGATCTGCCCGTGCTCGAACTCCTCCGCGTGCTCATCCGACAGGACCGTGGCGTCAAGGGGCACGCCGATCGGACACCAGTCGCCGTCGACGGCGTAGCGAAAACGCAGCACGGGTCCACTCAGGTCGAAGCCGAGGGACAGACGGCGCACGTCACCCAGTGGTACTCCCCCGGCCTCGTCCACGCTCAGTACGCCCCGGTCGCAGCCGGCCACACGCAGCACGGCATGCTTATCGTCGTCCGCGGTGACGTGCAGGAAGTACCAGTTGCGCGTGTTGTAGTACGCGGTGATGCCGGCCAGGTGCTGGAAGGACCGCGGCCGGTACTCCATGGTCGCCTCGAACGCGCCGTGCGCCGCCGTCAGCCGGCGGGCCACCAGACTGGGGCCGGTCAGGCTCTGCGGCGAGCGGCCGCCGTGCAAGCGCAGATGGGACGGGCGCGCAGAGAGGGAGGCCCAGTCGTCCGTCGCGGGACGCCGCAGGGTGGACCATTGAGGCCCGAGCACAGGCTGCTCGAAGCCGTCGGCCTCGTCGGCGTCGTCGCTCTCGGCACCGGTCGCGTCGTCGCCGGGGCCCAGGTCAGGGGCCGCGACGTCGAGTGCGGGCAGGCTGTCCGGGACACGCGGCCACCCGTCGGCGGTCCAGGTGACGGACGCCAGCGCGGTCTCGCGGCCCAGGACACAGGGGCCATGGCGGCCCTCGGGTCGGGCCACGAGGTAGGCGAGGAACCACGCGCCGTCGCCGGTCTCGACGAGACTGCCGTGCCCGGCCTTCTGCAGCGGCAGGTCCGGACGATGACGGGCGGTGACCAACGGCCCGTGCGGGTCACGTTCGTAGGGGCCGGTGAGAGTACGGGAGCGGGCCACGGTGACCTGGTGGTCGTAACCGGTGCCGCCGTCGGCGGTCAGCAGGTAGTACCAGCCGCCGATCCGATACAGGTTGGGCCCCTCGATCCAGCCGGCCTGCGGCGGCAGCACGACAGTCACGGGATCCCCGACCAGGCGGCGCGCGGACCGGTCGTAGCGGGTCGCTTCCAGGCCGGCCGAGCCGCCGTGTCCCGGCCGCCAGTCGTGGACCAGGTTCAGCAGCCAGCTGTCGGGACCGTCGTGGAAGAGGGACGCGTCGAAACCACGTGCATGCAACGGCACCGGATCGGACCAGGGACCCTCGATCCCCGGGGCCGTGGTGAGGTAGTTGGGGCTGTCGGTGAAGCCTCCCGCATAGGTGGAGACGTTGCTGAAGACCAGGTGGAACAGGCCGTCCGTGAAGGTGAGGTTCGGTGCCCACACCCCGCCGGAATCGGGGCACCCGGTGAGATCCAGGAGCCGTGCGGCGTCCAGAGCACCACCCAGCGGCCGCCACCGCACCAGGTCACGAGACTGGTGCAGCCGCACGGCGGGGTACCACTCGAACGTCGAGGTCGCCAGATAGAAGCAGTCACCCACCCGCAGCGCGGACGGGTCCGGATGCGAACCGGCCAGGACAGGATTCCGAATGACCTGCACGCTGCGCTGCCGCATACGCCGCCTGAACCCCTTCGTACCTCGGTGACCACCCCGGACCGAGCCATGACGGTAATGTCGAACAACCTTGCGCGCAACGCACGGACCGCCCGTAAGTTGGACCCTCGCTCTCGCCGAGCCCCCCGACATCGCGGCACCCGACGGACGCGAGCGGCTGGACCGCCGCCTCGCCGCTCCTCTGATCCGACACTCGCGCGAGCCGAGGCGCCGTCGTGACAGACCCGTTCGAAGTGAACGCGGGCGTCCGGTGGAGACGCCGTGACAGGATACCGACGTTTCACCGGACGGTTGGATGTAGTCAACTCAAGGGGAATATAAGGAAGATGAGGATATTTCGGCGGCGCGGAGCCTCTCAGGACCGGGATCGTACCGAGCAGGCGATCCAGGAGTACCGGACGGCCTACGAACGAGGGCTCGCCGCCGAGCAGAGTCAGGAGCCGGCACGGGCGCTCGCCGAGTTCGCGCGGGCGCAGCACGCCCTGGACCGTTTGGACGCCGCCTCCCCGGACCTGCCCGAGGTTCCCCAGGCCAGAGCGGGACTGCTCTACGCCATGGGACGGGCCAGGACCGATGTCGGGGACGTGGCCGGTGCGGTCGCAGCCCTGGACCAGGCCGAGAAGCTGTACCAGCGGATGGAGGCGGAGCAGCTCGTCGCCCGGAAGGAGGGTGAGCTGCGGGGGGACCGGCAGGAGACGGGTCCCGTTCCGGCGGTCCTGCTGACGGCCGATGTCCGGCTGCGAAGGGCCCGGGCCTATGCCGAGTGGGACCGTCCCTTCAGTGCCCTCAGTGATCTGGATATGGCGATCGGTGGGTACATGCGGGCGGGAGCCTTCACTCCGCTCTCGGACCGGTCCGGGGACGCGGCCCGGATCCTCGCGGTCGGCGCGGGGATCCAACTGCGGGCAGGGGACCATGAACTGGCCCTGGAATGCGGCCAGGCGTCCCTCGCGCGATACCAGGAGATGGGCGGGGTCGGCCCTGAGGTGCTCACGTACGCGATCGGTTTTGCCGCCCCGGTCGTCTCCATGCTGGAGGCGGCGCGTGGGCGGTGGGACGCGGCGCTGGCCGTGGACGGCGTGATTCTGGAGGCCGCAGAACTCGGCCGGGCCGGGAGTTCCGGGGCTCATGCCCGGATCGGTGTCCACCTGCGAGAGGCCGGGCGGGACGCGGAGGCGGCCGGACATCTGGCCATGGCCGCCCGTGGGTCGCATGATCGGATCGCGGAGATGGAGCGGGAGTTCGCGTCGGTGCTGGCGCCGAGTCTGCGGGAGGCACTGCTGGAAGCGGAGCGGACGGAATCCACGAGGCTCGCAGGCGGCGCGCGGGCCGGCGCCCTGGATCCGCTGGAGATCCGGACGCTGCGACTTGCCCTCTGCGGCGGGGACGGAGCCAGGTTCTCGGCCACCGGCCGGATGAACGTGGTCAACGCTGTGCCACGTCAGGCCACTTCGCTCGCCCGGATCGGCCACCAGCTGATCGCATCCGACCGCCTTCCCGCGGCACTGCGCGTCCTCTGGGAGGCACTGCTCCTCTGCGATGCCGCCCACCGCTGGGCCACCATGAACACCGGCGACTCCACCGCGACCGTGCCCCTGCGCGAGGCCGAGGAGACCGCCTTGACCGCAGCGGCCGCTCTCGTCGACACACTGGACCGAGCCGGGGATCCGATGAGCGACGCGCTCACCGCCGACCTGAGGAACGCCAGGGAACGCCTCGGCCTGTCGGCACACTGAGCATGGCCGGTGTTGAGGCTCCGGGGTGAGGACGGCTGCGGCGATGGCGGTCTCGCGGTTGGGGCGCAGCGGGCCTTGCGTGAGTTTCTGTGGGCGACCACCAGCACCGGTCGCTCGGCCCTCTCGGCATCGCGCACCGCGCCCGTGCCGGCCCGCAGGTCCACGGTGGAGTACTCCCCGAACCGCTGGATGTGCCCGGTGCTCGGTCAGGTACGGGGAGACCTGGGCGAGGCCGAGGATGACGGGCAAGCCGGCGCGGTCCGGAAAACCCTTCGCTGTCCCGGGGGCATTGAGCCGAGACTGGTGGGTCGATCACATCGAACGGAAAGAGTGGCCGGCCCTGACGTACAACCGTGACTCCTTGCCTCTCCCCGAGAACCGTGTGCCTCGCCTCAATCACGAGGACATCCGGGACTGGGATGACTCCGACCCTGCCCGCCACACGTTCGCCTGGGACGAGGACGAGGAGGAACGCCTCCGCTCGCTGGTCCGCGAGTGGGTACCGCCCGTGCTCTCCGACATGGCCGGCTGGTGGCAGGGAGAACACTGGTGTGAGAGCCAGGTGGACGCGGTCATCCGGGAGCGATACGGCACCTGGACCTGGGGATGGAACTGGAGCTACCGCGACGGTGGGCCCATCGGCAACTGGGCCGGCGGGCCGACCTCGGTGACGGCCCCCGACGCGACCGCGGAACGGGTCGTGGCCGCCCTGCTGGAGTGGCGGGAGTGGTTGGAGCGAACGGCCCAGCGCTTCGCCGAACTGGCGCCGCCGCCGGACGCCGCACCCGAGGATCGCAGTTGGCACCTGGAGCGGGCCTGCGTCCGGCTCGTGACCCACACCCTGGACTCGGGTGCGGAGGGAGGCTGGTACGGGCAGGCATCGCTCGTCCTGGGCTGGTTTCTGACCAGCACCGGCATGGACCGGGCCGAAGCCGCGCGAGCGGTGGAGAGCGCGATCGGCGGCCGGTTCAGGAGCTGGGTCTTTCCGGAGCGGACGCTGATCGAATCCGTCGGCGAGGACCTGGCCATCGGCCTCACCGGCCGCGCCCCGTACCAGGACCACCGTGAGAGGGCGGCGCTGGAGGAGTTGCATGACCGCTACTGACAGCCTTTCGGCTTGGCTGCGCGTGCGCCGCGAGGTCGACTGGCACCGTGCACCGGCCCTGAAACGGGTCCCGGCCGGCCGCGACGGGTTCCCGTCCTGGTGTGAGGGACCGGTGCGCCGGCGCGACCCGATGCGCGCGGAGCGTCTGCTCGCCGCACACACCCTGGCCCGAGAGGATGCCGTACGCCGGAGCCCGCTGAACTTCGCACTCCTGGCCCGCTGGCAGCGCGAAGTCCTCGCTGCAACAGAGACACCGTTCCGCGTGGGCGACGCCTATGCGAAGGCCGGCCGCGAGCGCTACGGTCTCACCTCTCACACGCAGTCTGATTTCGACTGCTGCCTGCGCGAAGCGACCGACCCGGACCTCCCTCCAGCGGCACGCGCGGCCCGCGCCTACCTCGATGTGGCGTTCTTCCACCCCTTCACCGATGGCAATGCCCGCGCCGCACTGCTGACCTTGGTCCATGTCCTGGCGCGGGAGGACATCGCCCTTCCTGAGATCGGCCCTCTCCAGACCACCCGCTACGCGGACGATCCCGCCGGCGCCGCCGATCTTGCCACTCTGATCGGGGTACTCAACCGCCGCCGGCTCTGAAGCGTTCGTGGGGGTGCACCCCTGGTGGTTCAACAACCCCGACCACCCATGTCGCCAGCGCACCGGATCGAACCGCCCGGGGCCGCACCGACCCGTCCGACCGGTTCGAAGAAGCCGGTCAGCCAACTCGTGGGGTCATCATGCGGTGGGTCCGGCCCCGGACCTGCTCGGCAGCGAGACCGACCGGTCAGGTCACTGTGCGGGGTCCGGCACCGCTCTTCCTCCGGAGTGCTGCTTCCAGCCGGTCGCGGGCCTCGGTCTGGGAGGCAATCCGTTCGTTGAGGACCGCGAGGCGTTCCCGTGCGACCCGCAGTCCTTTGTCCGAGGGCGGCGCGGCGGCCACATCGCCGTCCAGACACGGCAGGAACACGCGCACGTCGTCCAGGGTGAGCCCGGCCGTCAGCAAGTAGCGGATGTTGCGTACGCGCACCGCCACGTGTTCGTCGTAGATGCGGTAGCCGTTGGGGGCCCGTCCGGAGGAGATCAGCCCGGCCTGCTCGTAGTGCCGCAGCGCACGGGCGGATGCCCCCGTCACCCTGGCCAGCTCGCCTATCCGCACCCGTCCCACCTCCGAGGCCACTCCTATCACGCCACGACCGCCCCGCCGTCGACGGGGAACACCGCGCCGGTGACGAACGACGCGGCCGGCGAGGCAAGCAGGCTGACGGCCCAGGCCACCTCCTCGGGGCGGCCGATCCGGCCCAGCGGTGTGTGCGCCATCTGCCACTCCCGTACCGCGGCCATCCGCTCCGGCGTCAGGCCCTGATGGTCACCAATGGGGGTGTCGATCGCGCCGGGGGCGACCGCCACCACCCGGATCCCGCGGGGCGCCAGCTCGACCGCCCAGCTACGGGTCAGCAGTTCCAGAGCGGTCTTGGTCGCCGCATAGACCGAGCTGCCGGGCCAGGCCCGCTGCCCCACCGAGGTACTGATATTGACGATCACCCCGCCCGCCTTCTCCAGGAGTGGCAGCGCGGCCTGGGCCAACAGGATCGGGGCGACGAGATTGGTGGCAAGCTGCACCGCGATCGTCTCCGGCGTCAGCGTGCCCAGGGCGCCGCTGCGCACAATGCCGGCGTTGTTGACCAGCACGTCCAGCCGGCCGTGGGAGTCGAGCACGGCGCGGATGATCCGATCGGGCTCGCCCTCGGCGGTGATGTCGGCAGCCAACGGCACGATCCGGTCGTACCCGGCAGCGGTCTCCTCGAGAAGCCCGGCTCGCCGGCCGATCGCGACCACGAGGGCTCCCTCCACGGCAAAGGCCCGGGCGGTTGACCGGCCGATGCCAGTACCTGCTCCGGTGACGGCGACAACCCTGCTGCTCTGCGGTGCGGTCCTGTTCATGCCGGTCATCGTGCAACCCTGCCGCCAGCGGCAAGGTCAAGCAGCCATGATCAGCGGTTACCAAGCCGGGAGCGTTCGCGGCGTGGTGATACGGGAACGGACAGGCAGCACGTCCCGGCCCTTGTGCCTCGGACGCGGCACCCTTGGTGTATCGCGCTGTTCGGCGCCATCGTTCACCGGCGACGCATCGCCGGAACGTCGGGACATCGGGACGACGGGACGACGAGTCGACGCGGCCGAGTGCGGTGGCGTGGTGCACGGGGTCTATGTCGTGCGCGGTGTTGGCAGGCGCCTCACCGGCAGCGTCCGCGCCTCTACTCGCCGACTGTCCCAGGGCGAACGCGGCGTCCAAGCGCTCGCGCCAGTCCGCGTCGGCGAAGCCGGTGCCCACGAGCAGGTCTCGGAAGTCCTGCTGGGCGAGCTCGAGCAGGCTCAAAGGCCGGCTCGGCCGACGACGTCGCAGGCATCAGCGATCGGTCGGCAGCACCGGTCCAGGCCGCTCTCCCGAAGGATCGTCCAGGGCGCTGGTGGTGCCGATGACGGTCTCGAGGGCGTCGGGCAACAGGTCCCCCTCGCGGTACCAGTCGCGCAGGTGCTCCTCGGTGACGTGCTGGAGGTACTCGGCATCGGGCTTTGTCGCGTGTCGGCGCACCGTCTCCCTGAAGGGCACATCGAGGTAGTAGCAGCGGGAGACGCCGCGGTGGGTGCGCACGAGGTCCTGGAGCATGCTGCCGTAGTGATCGGCGTACAGGATGCCCTCGATGACGACGTGGAAGCCGTTGTCCAGGGCGTAGCGCGCGGTGAGGTCGATCAGGCCGATGTTCGCGGCGCCCGGCCGGTCGTGTTCGCGTAGCACGGTCCGTCGCAGGTTGTCCTGCCCGACGATCGCGAGGTTGCGGCCGAACCTCTCGCGCAGGCGACCCGCGACGGACGACTTGCCCAAGGCGCTGTTCCCCCGGACCACGATCAGACGCGTCTCCTCGGTACCCACCACGCACGGCACGATAGCGGCGTTCCCGTCAGATGTCCGGCGCACCGAGCGACGTGCACGAGCTGGCCGGGTCCATCTCCTTCGACACCGATGGGCCGGAGGGCCGCCCCTTCTTCCGGGTCTGGAGTGGCCTTCTCTTCCGGAAGCCCGACCCCGTACTCGTACTCGTCACGCCGAACGCTGTTGAGGCCGTAGCCGTGTTGGTCGGGCTACTACCCGCTCACGGCGTGAAGAGCCGACCGTAGTGGCACCTTTCTTGCACGGCGATATCGGGAAAGCCCTTTAGCCTCGCGCTTTCATGAAGCGGGCTGTCCGACGGGCGGTCAGGTAAACGAGAAGTGCCTCTGACCAGCAAGAATGAGGATTGTCGAGGTCCTTGTTCCTGCCATGCCGGAGGCACTTCCCAGGTGAAGAAGCGTATCGGGTCCTATCCACGCGTCCGCATCGAGGGCGGTGGTCGCGGAGTGGTGTCCCAGGCCGGGGCCGTGCTGCTGGTCGAGACCGCCCGCAAGGCCGGGCTGGACCAGGCGATATCGACGGCACTGACGCCGTGGCGACGTTCACGGGCAGTGCACGATCCAGGGAAGATCCTGCTGGACGTGGCACTCGCGGTCGCCCTGGGCGGGGACTGCCTCGCGGATGTCGGGATGCTGCGGGCCGAGCCGGCCGTGTTCGGGCCGGTGGCGTCCGACCCGACCGTCTCCCGGCTCGTCGACACCCTCGCCGCCGCCGGGCCGAAGGCCCTGTCCGCGATACGGGCCGCGCGGGCCGAAGCCCGCGAGCGCGTCTGGAGCCTGGCCAAAACCGCGGCTCCTGACGCGGGCGGGCAGGTGATCGTGGACCTGGACGGGGTCCTCGTTCTGGCCCACTCCGAGAAGCAGGACGCCACCGCGACCTGGAAGAAGACCTTCGGACACCACCCCCTGATGGGGTTCGTCGACCACGGAAGCAGTGGCAGCGGGGAGCCGGTGGCCGGCCTGCTCAGGCCCGGCAACGCAGGCAGCAACACCGCCGCCGACCACATCACCACCACCCAACTCGCCCTGGCCCAGCTGCCGAAGAAGTACCGGCGCGGACGCCGGACGCTGATCCGTACCGACTCAGGAGGCGGCACCCACGAGTTCGTCGCCTGGCTCGCCCAACGCGGCCGGTGGCTGTCGTACTCGGTCGGCATGACCATCACCGAGCAGATTCACCAGGCCGTCCTCAAGGCCCCCGCCTCGGCCTGGACGGCGGCGACCGAGCCCGGCGGCGAGATCCGGGACGGGGCCTGGGTCGCCGAACTGTCCGGCGACTGCCTGAAGGGCTGGCCGAAGGGAATGCGGCTGATCGTGCGGAAGGAACGGCCTCACCCCGGCGCCCAGTTGCGGATCACCGACGCCGACGGCCTGCGGCTCACCGCGTTCGCCACCAACACCACCGGCATCCCGATCGCCGCACTCGAACTGCGGCACCGCCGGCGAGCCCGGGCGGAGGACCGCATCCGTGCCGCTCGCGCCACCGGCCTGCGCAACCTGCCCCTGCACGACACCAAGCAGAACCAGATCTGGCTGGAGATCGTCCAGATCGCCCTCGACCTCCTCGCCTGGATGCCCATGCTCGCCCTGACCGGCGAAACCCGCAGGTGGGAACCCCGCCGCCTGAGGCTCCGCCTCTTCTCCGCCGCCGCCCAGCTGGTCACCACCGCCCGCCGCCGGCACCTGCGGTTCGCCCGCCACTGGCCCTGGACCCACATGATCACCGACGCCCTGGCACGACTCGAAGCCCTCCCGAACCCCGGCTGACCAGCGTGTTCCCGTCCCTGCGAGCAGCACCACCCCCGCCGGAGCCGTGGAACCCGGCGCCCACCCGACGCGACAGCCGGGCCATCAGCCTGACCACCACCAGCCCGAACAACCGAAACGGCCCGCCGAAGAAACCCACGGACCGTCACGAAAGATCGAGGTTAGTCAGCTGTACCGAACCAGCAGATACCGATGAAACGCTGTGGATCTTCTAGGCGTCGCATCTCGTCCGCCACTCGCCGAAGTGTCTCCTCCTTGGAAATTCCCCACGGAAGAAGATCTTCGCCTTCCGCGCTGCCCATGTCCCCGACCTGAATCCCTTGATCCAGCATTCCGGAGATCAATCGCAGGGTTTCTTGACGAATCTCGGACTCTTTTGCCGAGTCACCAGCGAGGCATTCCGCGGAATCGCGTACCAGGAAGAAATAGACCGGACTCATCCTGGCGTAGTCCACCAGATAGTTCAGTTCCTCTAGGTACCCCTGATTTTCGCTCACCAGCACCACTCCAAAGCGTCGCATATACCGCCCCAGACCAACTCCTGGAGCGTGGCCGTGGTCGCCCCTCGGGAACCCTCACATCCTGCGAAAATGAAGCGGCCCTCCGTGGCTCGACCTGGCAGTCCTGTCCAGCCAGGGGTACTGCCGCCCCCTGCAACACCCCTGGAGTGGCTGAATCACCTACACCGGCGAAGGGGTGGATCATTTATAACAACACACCGAGCTGGAACGCCCGGAGGGTTCATGCCCTGACGGGGAATGCCGGGTCAGTGAGGTTTTCTCTATGAAGATCACTTCCAGCGCTGGTTGAGGACGAGTGCGGAGCGGGTGATGTCGCCGATGCGGCAGGGGCTGAGTGTGATGCGCTTGAGCGCGCGCCAGCGTTCCTTGAGCTCGGCGGCGGCACGTTCCCCCAGGGCTCGGACGTACCTGATCAGGGCGTTCGTCATCCGGATGTCGATGTGGAGGGCTTGCTCGGAGCGGCCTGTCGGGCGGCGGACCGGGACACGAATGCCGATGCCCGCCCCGATGTAGCCCTTATCTGCCAGGGTCGGCAGGCCCTGGGCAGCCGCCTTGTAGAGCGCGGGCAGGACGTGGATCCGGGCCGCAGTGATGTCAGGCGTCGATCCGGGCTCAACCTCGGATACCCACAGCGGAGTGCCGTCCGGGGCGGACAGAAACTGCACGTTGGCGCCGAACGCCTTGTGCTTCTGGCTGAACCACAGGTCGTTGCCGTTCTCGCGCTCCCCGGAGACGCGGTCCGACTCGATCAGGGTGCCATCCAGGATCACGTGCGTCATTCCTTCCTCCTGGCAGCGTGTCAGGACGTCGTGCAGGTCGGGGGCCTGGTCGGCAAGGACGTCGATGCCCTCGTGCAGGTAGCGGTAGCCAGTGGCCTGCGAGATCCCGGCGTCTCGCGCCAGGCAGTGCACGCAGCCACGCTCCCGGAACCAGCGCAACACCAGCACGGCCTGCCGGAACGGCCCGAGCGCCCGCGAGCCGCGCGGAGTGCCGATTAGGCGGCGGTGCGCGGCCAGTAGGCGGGCGAGGTAGTCCACGACCTGGCGGGGGACATCGAGCGTGGCAACATAGGTGACCAACGTGAAGCCTCTTGGTTACGAACATGATCTTGTGGTGAGACCTGTCCTACCAGGGATTTCACGGCAGTTCCGACTCAGGTGCACCACGACGGGGGCCAACAGTGCAGGAGCTCAGTTCCGCAGTCGTGCTCGTTACTGGAGTCATGGCCTCAGGGAAGTCCACCGTCGCCCAGTTGCTGGCCGAGCGGCTCCCACGCTCCGTGCACCTGCGCGGCGACAGCTTCCGGCGGATGATTGTGTCCGGTCGCGAGGAGTTCACGCCCCAGCCGACCGCCGAGGGAAGGGCTCAGCTGCGACTGCGCTACCAGGCATCCGCCGCGGTCGCAGACCTGTACGCGCAGGCGGGATGGACCGTCGTCGTCCAAGACGTCGTTCTCGGCGAGCACCTGGATGCCTACCTTGACGCCGTGAAGGCGAGGCCCCTGTATCTGGTCGTCCTTGCCCCCCGCCCCGAAGCAGTCGCAGCGCGTGAGGCCGGCCGCCACAAGAACGGCTACGGCGGCCCCTGGACGGTCGACATTTTGGACGACGCACTACGCCGGGACACCCCGCTCCGCGGACTCTGGCTGGACACGTCGAACCAGACACCCCACCAAACCGTGGAGCAGATCCTCGCCGACCTCGCCACGGCTCGCATCGTCGGCTGAGAGATCCCATCAGAAGGTCGCTGAGAAAACCTCAGTGGGTGGCGCCGAGTTCGATGCAGAGGACTCCGACGGCGATGAGACCGATGCCTGCGCCCATGACCTTGGTCAGGGGTTCGTGGAACAGGATGCGGGAGGCGACAGCGGTCAGGGCGACGCCGCTGGCGGCCCAGATTCCGTAGGCGACGCCGAGGGCCAGGCCGCCGTCGAGGGCCAGGGTGAGGCAGCCGAACGCGGCCAGGTATCCGGCAACGGTGCCGGCGAGCCACTTGGTGCCGCCGCCGTGGGAGGCCATCCGCAGGCACAGGGTGGCGGCGACCTCGGTCAGGATGGCGCCGATGAGGAGAATCCAGGTCACGAGGCCGCTCCTTGCGTGTCCTGGTTCTGACGGGCGTGCGCGGCCTGCGTGCCGAGTTCGACGCACAGCACTCCGGCGATGACCAGCGCGATGCCGACGCCCATGAGCGCGGTGAGCGGGTCGCCGAAGATGAAGGTGGCGAGGACGGCGGTGAGCGCGACACCGGAGGCGCCCCAGATGCCGTAGGCGACGCCGAGGGGCAGGCCCGCGCGCAGCACCAGGGACAGCACGGTGAAGGCGCCGATGTAGCCGGCTGCGACGACGAGGTAGAGCGCCGGGTGGTCGAGCGCTCCGCGCAGCGAGAGGGTGGCGGTGACTTCGAGCAGGATCGCCGCCACGAGGAGCAGCCACTTCTTCATCGGGAAGTCTCGTCTTTCAGGAGGTCTTCGGTCACGGCCAGGAGTTGGAGGCGGTCGCGGTCGGGCACGGGGAAGACGCTGGTGGCGGCGGCCGTGCAGTAGCCGTCGGCGAGGAGCCGGGCGGCGGTGAGCCGGGCTCGCTCCGTGTCCGGCAGGGTGTCGGGCAGGGTGATCCAGGGCTCGATGCGGCGCACCCAGGTGTCGGTCAGCGCGGTGCGGTAGTGGGCGTCGGCGCAGATCGCGAAGTCCGCCCGGTCGAACGGGGCATCGAGTGCGACCTCGACGTAGGCGCGGATGCGCTGGTGCGGTGACGCGGTCTCCAGCGGCCTGCTCAGCCGGTCGCGCAGCAGCTGCACCCATCGGTCCGCGACATGGTCGACCACGGCGAGCATCAGGGCTTCCTTGGTCGGAAAGTGGTACATCAGCCCGGGCTTGGTGAGCCCGGCCTGCTTGGCCGCCGCGTCCAGGGTGATCGACCCGCCGCCCTCGATGCGGAGAAGCTCCAGCGCGCCGTCCAGGATCAGGCGCTTCACGTTTCTTGCCATGACTCTACTTTACCAACCGGAAGGTAAAGTTGATAGGCCGTGCGCCGCGGCAGCCCTGACCGGACCGCACGGCATTGGGCGGATCACGGCACCCGGGTCCGGTCGAGGTCGCCGCCGCGGCAGAAGGCAGCAGCCGCAGTGGCTGTCAGAGCCGGTGAAGGCCAGGCCCGTTCACCAAGGGCATCACCTCGCCCTCGCCCCCCGGTGTCGGGCAGGAAGACCGCGACCACCGGTCGCGGAAGGCTGCGGGACCTGACGCATACGCAGGTGGCCGGCTCCGTACCCACACCGCCGGCACGACGTGGCCCCCTGACATCGAGGGCCGCGAGGAGGTCGAAGCGCGGATCACCGTGCGCAGGCGTTGCTGATGGAGGTAGGTTCTGGAGCGATTCGTTGCGGAGTGGGGCCGACGAGGAGAGGGCCGTGGCCAAGGTCAATATCAGTCTCGATGCCGAGTTGGTGGTGGAGGTGATGGTCCTGGCCGGCGTCGCGTCGCCGCAGGACGCCATCGAGGTGGTCGTGCGTGACTACATCGCTCGCGGTCATCGCACCGAAGCGCGCGTCGAGCTCACTGACCGGAAACTGCGCGAAGTCGAGGTCAAACCGCAGGACCCGCAAGGCTGACCTTCGATACGCCATGCCGGCAGCGGGACAGCCGTTCCCCGGCTCGGACAGCGACGGCGCGGCAACGCCGGGAGCAGAATCCGCGCTCTGCAGCACAGGCCTCCGGCGCCGCCCCAGCTGCGGTGGCCTGAGCCTGTCCCGGCAAGCCCCGTACCGAGAAGAACGAGTGCAGCCGGAGCCAGGAACGGCATCTGCCGCCCTCACGGTCGAGGTCATCGATGAAGTACCCGCAGAGCCCTGCACACTTCGGGGACAACGCCGAGGATGTGGGGTCACTGTCCCGGTGGCAAGCCGGTGAAGACGTGTGCGGGCGGGCGACAATCCGGCGACGGTACTGCAATTGTGTGCGCTGACAGATCGTCGGATCCTGAAGGGCGTCACCACTCATGCGCATGAACCGTCTCACCACCGTCGTCCTGGCCGCCGCGCTCAGCTGCGCCGGTGTGCTCGTCGTCGGCCCCGCGGCCAGCGCGTACGCCGCGTCCGGATGCCAGTACAAGGTCCTGTGGCCGACCGCCGGTGTGTACGAGAACCCGAACCCGAACAGCGTGGTCGTCAAGACCAAGCACGCCGGTGACATCGTCGGCGCCTCGACCTGCGAGGGCGCCAGCTACAACGAGTACGGCTACGTCCTGGTCGCCACCGACGCGGCAGCCGACGGCCGCGGCTGGATGCGCGCCGAGGCCGTCGTCCAGATCTGACACACCCGCGCGCGGCTCCGGGGCCGAGCCCGTTCGCCTCCTGGTCCCCCGCCACAGCGGGTGCGGCCACCGCGGGGACGGCGGGACGGGCCGCTCCGGGGCCGCCGGGGCCGCCGGTGCCGGCGCTGCTCGCCGGCCCCGGCCCCCGAGCGCGGGGCGGGCACTGTGGGCTCGGTGGGGACCAACTGCTTGTGCGCGGCCGTGTAGGGGACGGGAAGCTCGCGGATCGCTCCCGAGCGGCTCCCCCGACCGGCTGAGCGTTGCGGTCGGCCCGAGCCGATTCACCTTCTCCACCGCGGCCGATGAGTTCGCGGCTCCCGGCCGGTCCAAGCTTGTGACACCAAGGAAAGGACACCGCCATGTCAGAGCTTCTCGTCGACTTCATCACCTCCCTCGACGGCTACGCGTCAGGAGAAGGATGGCCCGGGTTCTGGGGCCTGGAGGGCCCGGAGTACCTCGCGTGGCTCGGCGAGCAGCCCGAGGTCACCTACCTGATGGGAGCGAACACCTACCGCCTGATGTCGGGCTTCGCCGCAGGCGAGGTCCCGACCGGCCAGGACGAGTTCAGGCCCGAAGAGGAGGCGTCCGTCGACGAGCTCACGAGGGCTTCCAAGGTCGTGTTCTCCTCCTCTCTCGAGGAGCCGTTGACCTGGGCCAACACCACGCTCGTCCGCGACGACGCCGTCGAGGCCGTCCGCGCCATGAAGGCGAGTGGCTCGGGGCTCCTCAGCACGATCGGCAGCCTCAGCCTGGGCCGGTCCCTGCTGCGAGCCGGACTCGTCGACCGCTTCCGGGTCGTGATGTTCCCGGTGATCACCGGGGCCACCGGTGCAGAACGCATCTACGACGGCTATCCGGACGTCGCCCTGGAGATGATCGAGCACCGCACCTTCGACGGCCGCACCCAGCTCGTCGAATACAAGCCCCGCGTGCTCGACCACCCGCCGCTCGGCGCACCTGCGTGACAACTTCCTGGCGGACGGCGGCGGTCAGCCGGTCCGACTGCGGCAGGAACACCCTGAGATGGCCTCCGGCCTGATGGAGACCGGCGGGCCGCCGGGCCATCACCGGTCGGCCCGCGCCGCCCATCAGCGCGGGCATCGCCCGGCCCCATTCGATTGCCTTCGGTACCCGGCACGGTGTGGCATACCGGGCATGAGCAGAATGGCGCAGGTCATCGTGTTGGCGCGGTACGAGGACGAGGTGATGGAGCCGCTGACGCGGCCGGACGAGGCCCGTACCTGGCGCGGCTGCTTCGTGCGGGTTCCCTGGTTCGTCGGGGGCTGGTACGTCGAGTTCGAGAGGTGGCAGGAGCGCCGGGGTGTGCTCAGGGACCTGGAGTCGCTCCCGTGGAACGAGCCCGCCTGTGTGCAGGTCATGCTGCACGACGAGGACGACGACGTGTTCGGCCTGTGGATGCTGCGCGACGGGGTCCTCGTCGAGATGGGCATCCCCGGCATTCAGCGGGTGCACACCGCTGTCCGATCGCAGGAAAGGAGCCCTGGCTTCCTGTCAACCAGAGCCGCTCGCCGGACGTCCGTTTGAGATTCGGGCACAGGTGCCGGGGTCGGAGCGGGCCCCGTGCGCGCCCCGCTCCTGTCAGGAGGCGGGTTCGTCTTCCGCGGGCGCGTCGTAATGGACGGTGCCGTCCTCGTCGAGGCGCGGGTGGAGCGCCTTGGGGGTGTGGGTGCTGGTGTCGGACGGGCGGGGGCCTTCCGGGCCGTCGGGGCCCCAGCGCAGGAGGCGTCGCGAGCGGGCGATGCGGTAGACGGTGTTGTGGGCCTCGACCTGGTCGCAGCGGCCGACGCGCAGCCTGTCCGCGGCCTTAGCGAGTGCGTTGAGCGCCGCGGCTGCCGCGTCGGTGGTGCCGGCGGGCGGGTGGCGGGCATCGGCCGTGCGGTCGGCGCCGAAGGGAATCAGGCCGCGGGAGCGGGGCTCCATCCAGGTCAGGCCGAAGTCCAGGGTGCGGCGGGCGTCGTGGGCGGTGGCGTGCAGGGCGCTGCCCGGTGACCAGGGGCCGTCGCCGGAACGTTCGGCGATCTGGAAGGCTGCCGGCATCAGCAGGACGTCCGGATGGGTTTCCACCGCCCGTGCTGAGTCGGCCAGGACATGGGCGGGGAACCGGGACCCGCTGTAGGCCAGGGGGCGCAGGGCGAGGCGCTCGGCCGCCTGCAGCGGGGACAGGGGTGCGTCCGGGTCCAGGACCAGGCCGTCGTCGATCCGGGGACTGCGGGCGCCCGCGTCGGTGCTCCAGTCGGGGACGGGAGGTTCGGGATCGGTGGGCCGCGGCGTCTCGATGTCGCCCTGCGCGTCGACGGCCGCGTACTCCTCGGCCCGCACCACGCGGTAGACGGTGCCGAGCACAGTGAGTTCGTCGACACACTCCTTCTCCAGCCGGGCGACCGCGGCCAGCAGCGCACGCCGCTCCCCGCGGGCCTGCGCCTCGTCCTTCGCCCTGAACCAGAGCAGGGAGTTCAGCGCGTCGCGGGCCTGTTGCGGACAGCCGTGGGTGACCTCGACGACCACCCGCCACCGGCGCCCGCCTTCCGTCTCCCGGTCCTGCACGGCGATGCCGAACAGCGGCCCCCGCACCGCCAGAGAACTGTGGCTGGCCGCGGCGTCGAGGGCATCGGCCTCCATCGCTGCCTCCACCGGCTCCACCGGAACCCGCACCACCACCGGTCCCGGGACCGATCCCGCGTTCTGTTCGCTCACGCCACCATCCTGGCGGCCCCCGCGCGCTCACACCGCCGATTCACCGGATCTCCGCCCGATTCGGGGTCGGTCCGGTGTCGGCCTTGCGGGTTCCGGCAGGTGGGCGGTGGGTGTCGTTGCCGGGTTCCGGCATGGGATCGGCGTCCGTGGGCGTGTGATGCTGCGGGGCATGGGGTGGAGTTTCAAGGTGCACAGTGCCGTCGCGCTGGGGTTGGGCGCGGTGCTGCTGACGGCGGCCGCGCTCACCTGGCTGCCGGGGATGCTGCCGTGGGCGGGGGTGCGCTGGTTGGCCGTGCTGCTGCTCGTGGCGGCCTTTCCGGTCGTCGTGGCGGCGGTGGTGCGGGGCGTCCTCGCGAAGGCGGACCGGTGGACGCTCCTGATGGCGTTGCGGTGCCTGCCGGGCCGGGTGCAGGTGGTCATGGTCGCCTTGGCAGCGCTGGGGCTGGCAGTCTCGTTCGGCCCGGGAGGCGGGGACGGACATCTCCAGGGGCCGGAGATCCGTGACGGCCGGTACACCGCGTTCAGCACCGCCCCGCACGCGCGCGGCACGGTCGAGATCACCCGGGCCCAGTACCTGACGGTGCTGGAGAACGACCAGCGCCTTCTGCTGGGCATCCCCGGGCTGCTGCTCGTCGGCGCGGCGTGCGCGGTCCTGGCGGCCGGTGAGATCCACCGAGCAGACCTGCGAGCGCGATGAGCGCCTCATGCCCGGTGCGGGTGGGAGTCGAGCTTGCGTTGAGGTTCTGAGGTCCGGAGAATGCGCTACTGATCAAGCACGTCATGTGCGAGAGGCGTGGTCAGCGCCTGTTCCTCACGAAACAGCCGATCAATGGTAGCCGTTGGCAGCTGTGCCTGTTCGCGAGAACACATCACCCGGAGCACAGTGGAGGTCGCCATGGCGTACCAGTGGAGAGCGCGGAAGCCCGCAACGAGGAGACGGGGCGGCGGGCGGAGAGGTCTCGGCGCTGCCCTCTGTGTGGCGCTGTCCTGGACTGCGGTTGCCTGTACCGGATCTGCGCCCCGTCCCGCTGATGACAGGCCTGCGGTCGCCGCCACGGCGTCTTCATCGCCTGCGACGGACTCGGACTACCCCGGAGTCACGCACGAGGAGAAGTACCGGGACGCGGAGAAGGGTGTGGAAGCGGCCCTGCAGGAGAAGTACGGCTCCCAGTGGCGCAAGGACTTTGCCGATGTCTCGGTCCACGACGCCATCGTGAGGGTGTTCACGACGTGGAGTCCAGGCGCGGAGGCGCGCCGGCGTGGTGCGGCCGTGTGCGACACCGTCGCGTCGCATGTGCACGAGCGTGCGCCCGAGGGGCAGTTCCCCTCGGGAACCGAGATCATCGTTTACACCGAGGAGAGCGATTCCGGTAACACGATGGCCTATCTCGACGTCGCGGAAGGGAAGTGCCGGGCGACACCCGCTTTTGGGGGTTAGCGATCGACGATGCGCGTCCTGAGTGTCACCTCGGCGGGACCGGGCGGTCGTAGACGTTGTCCGGTGTCACGATCTCGGTGATGGCCCGGGCGAGCGGGGTGCTCGGTTCCACTCCCCCGGTGGTGATGTCGGTGTTGAGCATGAGCACCAGAGTCGCCTGCTGCGAGGGCAGGTACACGGTCACGGTCTCGTAGCCCGGGATGCTGCCGTTGTGACCAACCCAGCCGCCCGTCTCGAAGATGCCGAGCCCATAGCTGGTGCCGGGGAATCCGGTCGGCAGTGTCGTGAGGCGCTCCGCCTGCGTCCGCGGGCTGAGCAGCTCGCCGGTGGCGACGATCCCGGCCCAGCGGCGCAGGTCGTGGAGGTCGGAGATCATCGCGCCGGCCGCCCAGGCCCAACTGGGGTTCCAGTCGGTGGAGTCCTCGACCGCGCCGGTCAGCGTCTGGTTGGTGTAGCCGCGGGGGTGGGGTGCGGAGAACGAGGCGTCGGCGGGGAGCAGGGTGTGGTGCAGGCGCGCGGGGCGGAGCACCCGCTGGTCGAGGAAGTCGGCGAGGCGCCGGCCGCTGACCTTCTCGACGACCAGGCCGAGCAGGACCAGGTTGGTGTTGGAGTACTGGAACCGGGCGCCCGGTGCGAAGGTGTTGTCGTGCCGGTAGCCGTAGCGGAGCACCTCCCGCGGTGTGAACGAGCGGCTCGGGTCGCGGAACAGTGCCTGCTGGAACCGGGCGTCGGCGGTGTAGGGGAACAGGCCGCTGCGCATCCCGGCGAGGTGGCGCAGGGTGATGTTCTCGCCGTCCGGTACGCCGTCGACGTAGTCGGCGATGGGGTCGTCCAGGCCGACCAGCCCGTCGTCGACGAGTTCGAGGAGCGCGGTAACCGTGAAGGTCTTGGTCTCGCTGCCGATGCGGACGAATCCGTTCTTCGACATTGGCCGGCCGGTGGCGGTGTCGGCGACGCCGCTCGCGCGGACGTAGCTGCCCTTGCCCGGCATCCACAGCCCGACGACGACGCCCGGGATGCCGGCCTGCTGCCGGACCTCCTCGATCGCCTTGTCCAGCCTGGCCACCGTCTCGGTGCCGAGTCCGTCGGGCGGGCAGTCGTCCCGCGGGCCGTGCCGGTCGGCGGCCGCGGCGGGCACGGCCGTTGCTGGGGCCGTCGTCACGGGGGCCAGTACGGATGCCACGAGGAGTGCCGCGGCGAACAGGCGCCGGGAGGGGGAACGTCGCATGCGGGGATGCCTCTTCCGGGTCAGGGGCTCTCGGACGGCAACGTCACCACCTCGGCACCGGGCTCAGGGCACGTGCCGGAGGGATTCCGGCCGAGTCCACTCGTTCGGAGCCGCGCGTGCGCGGCGGCCGGTTCGCAGGGCTCGGCGATCAGGCGGGCGGGCATGCGGTCCGGGCGCGGCGGACCACGTCGTCCGTTCGCAGACTCCCGTTTGCGCCCCGCTCGCCGCTCGTGACGCCCGCGCCGCGGCCGGCGCCCGAGGCCGGGCCGTCAGGGGGTCGGCGCCGGTGCGGCGCGCCGGCTGCGGGCGTAGCGTCGGGCCAGGGGTTCGCCGCTGAGGCCGTGGACGACGATGCTGACCATGACGGTGATGACCATGACGCGGGAGATGAAGTTGCCCCCGCTCGCGCCGCGCAGTTCCAGGGCGGCGAGCAGCCCGAAGACGACCGAGGTCACTCCCCTGGGCCCCATCCAGCCGAGGAACAGCCGGTCGGTCAGGGACAGGTCCGTGCCGATGAGCGCGAGCATGACGGGCACGATGCGTACCAGGCTGACGGCGAGGAGCGCGTAGAGGACGACCGAGAGGTGGAAGCCGTCCCAGAACTCATCGGTGACGATCTGTCCGAAGAGGAACCAGAGGGCGAGCGTGAGGAGGGTGACGAGGTCGTCGGTCATCTCCACGGCGTTCTCCGGCATGTGCCGCATCGCGGGCGCGATGCAGACACCGGCCACGAACGAGGCCACGAAACCGTTGCCGCCCAGCGCCGACGACAGCGTGTACGCGGCGACGGGCACGCTCAGGACGCCGAGGCGCATCGCCGCCGGCTGCGCCCAGCCTTTCGCCCAGGACGCGCGGAGCAGCCATCCGGCCCCGTAGCCGACGAGTGAACCGGCGCCGAGCGCCCAGGCCGCTGCGCCGACGGCGTCGAGGACCGCCTCGGCATAGTCGTCGCCTCCCGTGTGGGCCTCCGCCGCGGCGGCCACGCAGAGCAGGAACACCGGCGACACGATGCCGTCGTTCAGGCCGCCCTCGACGTTGAGCACCTCCCGGAGCCGGGCCGGGATGCGGTGGTCGCGCACCACGGCGGCGGTGGGTGCGAGGTCGAGCGGGACGACGACGGTGGCGAGCACCGCCAGGACCCAGCCGGGCCGATCAGGGAAGAACGCGAGCGCGGTCAGGAAGGCGGCGGCCAGGGTCAGGGGCAGCGCGCCCCCGAGGAGGCGGGCCACGACGCGGCGTTCGCGTCGGATGGCGCCCGAGGGGACCTCGGTCGCGTCGACGAAGAGCAGCAGAGCGAGGACGACTTCGACCGCGTGCTCGAACCCGGCCATGTCGCCGAAGTCGAAGACGAGGGCCGGGTCCGAGCCGCTGGTGAGGGCGATCCCGGCGCCGAGCATGGCGATCGGTGCGGTGATGCTCCAGCGCGCGAGCCGGTGCGACAGGACACACCAGGCGAGCAGCACGGCCGCGATGACGGTGACGGCGAGCAACGGCTTCGGCGCTTTCGGAGAGGAGCGGCTGACGCAGGCACGGTAGTGCCGCCGGTGGTTCTCCTCCGGGGAGCACGCCGACGGCCGCGCCGTCAGCCCCCGAACGGCCCCGTGACGCCGGGGAATCCGTCGGCCGTAGCCCCTGCCGTGGGGCAGCGGACGGACGGGACATGACGTCGGCCGGGTGCACGGTCCGGAGCAACTCCTCGGCCCGGGGCGGCCCCAGCGCACCGTCGGGCCGGTGCTTCGGGATCGACGCGCTGCCAGGAGAGGATGCCGCGGTGGGCGATGAGTCCCGCTCCTGCAGGGAGTGGACTTCGGGAAAGCAGGCACGCGGATGGGAGCAGCACGCATGGGACAGCTGATCGTGGTCAACTTCGTCTCGCTGGACGGTGTCATGCAGTCGGTCCTCTCGGCCGACGAGGACCGGGACGGTGGGTTCGAGCAGGGCGGCTGGGTGCTGCCCTATGTCGACGAGGCGGTGGAGCGCTTCATGAGCGAGGCGACGGCCGCTGCCGGAGCCCTGCTCCTGGGCCGCAGGACGTACGAGATCTTCGCCGCGGTGTGGCCGCACGCGGACATGAACGACCCGGCGGTGGCGGCGATGAACGCGATGCCCAAGTACGTGGCTTCCCGCATGCTCAGGGATCCGGAGTGGGATCCGGAATGGGCCAACTCCACCCTTCTCGGCGCCGATCTGGCGGAGGAGGTCAGGCGTGTCAAGGACGCGTCCGCGGGTGAGACGCTAGTGCTGGGCAGCGGAGGGCTGCTGGGAACCCTGATCGAGCACGACCTCGTCGACGAGTACCGGCTGCTGGTGTTCCCTCTCATCCTGGGCGGCGGAAAGCAGCTCTTCGCCGACGGCAGGGGCCTTCGCCGTCTCACGCTCACGGCCACGCGGGCGACACCGTCCGGGGTCCTGATCAACACGTACCGCCGCGCCGACCGCGGCCAAGGGCACACCGCTGCTGTCAGTACCTGATGGCAGCATCACCGATGGGGCGCCGCACGGACGCGGTGCGGGCCCCCGACACCTTCCAGAGCAAGGAGCGTTTCCACCGATGACCGCACAGCTCGCCCGCCCTGAGCGCGGCGCTCCCCGGACGGCTCGGACGGCCTCGGCCGGGGATGTCCCGCCGTTCCCGCCTTCTCTCGTCAAGGCGGTGTTCCGGGACGTGACGTCGCTGAATGTCTCCCGGCCGGCCGCGTGGGCCGCCTCGGTGGTGACGCGGACCGTGCTGGCGGAGATCATCGACGGCGCGAGAGGAGCGGCTGCGGAGGAGGCCAGGAGGAGGCTGACTCCCCGGGACCTGATAGCGGCGATCGACCGGAACGTGGAGGTGGAGGTCGGGTCGGGGTGGTACCTCCACAGCCCGACCTTCCACGGCCTGATGGGTGAGCTGTACGACGCCGAGGGTGTGCTCGTGCCTCTGCGTCAGCGTCGCGGACCGCATAAACCGAGGGCCGTGGCCGGCGCCCACCGGTTCGAGGCCGGGGTACGGAAGCTGCTGCGGAGCCGGGGGGCGACGGCGGTCCCGGCGATGGTCCGCGACCTGGACGGCATCGCGAGCGTGTTCATGACGGACCTGGCCCGGGACGCGGCCATGGTCGTCCGCGAGGGCGGGGTCAAGCGTTTCGGGTCGGTGAGCCTGGTGACACCGGGTGAGCCAAACCCGGCTCCGCTCCTGAAGGATCCCCTGCTGGCCGTGTCCACCCGTCGCGGGGACCGGCGGACCGTCGGCGAGGCCGACGTCCTGGCAGCGGTCACGATGCAGTTGTTCGGCGACATCAGGCAGCGCGCCCTCAGCGAGGTGCGCAGGGCGGCACGGAGCACGTCGGTCGGCTGAACGGCACGCCCGGCAGGGCCCGACCCGGCGCCGCCCGCTGGCTTGCGCGGGTACGGGGGGGCGGAAGGCTCGGCGGGACCGCGAGCGGATGCGGAGACGTTCGCGGTCCGCGAAGGTGGGATGGCCGCCTGGGCGATGGGCCGGCACCGGCGTCACGATCGACACGCGCAGTGGCAGCTCCGCATGCCGACCCCATATCCCGGCCCACCGGTTGCGGGGCGGCATCGGTGCATTGCCACCGGGTTCACGGACAGCAGCGCCGGTCCTCACCCCCCGAGACGAGAGGCACAACGTCGTGACCGGTAAGACCTACACCGTGATCCGCAGCAACACGAACGAGCACTCGGTCTGGCCCACGGACACGCCCGTACCGGCCGGGTTCGACGAGGTCGGGGTGACCGGCTCCCAGGAGCACTGCGAAAGCTACGTCCAGAAGACGCACGCCAACCCGCAGGCCACCTCCCCGCATCCGACGCCGGAGGACGACAACCCTCGCTAGCTCTGACCGCAAAGATTCACCGGGTTTGCTGCACTCCTGGCAAGGACTACTTCTTGCGCTGGCTCTCGATCTCGGCAGACAGCACGACCATGTGGTGCAGATGCGTGTAGTACTTGGCCGCGTACTCGTCGTCGATCGCCGGAAGGACCTTCCCGAACGCCGACGTCAGCCGCGTCAGGCGTGCGTGGGCCTGTTCGCTGAGCAGGTCTTCGTGGACGCAGGCGGCGTAGGCATAGGCGTCCGAGTCGAGCATCACCATGTCCCGGCCCTCGATGTCCAGGCCGCGGAAGCCGGGCGGGAACGGCCTGGCCATGTGCTCTGCCATCATCTGCGCAAGCGCGTCGAGCTTCTCATCAAGCATGGGGAGATCCTGCCAGGCAACCCGGCGAACCTTTGCGGTCACAGCACTAGTAGGGCTTGGTCATGTTGGTGCAGGGTCCGGTATGTCGCGGTGACAGGTGGGGCAGGCGCCGGTCCAGGTCGCGAGGAGTATCTGCAGCTCGCGGACGACTCGGTAGAGGCTCAGGCCGGCGCCGTCTCTTTTGGGGATCGGCTCAGTCGCTGGAGGGTGCAGAAGGCGTGGGCTACTGAGACAAGGGTGACGTGGTGGTGCCAGCCTGGCCAGGTCCGGCCTTCGAAGTGGGCCAGGCCGAGGGCTTGTTTCATCTCGCGGTAGTCGTTCTCGATGCGCCAGCGGAGTTTCGCCGTGCGCACGAGGACGGGCAGCGGGGTGGTCTCGGGCAAGTTGGAGAGCCAGAACTGCACGGGCTCGTCCTGGTCGGCGGGCCATTCGGCCAGCAGCCAGCGGACCGGAAGCTCGGCGGTGGTCGCGGCCTTGCGGATCTCACGTCCGGCGGGCCGGATCCGCAGGGCCACGAAGCGCGAGTACATGCGCTTGAATCCGCTGCGGCCACTGCCCGGCCGTGATCCTTCCCTCCACTGCACCGGCCGTGCAGAGGATTTGCCGGCCGCGATGACCAGGTCTTTCACTCGCTGTGCCGACTCGGGGTATGCAGGGACCGGCCGCCGGCCCCTGCCGAGGTAGGCCGGGGTCGTAGGCTGTGCGTCCTCGGGGTGTGCGGTGGTTGTGGTCGAGATGCCCACCACGTAGTCGAGTCCGCGTGTCTCAAGGCCGAGCCGGAAGGCGGCGGTGTCCCCGTAGCCGCCGTCGGCGATGACCTGGGGCACTTCGATGCCCCAGGATCGAGTCTCATCGATCATGTCGAGGGCCAGCTGCCACTTCTCGACATGGCCCACCTGGGCAGGGATGGCGCACTTGTTACGGCGGGCGACCTTGGCCGGATCGGCTGTCGGTGAGGCGGGATCCCAGCTCCCTGGCAGGAACAGACGCCAGTTCACCGCCGCGGAGGCGCTGTTGGAAGCCAGGTGGAGCGAGACACCGGCCTGGCAGTTGGTGACCTTGCCCGCAGTGCCGGTGTACTGCCGGGTCACGCACGCCGACGCGTCCCCGTCCTTGAGGAATCCGGTGTCATCGATGACCAGCGCGATGGGCTTGATGACCGGCTGTATGCGCCAGGCCAGCCGGGCCCGCACATGCGCCGCATCCCATGGGCTGGAGGTCACGAAGTGGGCCAGGGCCTGCCGGTTACCTTCCTCGCCAAGGCGGGCGGCCATCGGCTCCACCGACTTGCGGCCGCCGTCCAGCAGCAGCCCCCGCAGATAGACGCCGCCCCACCGGCGCTGATCCGCCCGCGCGAACGGCTCGAACATCTCCGCCGCGAAGTCCTCCAGATCACACCGAACCGCGGCCAACTCCTCGCTCAGCACATCCAGTCAACGACACGGCCGATCAAGAAGACACGCCATGGCAAATCGCACATGACCAAGCACTACTAGCACGCGTCGGGGACGGCCGGCAGCCGCGGGAGGGCGCCGCCCCGTGGTTCCGGGTGCCGCGTGACTCCTGGGGCGCCGGGGATCCGCAATCTTGGTTGCTCCGCCCTTCAGGGCGGGTGAAGGCCATCCTTGACCGGGAGGCGCGTAGCGCCGGATTTCTGTGCATCTCCGGGGTGACAGTCAGGCAGGCCGCTTCTGGTTTTCGATGTACTACTTGACCACCGTCAGCGGTGCCCTTCCGCAGCCCCCGGCGAAGTACGAGCCGGACCACAAGTGTCCACCCCACAGGCACCGGCGCAGGTGGCCGTCGTACTCCGTGCGCAGCATCCGGGCCGAGACGTCCTGGAGCGAGTTGACCAGCTTCGACAGCTGGGTCTTGGGCGGGTAGTGCATCAAGGGACTCGCCCGCACCCGCATGGCCAAGTCCGTGCACGACGCCGGATGGTCGGCGTTCACCACGATGCTCGAGTACAAGGCCGCCCCGTACGGGCGCGCCTTCCACCGCATCGGGCGGTTCGAGCCCACGTCTCAGATCTGCTCGGCCTGCGGCGTCAAAGCCGGCCCCAAGCCCCTCCACACCCAGGTATGGACGTGCAGGGCCTGCGGGACCGGGACATCACGCGACCAACAACGTCGCCAAGGCCGCCGGACTGCCCGTATCAGCCTGCGGAGCGCGGGTAAGACCCGGACTATCCCGGCACAGCGCGTAGAAACAGGAACCCACCCGAAACCCCGTCCAGTAACCACCGGCAGGCAGACGGGAATCTTGGCCCCTTGGGACGAAGAGAAATTCAAAGCGGGAGACGTCCCGTAACGGCGCCGTCGGGGTCGTCGGGGAGGGCGACGCGGACGGTGATGCTCTTGCCGACGGGCCGGCGTTGCACCTCGAAGGCCTGGGCCACGGTCATCACGATCTCCAGGCCGTGCTGGCCGACACGGGCAGGGTCGGCCGCGCGGGCGATGGGGACGACGGGAGCGCTGTCCCAGACGACGACCTCGACCAGGTCGCCGACGATCCGCAGTTCCAGCAGCACCGGCCCCGGGGCGTACTTGCAGGCGTTGGTGACCAGTTCGCTGACGATCAGCTGGGTGAGGTCCATCGCACGGTCCGACACCGGAAGGCCGTGCACGGCCTGGACCCGGGTGAGAAAGTCCGCGGCCATACGGCGGGCGGTGGATATGCAGGAGCTGTCACCGTCCAGAGCGGCGCTGAAGACCGGCTCGCTCGCGGTCGTGTCGAAGCCGCCGACTGGTGCGGGTGCTGTGTCGTCCATGGTCCTCCCCCGGTCCCGTGCCGCATCTGCCCGTCATGTGCCGGGGCAACCGGGGTACGGTCTGCGCCAACCGTGCGGCGCGACGAGGAATGCTACGTCGCACCCGAGTGCCGGCACACATCATCGCCCACCCCGCATGCGTTCTGGAGTCCAAGCGTTTCGCTTCCCGGCTGTTCCGCCTGCCGGGAGCCGAAGACGCTCGCGCCGGCATCGTGGCAGACCAGAGGGCATAAAGGCGCCCGGATCCGTTCACGAGGGCGTGGCGGGCCGGCCAGGGGCCTACCCGGTCATGGCGTTCACGGCAGGGCGTGTGCCACGCTGGCCGGACAAGAGAACGGAGCCGGTGCCGCTACGGCCCGGCTCCTTTGGGTCCGCGGACGTTGCCCCCTCCCCGGGCATCCGCGACCTGCCATGGCCGTCGCCCCACGCAGGTGGGGCGCCTCGACTGTGGGCTCATCACCCCCTGGGAAGGGGGCGCCCACCATGCACATCACCACCGAAGTCCGCGGCAACTGTGCGACGTTGACGCCTCGCGGCGACATCGACTTCGAGCACCTCGATCAGCTGCGCACCAGCCTGGACCAGCTCCCGTCCACCGTGACGGACGTGGCGTGGGATCTGCGCGACACGTTCTTCGTCGACATCGCCGGCCTCCACCTGCTCGGCACCCCGGGCACTCCGGAGCGCGCGACCAGCCTCACCAACCTCCACCCCCAGCACCGACGGCTGCTCACCGTCGCCTGCGAGATCTTCCCCGAAGCCGGCTTCGACCGCTACCTCCAGGGACCCGGCGCACAACGGGCGGCGTGACGGGCCTCCGCCGGTCCCGGGCGTCAGGAGGGCTCGGTGGCGGTCAGCACCAGGGCTGCCTGATCGTCGTCGATGACGTCGCCGTCGGTGAAGAAGTGGACGGCTCGGGTGAGCGAGTCGATGATCTGCTGCGCCCCCGGGCGGGCGGGGACGCCGGCGACCGCCTCGGTGAGACGCAGCTCGTCGAACATCTCGCCGTCGCGGCGGCGTGCTTCGGTGATGCCGTCGGTGTAGAGGACCAGGCTCTCGTGGGGTCGCAGGTGCAGGCGGTGGGGTGTGACGTGCAGGTCGGGTCCGATGCCGAGCAGCATCCCCTGGGCGTCGACGGTGCGGACGGTGCGGTCGGCGTCCAGGTGCAGGGGCGGGGTGTGGCCGGCGCGCACGAGTTCGACGTCCAGCCCGGTGGGGGTGGGGATGAGCTGGCCGTAGATGAGGGTGACGAATCCGGTGCCGTGCCCGGCGGGCCGGTTGGTCAGGGCCCGGTTGACGGCGTTGACGACGTCCTCGGGGCCCGGCAGCAGCGGGGCGACGGCGCGGGCGGTGTGGCGGACCAGGGCGGTGGTGGTGGCCGCGATGGCGCCTCGTCCGCAGACGTCGCCGAGCATGAACGCCCACCGGCCGTCGTGCAGGGGGAAGACGTCGTAGAAGTCGCCGCCGATGTCGAGCCCTTCTCCGGCGGGGTGGTAGTAGGTGGCCACGTCGGCGCCGCGCACCTGGGGCAGGTCGGGCAGCAGCAGACCCGCCTGGAGGTCGCGGGCGAGGGTGTGCCGGTGGGTGTACTGGCGGGCGTTGCGGGCGGCCAGGGCGGCGCGGCGGGCGAGTTCTTCGGCCAGGGCGACGGTGTGCCCGTCGAAGCTGTGCTCGGCGGTGGACAGCAGGGTCACGGCGCCGAAGGCCCGGCTCCGGTCGACCAGCGGGAGGCACAGGTAGCCGGTGACGCCCAGGTCGTGCCAGGGTCCGGGTCCGGTGGGGGTGCGGCGGGCGACCTCGCTGGTGCCGGAGGCCAGGACACGGGCGACGGCGTCGTCGGCGGCGTCGAAGACGGGGATGTGCGAGGCCAGCAGGTCTTGCGCACGCTGGGTGGGGGCGGCGGTCGCCATGCGGCGCACCCGGCCGCTCTCGATGACGTCGACGGCGCACAGCGACGCGAGCTTCGGCACGCAGAAGGCTGCCAGGCGGCTCAGGATCTGGCCTGCGTCCAGGGCGGAGGACAGGGCCGTGCTGGCTTCCAGGAGGAAGGCGAGGTCGTCGCGTGCAGCCTTCTCCCGGGCCTCGGCCGTCGTGCGGGCCTGCTCGGCGTGATGGCGTTCGATGGCCAGGGCCGCGGTGTCGGCGAAGGTCCGGGCCAGCGCCAGGTCGGCTTCCTGGGGGGCCCGCGGGGTGCGGTGGTACATGGCGAAGGTGCCCAGCAGCGCGCCGTCGCGGGCCAGGATGGGCGTGGACCAGCAGGCGGCCACCCCGGCCTTGTCGGCCAGGTCGCGGAAGTCGTCCCAGAAAGGATCAGTGCGGATGTCGGTGACGATCACGGGCCGTCGCCGGTGGGCGGCGGTCCCGCAGGAGCCGACGCCTTCGCCAGCAGCAATGCCGTCGATGGCCTGATTGTAGAAGTCGGGCAGACTGGGCGCGGCACCGTGGTGCAGATGGCGGCCGTCGGCATCGGCGAGCAGCACGGAGACGAGGACTTCCTCGGGGGCGAGGTCCTCAATGGCCCGGGCCATGCCGTCCAGGACGTCGGCCAGGGGCGCCTGGCGGGCGATCTGCTCCAGCAGCACCCGGTGCTCGGCGGTCAGTCGCTTGGCCTGCTTGACCTGCGTGGACTCCACGCCGATCACCCGGACGCCCATGACGTTGCCACCGGTGTCCAGCCGGGGCTCGTAGGAGAAGTCGAAGAACCCCTCCCGCGCCCCCGCGCCGACGCCCAGGATCACCCGGGCCTCACGAGCGGTGTACGCCTCGCCCGTGCGGTAGACCCGGTCCAGGAGCGTGAGGAAACCCTGCTCGGCGAGTTCGGGCATCAACTGCCCGAGCGGCAGGCCGGTACGGGTGCGCTCGGGGCCGCCGATCGTCGTGAAGAAGGCGGTGTTCGCCGTCTCCAGCATGTGCGCCGGTCCGGCGAGGGAGGCGAAGATGGCGGACGACTGTCCGAACAGCGACCGCAGGTCCTGATCCCCGTCCGCGGGGCCGGTGACGCGCGCGGCTGCCCTCCCGGCGGGCTGAGAGGCGCCGGGCCGAGGTCGGCGCTTCATGCGTTCCGGCCGTCCGTCGGCTGCGCCGTGGCGGTGGACGCCGTGCCGTGTCGGCCCGTGCCTGCGGCGAGCGCCTGATCGGCGTCGGTGTACACCGGGAAGACCTGGTCCAGTCCTGTCACTGAGAACTGCCGCGCCACCGACGGGGGCAGGGCCGCCAGCCGCAGCGCCCGCCGCTGGGCGGCCAGCTGCTGGAACAGCCGCAGCAGCCCGCCGATACCGGACGAGTCGCAGAACGTGAGGCGTTCGCAGTCGGCCACCACCGGGCCCGCCTCCGGCCCCCGGGCCAGTTCCTCGTCGCCGGCCTCGTAGAGCTGGACCATGCTGTCGAAGTCGAGTTCCCCGCGCAGCGCGAACACCGCCCCTCGCGCCTGCTGCGTGACCTGCACCGAGAACACCGTTCAGCTTCTTTCGTGTGGAGCGTGTGCGGACAACCCTGCCCACAGTAAGAGGCTCGCTCGCGGAGCCCCGGCCAGCGGGCGGAGTGCGCCGTCACCTCCAGGAGCAGCCCTGAAGCCGACGGAAGCCCCCGGGCCGGGGGCTTCCGCCATGAACATGAGAGGCGGCACTCGCCTCGGTGCCCGCCGACACTCCCGAGCCCGGCTCCCGGTCCCGGGAAACCGGCCGCCTCGGCGCGCTGCGGGACAGGGCACAGCTATGCCCGGGCAGGGAACCTCTGCAGGATCGACTCCCGCTGCCGGGGCCCCAGCCCCTGCACCCGCCGGCCCTCGGGGATGGCCAGCTCCTCCATGACCTGCGCGGCGCGAACCTTGCCGACGCCGGGGATCGCTTCCAGGAGCTGGCGCACCTTGGTCTTGCCGACGACGTCGGAGGTGCTGCGCAGTACGTCGGGCAGGGAGCGCTGCCGGGACTTCAGCTCCCCCAGCAACTGGGAACGTTCCCGGCGGACGAGCGCCGCCTTCTGCAGGGCCGCGGCCCGCTGCTCGGGGGTCAGGGTGGGCAGATCCGTCATCGTGTGCCTCTCTCGCTGTGTCTCATCGCGGTGTACGTCTTGCCGCCCGAGCGCCTTTCAGTCCTGCTGACTGGCTGATTCCCTGCGGCAGCACCTGCGGTGACGCAGCCTCATCGGCAGCGCGTGATCGTGGCGAGGGTCATGCCACGCACGCCTCGAATGCCCCCGTGTGCGGCTCATGGGCGTGTTGCCGCGCCCGCCACCGGCCCGGACGTGGAACCGTCTCGGCATGACCGAAGGATTTCCACCTCATGTGCCCGCGGCGCGGATCACCGTACTCGACGTCCAGCCCGGCAACCCGCCCTTTCGCATCGTGGAGGTCGACGGAGAATTCGTCGGCAGGGCGATGTCGATGACCGATGTCCTGCTGGTCGCCTCGGAGGCGGGGATCCCGATCCATGACCTCGACGATCTGGACGAGGTGCGGTGGGTCGGGGGGAACAAGTACGCCTGGACTCCGCACTGAGCCGAGGGGCCGAGGCGTTCGCGCGCGGCAAGGGACCGGTAGCGACGGGCTCCTCGGCGGGAAGCGGGCCCGGTACGGGGCCGGACGGGACTCGCGGCCCGGCTGTCCGCGGGCACGGCTAACCTCGCGCTTTCATGAAGCGGGCTGTCCGACGGGCGGTCAGGTAAACGAGAAGTGCCTCTGACCAGCAAGAATGAGGATTGTCGAGGTCCTTGTTCCTGCCATGCCGGAGGCACTTCCCAGGTGAAGAAGCGTATCGGGTCCTATCCACGCGTCCGCATCGAGGGCGGTGGTCGCGGAGTGGTGTCCCAGGCCGGGGCCGTGCTGCTGGTCGAGACCGCCCGCAAGGCCGGGCTGGACCAGGCGATATCGACGGCACTGACGCCGTGGCGACGTTCACGGGCAGTGCACGATCCAGGGAAGATCCTGCTGGACGTGGCACTCGCGGTCGCCCTGGGCGGGGACTGCCTCGCGGATGTCGGGATGCTGCGGGCCGAGCCGGCCGTGTTCGGGCCGGTGGCGTCCGACCCGACCGTCTCCCGGCTCGTCGACACCCTCGCCGCCGCCGGGCCGAAGGCCCTGTCCGCGATACGGGCCGCGCGGGCCGAAGCCCGCGAGCGCGTCTGGAGCCTGGCCAAAACCGCGGCTCCTGACGCGGGCGGGCAGGTGATCGTGGACCTGGACGGGGTCCTCGTTCTGGCCCACTCCGAGAAGCAGGACGCCACCGCGACCTGGAAGAAGACCTTCGGACACCACCCCCTGATGGGGTTCGTCGACCACGGAAGCAGTGGCAGCGGGGAGCCGGTGGCCGGCCTGCTCAGGCCCGGCAACGCAGGCAGCAACACCGCCGCCGACCACATCACCACCACCCAACTCGCCCTGGCCCAGCTGCCGAAGAAGTACCGGCGCGGACGCCGGACGCTGATCCGTACCGACTCAGGAGGCGGCACCCACGAGTTCGTCGCCTGGCTCGCCCAACGCGGCCGGTGGCTGTCGTACTCGGTCGGCATGACCATCACCGAGCAGATTCACCAGGCCGTCCTCAAGGCCCCCGCCTCGGCCTGGACGGCGGCGACCGAGCCCGGCGGCGAGATCCGGGACGGGGCCTGGGTCGCCGAACTGTCCGGCGACTGCCTGAAGGGCTGGCCGAAGGGAATGCGGCTGATCGTGCGGAAGGAACGGCCTCACCCCGGCGCCCAGTTGCGGATCACCGACGCCGACGGCCTGCGGCTCACCGCGTTCGCCACCAACACCACCGGCATCCCGATCGCCGCACTCGAACTGCGGCACCGCCGGCGAGCCCGGGCGGAGGACCGCATCCGTGCCGCTCGCGCCACCGGCCTGCGCAACCTGCCCCTGCACGACACCAAGCAGAACCAGATCTGGCTGGAGATCGTCCAGATCGCCCTCGACCTCCTCGCCTGGATGCCCATGCTCGCCCTGACCGGCGAAACCCGCAGGTGGGAACCCCGCCGCCTGAGGCTCCGCCTCTTCTCCGCCGCCGCCCAGCTGGTCACCACCGCCCGCCGCCGGCACCTGCGGTTCGCCCGCCACTGGCCCTGGACCCACATGATCACCGACGCCCTGGCACGACTCGAAGCCCTCCCGAACCCCGGCTGACCAGCGTGTTCCCGTCCCTGCGAGCAGCACCACCCCCGCCGGAGCCGTGGAACCCGGCGCCCACCCGACGCGACAGCCGGGCCATCAGCCTGACCACCACCAGCCCGAACAACCGAAACGGCCCGCCGAAGAAACCCACGGACCGTCACGAAAGATCGAGGCTAAGGTCGACTCCGACCACCTGCCGTCTGTCTGTTGTGCGAGGTATCCATGTCGTCCCCCGCTCCTGAGAGCCGCGACGAGCTGCTTCAGCATTTCGGTCGCGACGGGTTGCGGCGTTTCTCGCGGGCGAGCCTGTCAGGGGCGCGGCTGCCGGAGACGGCTGCCGTGCTGCTGAAGGAGTCCGGCGTTCCCGTGGTCGTCCCTCCGTACTTCAGCGCCCCGCTGGAGGGGGACCCGGTGACCCTGGGTGCTGTCGCCGCCCGTTCGGCGGGACCGCGGCCCCATCCGGAGCTGGAGAGCTGGCCGCGCATCGGCTTCGACGGTCTGGCGCATCTGTGCGTCCGGCCCGACGGCGCGGTGCAGGCCGTGGTGCTGAACGGTGTGGTGGACGACATGTTCGTCAGCACGGACGTGTCCACCCTCGGCGCGTCCCTGGTGGCGCTCGACCGTGCGCGGTCCCTCCTTGCCGTGGCCTCGGGGCTGCCGGAGGCAGCGGCGGTCTTCCGGGACCTGGCGGCGGAGCTGCGGCGGATCGACGCCGCGGCGTTCGAGGAGCGCGAGTCCTGGTGGCCGCGCGTCCTCGACGACGTGCGGCACACCCTGAACTTCCCGTTCTCCGCCGCGTTCGCGTACGTCGACTCCGCCGGCGCGGAGCACGTGGTCACGGAGGCGACGGGGCCCGGGCGTCCGCACCCGGAGGAACTCATCTGGAAGCGTCTGTCCGGCGAGGGTGTCGAGCCGCATCAGGTGCGGCGGGTCTACTGCGAGCTGGAGCCGTGCCTCATGCCGGGTCACTACTGCGCGGTGTGGATGAAGGAGACCTTCCCCGAGGCGCAGTTCACCCACAGCTTCGACTACGGGGAGACGGCCGGATCCCGTGAAGAAGGCTTCAAGGAGCTCGTCGTGCACGCCGCGGAGCAGGCGAGGGGCCGGTGACGCGGTGGGAGCGTCCCGCGGCCGGCCGTGAGCCGGCGGCCGCGGCCCTGCTGGGCTGGCTCGCCGATCCCCAGGCTCCCGGGCTGTGTCTGGTGTCGGGCTCGCAGGGGTCCGGGAAGTCGGAGTTGCTCGCCTGGTTCGTGCGTCACGGCAGCCGGAGCGACGTGGTGCCGGAACGTGCCGTGCACGCCGTCGCCCTGCCGGCAGAGCCCGAGACGGCAGAAGCCGTGTCGGCGGGACCTCTGGCGGCTGGACCCCTGACGGCGGGTCAGAGCGTGCTGGGTGCCGTGTGGGCGATCGCCGATCAGCTCGGGATCGTGGCGCGCGCCCCGGGGGAACTCGTGGCGGCACTGGAGCGGGACGCCCGCCACACGGTGATCGTCCTGCCCGACCTCCATGACGCGGATGTGGCCGGGTTCGTCATATCGCTCGCCGAGCTGCCTCAGGTCCGTCTGATAGCCGAAGCCCGCTCGGGCAGTCCCGCCCACCGTCTGCTGTCCGGGAGCCCGTGCGCGGAGCTGGACCTGGATCGTGCTCAGTGGCGGGACGAGGAGCGCTTCGCGCTGTGGCGGGAAGCGGTGGCCCGGAGCCCGCGAGAGGTACAAGAGCACCGGTCGGACGACGGCGCGGCGCCCGACCTGTCCGATCCGGTCGCCGTCTGCGAGGCGGACCCCTGGAAGGTCACCGCCGCCTACGAGAGGGACACCGGCCATGAGCACGGTGGTCTCCGGGCCGCCTGGCTGAGGGCGGGGCAGGCCCTGTGCGCGGAGTCGCGGCCCGCCACCCGTGCGCTGACCCTTCTGGGCGTGCTGGGCGACGGTGCGGACCCGCGGATCGCCGTCGCCCTGCACGAGGCCGCTGCGGGGGCCGACTGGCGGATGCTGTGGCGTCGCGTCCGCGGGGATGTCACGCCGCCGTGGTCCGGCCCCGTCACCGCCGCGGCGGTGGGACAAGGGCCGCTCGCCGGAAGCGTGGTGCTCGCAGATGCCCATGGCGTGGTGCAGGCCGTCTCCCTGGACGGCGCCGCAACGCGCGGGCGTCTGCCGGAGCTGTGCCCCGACCCGTTGACCGCGAGCGTCCTCCCGGACGGGACCGTGCTGGTGCTCGACGACGGCGGCCGGGTGACAGCCCATTCCGGCTGGGCGACGCGCTCGGCGGGCTCGGGACTCGCCGGACTGCTGGCCGACGGCCCCGGTGACACGGAGCGCCTGCTCGACGCGCTGCGGGGGCAGCGGGGCACGGCCCTCGCCCATGCGGCAGGGCCCGGCCCGGGAACCGTGGCCCTCGGCGGCGCCGACGGGACCGTACGGCTCCTCGGCGACGTCACGGATGCGGCCCCCCTGCACAACGGGCCGGTCCGGGCGCTGGCCGTTCTCGACGTGCCCCTGGGCGACGGGGTGAGCACGCCCCTCTTCTACAGCGGCGGGGCGGACGGTGCCGTCCGCGCCTGGGCACCGGGAAGTGCTCCGATGGCGGCGCCCGTCCTTCGGCGGTCGTCGCCGGTGGTCTGTCTCGACGCCGCGGTCACGGCGGGCGGCGCGACGCTCGTGGCCGCCTGGGGCGACGGCCTGGTCGAGTACGTCGGCTGGGACAGCGGCGTTCAGCAAACGTTCCGGCCCGGCCCGCCCGTCCGCGCGGTCGCGCTGGACGGCGCGGGCCGCGTGGTGATCGGCATGGACGAAGCTCTGACCTGCCTCGTGCCGAAGCAGGAACGTTTCCATGAAGACGGGACGCAGCAGCCGCCGTTGAGCTGACGGAACTCCACAGGGCCCTCACGGAAGCAAAGTTGACGAGCGCTCAGTCACCCGAAAGAGTGACAGTTTCATCGTCGAACGGGGGTTCACATGGGCATGACGCTGCCCGACGACCTGGTCGAGGTCCTGGACCTGGTGGGCGTCGACTGGCCGAAGATCGACGAGGACGACGTCAAGGCGTCCGCCAAGGACTACCGCAACCTGGCCGAGGGCATCCGCGACGCCGTCAAGGAGGGCAACAAGGCCTGCTCCCACATCGTCGCCGGCAAGAGCAAGGGCGCCACGGTCAACGCCATCGACCGCCGCTGGGGCAAGCTCACCACGCGCGACCTGGCCACCTTCGCCAAGGGGTGCGACGACCTCGCCGGCGCGCTGGACCAGTGCGCCGACCTCATCGTCGGCTGCAAGATCGCGATCATCGGCAAGCTCACCGCGACGGCCGCCACCGCGACCGCGGGCGTCGTCGGCATGTTCTTCACCGTCGGCCTCAGCGGGCTGCTCTCCGCCGCGGCCATCGCCGCGGCGCGCTTCATCATCCAGGAGGCGATCGACTACGCCATCGGCGAGATCACCGCGATCGTCACGGACAAGATCGAAGGGAAGATCCTCTCCGAGATCGAGAAGCTCTTCTCCGACCACCTCGGCGCGAGCACGCAGGACGTCATGGCCTCGGGCAGCGCGGACATGGCCCAGGACCTCGTCATCGAGTTCGACGAGTTCGACCGCGCGGCCGGCGACTACAAGAAGACCGCCGACAACTTCGGCACCAAGAAGGGCGAGTTCACGACCGGCGGCGCCGGACGCAAGACCTCGGTGAAGAAGGACAGCCGGTTCCACAAGCTCGCCACCGTCATGGACAAGGCCGAGGACGCGGTCGACAAGAAGGCCGACGAGATGGTCAAGACCCTCGAGGACCACGGCGGCAAGATCGACAAGAGCAAGTCCGACCAGAAGGGCACCGACAAGAAGACCAAGGACGAGGTGGACAAGTGCAAGACGCCGGACGGCGACGACGACACCCCGATGTATCTGCTCAACGCCGACGGCACCGTCCGTGAGCTGCACGCCGACGGAACCACGAGCAAGGTCAGCGCCACCGACGACTCGGGCATACGGAACATCATGCAGCCGGACGGGACGGTATGGCGCCACACCGGGAAGGGGAAGAACCCGTTCCCGGTGCAGAAGTCGGACACCGCCAAAGTCACGTCGACGAAGATCCAGCCCGGCAGCACCGACCTGTCCCGAGCAACGGAAATAGCCCGTTTCGCCAAAGGCGACTACGGCGGAACGAATTTCGCCGCCGCTCGATATGTCGACCCGGACACCAACAAACCGATCATCCTGGTCGGCGACAGCGAAGGGCCGCACTCGGAAAAGACGATCGGTTACCCGATACTCAAAAGCGGACGCCAGGACGGACTGGAGGCGGTATACACTGAGCGCGAACCATGCCAATTGTCCCCGAGATGCGACGCCTGGCTGGCCCGGCATTTCGGTCAGGACCTGGAAGTCACACACGCCAACAACTACGACCAGACAGACAAATCGAATGCGCGTGACAGCGAGCACAGGAAATACATGCAGGACCTCAAGGCGCGTCACACGGCTCAAGGCCACCCGTAGCAGCTACCCGAAGATCGGCTCACCCTCATGTTGACCACCATTCCGCCGCAGCGGCTCCTCGACGTGTTCGGCATCACCGGAGTCGTCTACTTCGCGATCCCCCAGGAGTCGGGACTGCGGCAGGAGACAGCCGGCTTCCTCTCGTTCACGGGCCTTCCCACGAGCAAGTGGTTCACCCCCGAGGACGATCTGGAGGAGCGTGAGTCGATCTCCCGCACCTCCGGCCTGCTGGAGTACTTCGAGGACGAAGGATCCGAGGCTCCGGCCGGCTGCGAGAGCTGGGAAATTCTGGGGCGGCTCCTGCACTGGACCATCTTCATCGATCCCGAATCGGGGAAGGTCTACGAAATTCCGGAGGGGGACGATGTGATCACGGAGATCCATGCCGATGTCACGTCCCTCGTCCACGCGTTGATCGTGCTCCAGGAGGGCGAGCGGGAATTCAAGGGAATCTCGGACCCTGACTACACCGTCCATGCCGATATCGTCGAACGAATGAAGTCCGAGATCCTGAGGATCGACGAGACGCCTTTCTCCGGCGCGGAAAGCTGCTGGAACCGCCTGTTCGAGGAGATCTCCCTCGGAATGTGGGGATGATTCTCATCGGGTTACCGAAACCGATCAGGAAGAACGAGGAAAGTTCACGACTTTCACCGAATCCCCGATCGGACTGGTGCAGGCGTACGGCCTGGAAAATGTCACCTACTTCCCACAGCGCATGCTTGTCACCTTCGTGCTGCCGCAGACGAAGGTGGTTGCGGAAAGCAGCTCCCGTGTGAGGCGGATGCCGGTGAGATGCTCGGCGAGTGCGAACGCCGCCGGGCCCGCGAGGGAGTCCGCGGTGTCGGAGGTCTCCGCCGTGAACTGGAAGCCGATGTCGTGCATGGGCTGCAGGACGTCGTCAGGGGTCGTGCCCCACCGGCTGTCGGGAAAGAGCGGCTCGAACGACAGGCGCTTCGTCGTGTCCTCGGCCCAGAGGAACGCGTCGACGCCGTTGATGTTCGCGAAGTGCGAGATCCAGCGCGTGCCCGCGGAGGCCGGCAGGGCCCGGTCCTCGCTGACGCCGAGGTAGCCGTTGGGCTCGATGATCAGCGTCCAGTCCCCGACGGTCGTCATGGCCAGCAGCTGCCGGGCGTCGTCGGCGCACAGTAGGTCGTACGCGGCCTCGTCGATCTCGTCCGCGCCGGTCCTCGGGGGCTCGTCACGGCCGTCGAGGCGCTGGAGCACGTCCAAGGGAGACAGCCCCTGCACCAGGGTGACGCAGTAGGCATTGGCGAGTTCGGGGAAGTCTTCCTCGAACCACAGGTAGTCGGCAGCGGTCGCAGTCATGCCCGAGATCATCTCCGAGAGCACTGACAGTCGCACGTGTCCGCGCCCGAGGGCCGGCCGTGTTGTGTGCGGGGCGATCCCCCGAGGCGGCCGTCTCCGTGATCCGCCGGCCCGCCCCGGGCGGGCCGGCGGATCACGGTGCGGAGGTGCTCCGGGCGCGCACCGAGGCCGGTCGGGGACCTCAGCAGGCCTGCTGCGGGCCCGAGTTGACGGTACCGACACGGCCGATGACCGTCTCGTCGCCGAGACCGGTGCCTGCCGCCCGGGCGATGTAGCAGGAGTACCTGGTCTTGTTGATCACTTCGAGGTGGATGTGGGCGCCGGTGTTCCCGTTGACCTGGTAGCAGGAGGAGTAGCGGAACCTGCCGGTCTGGCCGAGCCGGGTCCAGGGGCCCACGGTGGCGCCGACCGTGATCGAGGCGGGCTTCTGGTCGACGTGCATGACGTCGGCGCGGCCCACGATCGTCCCCGTCGAGTCGTCGCGGGCCTCCAGGCCGATGCGCCAGCCGCCGTCGGCCAGGTTGCCGGTGGCGCAGCCGGGGGTGACGGTCACGACGCGTACGGTCACCGGGCTGCCGGCGGAGGTCTTGCTGCCGAACGGGGACACCACCGTCGCGCCGGGGTTCTGGTAGATGTCGACCGACCAGTCGTTGAGGTAGCCCCAGTTGGAGAAAACCCGGTGGTGGGACGAGGGCGGCGTCTGGCCGAAGCGGTCCCAGAGGGAGGACCCCTGAATGGGCGGGTAGACCGCGATGGTGGCGGCGGCCAGCGGTTGTGCCTTCGGCCCGGCGTCCTCGGCCATGGCCGAGGGAGCGGTCAGCAGAGCGGTGGAGGCGGCCACTGCGCAGGCGATGGCCCATCGTGCGTGGCGGAGCAGTCCCATGTGGGCTCCCGGTGGGTGGAGGGAGAGGCGGGGCGCCAGTCAAGCATTGGGACAGCGGGGGCGCCAGGGTGCATGGGGTGATGATTGGGCGTCAACTTGCCTTTGTCAGAGGCGAGTTGGGGAAGGAAGAGAGGGTTCGGGCGTCGGCTGGTCCATCCGTGTCGCGTCCGTGCGGGTCTGTTGGCGCTCGGCCCGTCGGCCGGCCTCCGGCGCCACCGACCGTCCCCGGCGGCCTCGGTGTTCCCCGGGACGCGGGCGCGGTTGCCCGTCGGTGTGGGAGTCCCCGGCCTGCGAAACGGATGGGTACCCTGCTTGACCTGCTGGGTTACCCCTCACACACTGACGCGTGCCCGGCAGGGCAAGGGGAGAGAACCAAACATGACCACGCTGGAGAATCACCTGGACCGGTGCGAGCAGCTGTTCGTCGCCGGCGGGCACGCCGCCGTGCGGCGCGCGGCGCAGGAAGGGCTCGACGCGCAGGGGCCGCAGCCGGACCTGTACTGCTGGCTCGCGCTCGGACACGTCGCCGAGGACGACGACGACCACGACGACTGTGCCGAGGAAGCGTTCCGGGCCGGCCTCGCGCTCCAGGCGGACCATGCGGGGCTTCTCGCCGGGTACGCCGAGTTCTGCCTCCGCGCCGATGCTTTCGAGCACCCCGCCCGGGCCGGCCGGGCAGCCGGGCTCTCGCGGCGGCTGAGGGAACTGGCACCCCACTCCGCGGAAGCCCAGCGGCTGGCCGAGGCGGAGCGCTGGGCCCGACGAGGCTACTGGGAGGACATCAGGATGCGGGCAGCGGCCAGGACCGCCGAACACCGCAGCACCGAGGCACAGGCACGCGCTCTCGCCGCCGACCTCGCAGGGGGCAAGGTGGCCGCGGCGAGTGCCGTCGACCCTGCCGACCGCGAGGCCGCGGTGCGTGCCGCGACCCTGGGCATGCTCTCCGGACCGTGGAACGCACCGGTCCGTCTGATCGGTCGCCACCGCACGGCCGTCTGGGCCGTATCCGTCGGGTTGGGTCTCCTCACCAACGTGCTGCTCCGTCAGACGGGCACTGTCGAGTCGTTCGGCATCTGGGGATGGCTCTGGCTCGCGCCCGTGCTGCTCGTCGACCGCCGCTTCGCCGCGGTGCGCAGGGAAGCCGAGGTGCGCCATGTCGCCGCTCTCGAGGCCTCCCTGGCCGCACGCGGTTGACGGGACGACCGCTTCCGGTGGGTGAGCCGCGGAGCGGCCGTCCGGGCCCGGACGGGGGTGCGAAGGTCAGCAGCGGGCACGGGGCCGCGGGCCGCGGCGGACGTTCAGAGGTGGCCGTCCAGGAGCGCCCGTACCTCGGCGGTGGTCATGGGCCCCGTGCCGTGGGCCACCGCCTCCCCCTCCTTCAGCAGGACGCAGGACGGGGCTCCGGTGATCCCGTAGCGTTCGGTCGCGGCCGGGCAGCGGGTGATGTCGGCGCGGACGACCGTCAGGCGGCCCGCGCAGTCGTCGGCGATGCCGCCCACGACGAGGTCCATCGCCCGGCAGGGCTCGACGGCCTTGGGCCATGTCCCGGTGAAGCAGGCGAGGACCGGGACGTCGCTCATCCTGAGGATGAAATCGAACTCCGCGTCCTCACGGGGCCGGTGCACCCGCTTCGCCATGGAACCTCCTGACCTCGTGTCCGTTGCGCCGTCCCCATCATCCCCCGCGCGGTGTGCCGGCCCGTGTCGCCGGCGATACGGGCCGGTTCATCCCGGGGACGGGGCCGTGCCCGTCAGCCGGTCCGGAGACCGACCGCCAGTGTCAGTTCGAGGAAGCGCTGCGGCGATGCGAGATCCGGGAACAGCTCCCGCAGCTGCGACATCCGGTACCGGACCGTCTGGGGGTGGACGAACAGCGCCGCCGCCACCTCCTCCCGCCTGCCCTGGTGCAGCAGCCATGCCCGCAGCGTCTCCTCCAGCCGCCGGGCGGTGGCGGCGGGCAAGGTGCGCAGCGGTGCGAGGGCCCGGGCGCGCAGGTCCGCGAACGCTTCCGCGTCGGCGCTCAGCACCAGCGCGGGCAGGTGGTCCTCGGTGTCGCGGATGTCGGAGGAGAGGGAGCGCGCGCGGACGGCCCGCGCGTACGAGGCGGACGCACGGGCCCATGGCCGGGCCGGGCCGACGACGGCGGAGCGGTCGGTCAGCTGCCTCAGGAGATGTGGTCGGTCCGCATCAGGAACGAGCAGCACACCGGTGGCGTCCGGCAGATCGTCGAGGACGAGGGTGCTCGGGTCGAGCACGCGGTAGGCGGGCCGGGCCTGGGCGGCGGGCAGCAGGACGGCGGTCAGCGAACCCGGGGGCTGCCACCCGGCGCGCTGGACGGAGGCCAGCAGCACGTCCGTGCTCGCGCCGGCGAGCAGGTCACGGGCCAGGTGTTCCAGGTGTCGCTCGTGGGCCCTGCCCCGGGCGGCCAGTTCGTCGGCGTGGCCCGCGGCGCTCGCGGCGGAGAGCTCGTCGATGTAGGCGAAGGTCAGCTCGGCGAACTTGGCGACCTCGGCGGCGGGCAGACCCGCCGGTACGGCGCCCGCGGCCAGGCACCGCCAGGCCACGCGGGCGCCGACGCGGTACGCGCCGAGCAGGGCGTCCATCGTCCGGCCGTCGCGGACCTCGCCGCGGCCCAGCTCGTACGCCGCGTCGCCGGCGTCGCCGCCGGTGGCGTTCCCGCTCGCCAAGTCCAGGTAGTGCCCGAGGGCGGTGCGGACGGCCCGGCGGATCCTGGCGCCCATGTGGCCCGACAGGGCGTTGGCGTAGGGAGGGACCTCGTCGATGATCGCCTGGACGACCTCGTCGGCGGTGGTCTTCAGCTCCGCCCGAAGCGCAGTGACCGTCGTCTCGTCGAGGGCCAGCTCGCTGGCTCTTTGGATTGCTTGGCTCATTTTTTGTTCCCTGCGAACAATTCAGACGACCAGATTCACGTCCTGTGGTCAGGACTTTACGCCTTGGGGCACAGCAAGCTGGAGCCATGACGAGTACGGCCCTGCGCGGCAGGGCGTGGAAACTGCTGGAGATGGTCACGACGCCGCTGCTGCCGTCGGACTACCTCGACCTGGTCAGCCCGCTGCGTGCGGGCGCCGACCTGCGGGGGCGCATCGAGGCCGTGCGCCCCGAGACGGGTGACGCCGCCACCATCGTGATCAGACCGGGACGGGGCTGGCGCGGCCACACCGCCGGCCAGTACGTGCGGGTCGGCGTCGACGTCGACGGGGTGCGCCTGTGGCGCGCCTACTCCGTCACCTCGCCGACGCACCGCCGGGACGGCCGCTTCACGATCACCGTGAAGGCGATCCGTGACGGCAAGGTCAGCAACCACCTGGTCCGCCGGGCGAAGCCGGGCACGCTGATCCAGCTCGACCAGGCCACCGGCGACTTCGTGCTGCCGCGGGCCAAGCCCGCGAAGGTGCTCTACCTGACGGCCGGCAGCGGCATCACGCCCGTGATGGGCATGCTGCGCGACAGCGAGTTCGACGACGCCGTCATGGTCCACTGCGCGCCGCAGCCGCACGACGTGATCTTCCGCGAGGAACTGCACGGCCTGGTCGCGGCCGGGAAGCTGAGGCTCACCGAGGTGCACACCGCAACGGACGGCATGCTCGACGTCGCCCGTCTCGGCGAGCTCGTGCCCGACTGGGCCGAGCGCGAGACCTGGGCCTGCGGGCCCGCGGGACTGCTCGACGCCGCCGAGGAGCACTGGAACGGGCACGGTGTGCCCGAGCGCCTGCACACCGAGCGCTTCCGCCCCAACGTCGTCGTCGCCGGGGCGGGCGGCGAGGTCACGTTCAGCACCACCGGCAAGAGCGTCGACGCGGACGGCGCCACGCCGCTGCTCGACGTCGGCGAGGACGCCGGGGTGCTCATGCCCTCCGGGTGCCGCATGGGGATCTGCTTCGGCTGCGTCACGCCGCTCAAGGCGGGTGCCGTCCGCGACCTGCGCACCGGCGAGATCACCGAGGCCGAGCCCGGCGTCCTCATCCAGACCTGTGTGTCCGCCGCCGCGGGCCCCTGCGACATCGAACGGTAGGAGCACCTTGACCGCCATCGACCCCACCGCCCACCTGACCGCGGAGCAGATCGAGGAACTCGGCCGCGAGCTGGACGCGATCCGCGACGAGGTGATCGCCAGCCGCGGCGAGCAGGACGCCGCCTACATCCGCAAGGTCATCGCGGCACAGCGCAAGCTGGAGCTGGTCAGCAGGGGTGTGCTGCTGTTCTCGATCTTCCCGCCCGCGTGGGTGCTCGGCACCGCCGGTCTGTCCGTGGCGAAGATCATGGACAACATGGAGATCGGCCACAACATCCTGCACGGCCAGTGGGACTGGATGCGCGATCCGAAGATCCACTCCACCACCTGGGAGTGGGACCACGTCTCACCGGCCGCACAGTGGAAGCACTCGCACAACGAGCTGCACCACACGTACACCAACGTGATCGGCAAGGACAACGACCTCGGCTACGGCATCATGCGTGTCGACGAGGACCAGAAGTGGCACCCGTTCCACCTCGGCCAGCCGCTGTGGAACTTCGTCAACGCCTGCTTCTTCGAGTACGGGATCGCGGCGTACGACCTGGAGCTCGGCAGGAACCTGAGCAAGCACCGCCGCAAGAGCCCGGAGTTCCGTGCGCGGGCCAGGGCGGTGGGCCGCAAGATCCGCAAGCAGGTGCTCAAGGACTACGTCGTCCACCCGCTGCTGTCGGGCCCCTCGTTCCTCCCGACGCTCGCCGCCACGTTCACCGCGAACCTGGTCCGCAACATCTGGTCCCACTCCGTGATCATGTGCGGGCACTTCCCCGAGGGCGTGCAGGTCTTCGAGCGCCGGTCGATCAACGGCGAGACGCGCGGCCAGTGGTACCTGCGCCAGATGATGGGCTCGGCGAACATCAGCGGCAGCAAGGCCATGCACTTCATGACCGGCAACCTGTCGCACCAGATCGAGCACCACCTGTTCCCCGACCTGCCGAGCAACCGGTACGCCGAGGTCGCGGTGAAGGTGCGCGCGCTGTTCGAGAAGTACGAGCTGGAGTACGTCACCGGCCCCCTGCCCAAGCAGGTGTACTCCGCGTGGCGCAAGGTCTTCCGGCTCTCGCTGCCCAACCGGAAGCCGCACGTCAAGGCACCGGAACGCGAGCGGGAGCTCGTCGCGGCCTGATCCCGGTACCGCTTCGTCCGACCGGGACGCGGGCGGTGTGGGTGAGGGACGGGGGCGGGCCCGGGATGCGGCCGGTGCTTGCCGGGGCACCGTCGTTCCCCCACACCGCGGCCCTGCGCGAGGATGGCGCCATGCTCCTCTCCACCTACCGCGTCACCATGTACGATCCCGCCCACCGCGACGAACACGGCCGCTACGACGGCCCCTTGGAGCCCGTGAGTGATCACGGCGAGCGTGAGGCTGCCTACCTGCAAGCAGTCGAGGCGTTCGCCGTCGACGCCGGCGTCGAGTGGTTGCACGTCCGGGAGCCGATGGTCCCCTCGTTCGTCCACTTCGGCGCCGCGCCGCTCGTCGAGGGCTTCGGGCTGGACGGGCTGATCCCCGGCGGTGTGCGGGGTTTCCACGACGGGGCGGTGGTCTCCCTGGCCACGGGGCTGGAGCTGGTGCGGGTCATGCTGCGGGAACAGGGGGCCTGGTGCCGTCTGGAGGTGGAGGGCGTCTTCGCGGTGCATGTCGGCTGGGACCAGTACGTCTACGTCTCGACCGGCGCGCCCGGCGAGCGTGCGCTGGCCCTCACCCGCGAACTCGGGCTCTTCCCGGAGGCGCTGGACGCCTCGCCCTACGTCATGGAGCGGGACGAGGGCGAGATCCAGCGGCCGGGCGACGACTTGTTCTGGGCGGCGCTGGACTGGTCGGTCTCCTCGGGGTGCGCGGGTCTTCTGGAGGAGACGTACGCCGACGGTGCCGTGCGGTGGCACAGTCTCCTCGACGCCGACCTCGGTGCCGTGCGCGCCGGTCTGGCGCCGCGTGCGCGGCTGGCGGTGTGGCCGGCGCTCTCCCGCGATGTCGGCGCCGTGGTCGCGGCCCTGCCCGACGACGGGCTGATCGAGGGCGTGTGGCAGGACGCCGACGGCCGGATCCACAGCGCCGTCGTGGACGAGGAGAGCTTCGCCGAGCTGACCGCCCGCCTGTCCGGTGCCGTCGCCGCCTGCCTGCTGTCGATGTATGCCGAGGAGCGGGTGCCGCTGTTCACGGCCGTCATGCCGGACGAGGACGGCGTCGTCCGTGCACGCTGGGGCACCGACCCGACTCCCGACGACCGCACGTGGGCCTTCCTCACCATGCTGCGACGCGGGCAGGTCGTGACGGGGACCGTGACCCGGATCGCGCCCTTCGGTGTCACCTTCGTCGATGTCGAGGGCTTCGAGGCCTTCATCAACATCCCCGAGCTGTCGTGGCGCCGCTTCGAGCACCCCTCCGACGTCGTCTCCGTCGGCGAGCGGATCCGGGCGGAGGTCCTGGACGCCGACCTGGTGCGCGGCCGGCTGGCGCTGTCCCTCAAGGGCCTGCAGGACGACCCGATGCGGGAGCTGACCGGGCTCGTCGGCCGCACGGTTCGCGGCCGCGTCACCAAGCTCATCCCCTTCGGCGTCTTCGTGCGCGTCGAGGACCGGCCCGACGGCTTCGAAGGGCTGGTGCACAACGACGAGTTGCTCGACCGGTGGGCGGACGATCCCCAGGCCGGCATCGCGGTCGGCGACGAGATGCGTGTGAAGGTCCTCGCCGTGGACCCGCCCCGCCGTCGCATCACCCTCTCCGAGCGCCGGGCCGACGAGCCGGAGAGCTGATTCCGGTGCCGATGCCCCGCCGAAGAGCAGGCCCGGGGCGGTGGCGCCTCGGACGGTGGCGGTGGCTTGTTCGCGTCGGTGACGGGTGGCAGAGTTCCGCGGACGACCATGCCGTGGTGGCAGGAGGTCTGAGGAGGGGCTGCGGTGTTGGTGGCGATCGGACTGCTGGTGATGGGACTGGCTGCCGCAGGGTGGGGCGCGGCATTCCTCTTCAATCTGCGGGGCGCGACGGATCGGGCAGTGACGCGCCGCAACGCGGTCCGGGCGGTCACGGCGGCTCGGATGTCGGACCTCTCGCTCGCGGAACCGTCCCTGCTGGGCGCCTGGTTCTTCCGGTTGGTGGGAGGCATTCTGCTGCCGGCCGGTCTGTTCATCGCGTTCATCGGCCTGGTTTTCACCATCGCCGGGCCGCCGTGATCCCCCGCGGGCTTCGAGGGGATGCGCCGCGCGGGGTGTCCCTGCGGCGGCCCCCGCTCCGGGCGCGGGCTCGGAGCGGGGGCCGTCGGTGGGTCAGATCGTGGCGGTGTCGATCACGAACCGGTAGCGCACGTCGCTCGCCAGCACGCGCTCGTACGCCTCGTTGATCTGGTCGGCGCGGATCACCTCGATCTCCGCGCCCAGGCCGTGCTCGGCGCAGAAGTGGAGCATCTCCTGGGTCTCGGGGAGGCCGCCGATCCCGGATCCGGCGAGGGTCTTACGGCCGCCGATGACGGAGAACAGGTTCAGCGAGACCGGCTCCTCGGGGGCGCCGACGTTGACGAAGGCGCCGTCCGTGCGGAGCAGGCCGAGGTACTTGTCGACCGGCAGCGGCGCGGACACCGTGGAGACGATCAGGTCGAAGGTGCCCGCGAGCTCCTCGAAGGTCGCCTCGTCGGAGGTCGCACGGTAGTGGTCGGCGCCGAGCTTGAGGCCGTCGGCCTGCTTGCGGAGCGACTGGGAGAGGACGGTCACCTCGGCGCCCAGTGCGTGGGCGATCTTGACGCCCATGTGGCCGAGGCCGCCGAGCCCGACGATGGCGACCTTCTTGCCGGGGCCGGCCTGCCAGTGGCGCAGCGGCGAGTACAGCGTGATGCCCGCGCACAGCAGCGGGGCCGCCTCGTCGAGGGCGATGCCCTCGGGGATGCGGACGGTGAAGCGCTCGTCCACGACGATGTGGGACGAGTAGCCGCCGTAGGTGGGCTCGCCGTTCTTGTCGAGGGCGTTGTACGTGCCGACGCTGCCGCCGGTGCAGTACTGCTCCAGGCCGGCCACGCAGTTGTCGCAGTCGCGGCAGGAGTCGACGAGGCAGCCGACGCCGACCCGGTCGCCGGCCTTGAAGCGGGTCACGCCCGGGCCGACCTCGGTGACGATGCCGGCGATCTCGTGGCCGGGCACCATCGGGTAGATGCCGGTGCCCCAGCCGTCACGGGCCTGGTGGATGTCCGAGTGACAGATGCCCGCGAACTTGATGTCGATCAGTACGTCGTGCTCGCCGACCGGTCGGCGCGGAATGGTCGTGCGCTCCAGTGGGGCGCCCGCGGCGGGGGCGGCGTAGGCGGGGACGGTGGAAACGTTCGTGGTCATATCGTCGAGCCTGCCCGGTCGCCGAGGAGTCACCCAGCCCTCTGTTGTGCCTACGTCCGCCGTGCCTACCACTGGCAGGGTCAGGCTCACCCCACGGGCCGCCGCGGGCGTGGCCGATACTTGGGGGATGGACCAGCGCGCCGAACTCAGTGAATTCCTCCGGTCCCGGCGTGCCCGGCTGAAGCCCGAGGACGTCGGGCTGCCGGACTTCGGCCGCCACCGCCGCGTCCCCGGGCTGCGGCGCGAGGAGCTGGCCCAGCTGGCCGGGGTGTCGGTGGCCTACTACACGCGGCTGGAACAGGGGCACGGGCAGAACGTGTCAACGGAGGTGCTGGACTCGATCGCCAGGGCTCTGCGGCTGACGGACACCGAGCACGCGCACCTGACGCATCTGGCGAGTCCCAAGCTCAAGAAGAAGCGGGGCGCGGTGCACCGGACGCAGAAGGTGCGGCCCCAGCTCCAGCACCTGATCGACACCATGGACCAGGTGCCCGCGGTGTTCCTGGGACGCCGTCTGGAGGTCCTGGCGTGGAACCGGATGGCCCGTGCCCTGTTCGGTGACTTCGCGGCGATGGAGCCGGCCGAGCGCAACATGGCCCGGCTGGTGTTCCTCGATCCGAACGCCCGCTCGCTGTACCTGGACTGGGAGTGCAAGGCGGTCGAGGTGGTGAGCACCCTGAGGCTGTGCGCCGGCTGCTACCCGGACGACCCGCAGCTGTCCTCCCTGGTGGGTGAGCTGTCGGTCAAGAGCGAGGAGTTCCGTTCCCTGTGGGCGGCGCACACGGTGCAGGAGAAGGGCCACGGTGTGAAGCGGCTGCACCACCCGCTGGTGGGTGAGCTGGCTCTCGCGTACGAGACGCTACGCTTCCCCGACGACCACGATCTGTCCCTCGTCACGTACCACGCGGAACCGGACAGCCGCTCCGCCGAGTCCCTGCGGCTGCTGGCCGGCTGGGGCGTGGACGAGGTCCCTGCGGACGCGGGCACCACCTGACGCTCCCCGCCGCGAGCGCCGCCCGGGTCCGGGTGATCCCCTGCGGCCAGGGGGCCGGCGGCAGCGGTCACGTTCCGTAGAAGTGGTTAAGCCGGACAGCCGCTGCCGGCTCGTGCGCGCTCCCGGGATGCGATGCCTTGGACCTGGACGCGGCGCCGGCGCCCCCGAGGAGCGGGTGGCGGGCACGCGTCCGGAGAGGCGGAACACCCATGCCCATACCGGGAGCGACGACGCGCCGTCGAGGTCGCGTCGCCGTCATCGCAGCGCTGGTGACCTGCTCGGCCGTCCTGACAGGTCAGGGCCCGGCCACGGCCGGCGGGGACCCTGCCCCTGCGGTCCCCGCACCGCAGCTCGAATGGAGTCCCTGCACCAAGGGCAGCCCGTTCGACTGCGCGACCGCGCAGGTGCCGCTGGACTACGACGAGCCGGCGGGCCGCCGCATCGAGCTGGCGGTGGTGAAGCGGAAGGCGACCGGGCCCGGCAGCCGGATCGGCACCCTGTTCTTCAACCCCGGCGGACCCGGTGGGCCGGGGACGGTCCAGATGCCGCAGAACTACGAGTCCTTCCCCAGCGAGGTGCGGGAGCGGTTCGACATCGTCAGCTGGGACCCCCGCGGCATCGGCAACAGCACCGCGGTGAACTGCTTTGCGAGCCCTGACGAGGCCGCGGAGTGGAACGCTAGCAAGGCGGCGGGCTTCCCCGTCGGGCAGAAGGAGCGGGCGGCGTTCGCCGCCGCCTACGAGGAACTGGGCCGCCGCTGCGAGCAGCGTGTCCCCGAGCTCCTGCGCCATGTGTCCACCGCCGACTCGGCCCGTGACCTGGAGCAGCTCCGCAGGGCGGTGGGCGACCGGCAGCTCACCTACTACGGGATCTCCTACGGCACGTACCTCGGCGCCACCTACGCGAACCTCTTCCCCGAGAAGGTCCGCGCCATGGTCTTCGACGCCGACTGGGATCCGCGGGCCTGGACGGGCAACGCCTCCGACGCGCCGGCGCGGACCACGTCGTTCCAGCGTCTGGGCTCGGGCCGCGGTGCCGAGGGCGCCGTGGAACGGATGCTCACCTTGTGCGGGTCCGCCCCGACGGAGCGCTGCGCGTTCTCCGCCGGGAGCCCGCAGGCGACCCTGGACAAGTACGAGCGGCTGCTGCAGCGGCTCCGGAAGGAGCCCGTGGGCTCGTGGACGTACGCGGGTACGGTCGCCGACGTGGTGAGCAGCCTCTACGTCGTGCGTCCCGGTGCGGAGAACCTCGCCCGCAGGCTGCAGGACCTGTGGGAGGGGCGGGTGCCCGAGCCCACTCCCCTGCCGCCCCCGCCGCCGGTCCGCGACCCGAATCCGTACGTGGGCGAGGAGCAGAGCAGCGCGGTCTTCTGCGGTGACAGCCCCAATCCGCGGGATCCCGGTGCGTTTCACACGCTGGCGGAGGAGGAGGCCGCCCGTGCGGGGGACACCGGCCGGTACTGGGTCTGGGCGTCGGCGGGCTGTGCGGACTGGCCGGCGGTTGCCGAGGACAGCTACCGGGGCCCGTGGGACAGGCCGACGGCGAACCCCGTCCTGGTGATCGGGAACACCGACGACCCGTCCACGCCCCTGTCGGCCGCGCGGGCCATGACGCGGGAGCTGGCCGACGCCCGGCTGCTGATCCATGACGCCGTCGGGCACACGGCGCTGTTCAACCCGAGCCGGTGTGTCGACGCCCGGACGAGTCGCTATCTCGTCCACGGGGTCCTGCCGCCGACCGGGACGACGTGCCGGCAGGACGTCCTTCCGTTCGCCGCGCCCCAGCTGGCGCGGACGGGCGGCACCGGCACGGCCGCTCTCGCCGGGCTTGGCGCGGCTTTGCTCTTGGTGGGCGGTGGGGTGCTGTCAGCCGTGCGCGGTCGCCGCGGCGACGACTGACGCCGGGGGAGGCGGGCGCCGGCCGGAGGCGGGCGCCCGGGATGGCAGGGGCGACAGGAATCGAACCTGCGACATCCGGTTTTGGAGACCGGCGCTCTGACCAGCTGAGCTACACCCCTTCGGTGTGCGAGCAGCTTGCCACCGCGGCGGGAGGCGGTGCCACCGTATTTCGCCGCGGCGGGGGCGGAGCCGCCGGCTCAGGGATGCATGACGATCTTTCCCACGTGTGTCCTGCGCGCGAGCTCCTCCTGGGCCCGGGCGGCCTCTTCCAGGGGGAACACGGCGGCGACGACGGGCCGGACCGTGCCCCGACGCGCCAGGTCCGTGAGCCCGTCGAAGTGCGCGGGTGTGTGCATGGAGGAGCCGATCACCTGTGCGTTGTGCAGGTAGAGGCGACGCACGTCGAAGGTCACGTCGTGGCCGCCGAGGGCACCGGCGACGACCCACCGGCCACCCTCGCGCAGCAGCGGCAGCCCGTCGGCCACCAGTTCCCCCGCGACGACGTCGAGTGCGACGTCGATGCCGTCCGGGGCGGCGGCGCGGATCTGCCCGGTCAGGTCGCCCGCACGGTCGACCGTCTCGTGGGCGCCCGCCTCGCGTACCTGCGCGGTCTTGGCCCCGCTGCTGACGGCCAGCACGCGGGCGCCGCGCGCCCGGGCGAGCTGTACGAGCGCGAGGCCGACACCGCCGGACGCCCCCGAGACGAGGGCGGTCTCCCCTTCTCGCAGGCGGCCCCGCTCGATCATGCCGAGCGCCGTGCCGTAGGCGGTGGGGAGTGTCGCGAGCTGGTCGTCCGTGAGGGGGGAGGCGGTCATGTCGTGCACGCGGTCCACCGGCGCGGTCACGTATTCGGCGTACCCGCCGTCACGTTCGCTGCCCATGAGCCCCACCGGGTTCGCGTGCGGCCCTTCCGCGTCGTAGATCGCCGGATCGACGACCACTCGGCGCCCGAGGAGCCCGGCGTCGACGCCGGTGCCGACCGCCGCGATCCGGCCGGCCACGTCGGCGCCCTGTATGCGGGGGAACTCGATCGGGCCCCGCCAGCCCGACAGGGCGTCCGGATCCCCCGGCCTGCCGTACGCGCCCTCGCGCGTCCACAGGTCGGTGTTGTTCAGGGCGACGGCGGCCACCCGGATCAGCACCTCTCCCCTCTGCGGGACGGGCACGGGCACCTTCGCCGTCTCGAGAACCTCCGGCCCGCCGTGCGCGGTGATGCGCACCGCGCGCATGGACTCGGGCGTGTCCATCGTTCGACCTCCTCACGGTCAGGGTGCACCGCGCGTCGCCGCGCGGTGTGTGGCATCTGTGCCATGTTCCACGTTTTCGCCGCCTTGATTCCTCATGGGGACCGCCGTTCCCCGTGCTCGCGCGTCCCGTGGGCGGGGCCCGCCCACGGCCACCTGACTCGGGGCTCGGGTCCGGGCTCCGGCCGCCGCTGTGCCCGGGCCGGCCCGGCACCTCGTCCGGATCCGGACGGAGACCCCCGTCCCGGGGTCCGCGGAAGACGGACTACGGTGGCGTGTCGTGAGTGACTACTACGACATGTTCCTGGCGGTGGACCTGCCGCCGGAGCTGTCCGAACCGGTGCTGTCGGAGGTCCGGTGGCTTCTCGGCCAGGGGGACATGCCGACCGAACCGCGGGCAACCGACTGGGAGTCGTGGGGCGGCCCCTGGCAGGCCTTCGCCGGCGGCTCGGCGAGCCACGCGTTCGCAGGGGCCGACGTTTCGGCGCTGACCCGCGCCGTGGACAGGCCCGAGCCCGACGGCGGCGAACCGTGGGCCCTGACCGTCCGGTCGTGCGTGCACGAGGACGACTTCGGGGTGACGATGGACGTCGTGGGGTGGCTGCTGCGGCACGCGACGACCGAGGGGTGGGTCGGCTTCATCCGTGATTCCGGCCTGGGCACGGTCCGGCATCTCGTACGCCACGCGGACGGGTTCGACCTCGTCGACGTCCGCCCGGCCCGCCGACCGCCCGCCGCTCCCCCGGCACCGCGATAGCCCGACTCCGGGAGCGGCACGCCTCGTCGACCGCCGCGGCGAGGCCGGCGGAGAAGGTCAACCCGCGCACGGAGCGGGCCCGTCTCTGCAACCATCGTCGGGTACAGGGGGGTGCCCCGCCGCGCGCGGCGGCAGGAGGCAGGCCCTGGCGCGGCATCGGCCAGGAGGGGGCGGCAGATGGGGAACGGACCGGCGGCGCAGGATCCCCGGGGCGCCTTCGCGGCAGAGCTCACCCGGCTGCGCCGGCAGCTGCCCGGCCTGACCGACGAGGCGCTGGCCCGGCGGGCCGGTGCGGTGGTGCTGCCGTCCGGGAGCCGCGTCGCCGTCAACGCCCGTCGTCTGGGCGAGTGGACGGGCGGGCACGCGGTGCCCCGCCGGTTCGAGGCCGTGATGGCGGTGGTCCACGCCGTGGCGCAGGCGGTCGGCACCGCGGCCCCCGACCGGGCCGCGACGGCGCACTGGCAGCGGCTGTGGCGCGCCGCCCGGGACGAGCGCGGTGCCGGGGACGAAGCCGGATCGCCCCGGGTGGGCCATGCGCGGCGGCCCTCGTCGCCCGTGGTCCGGGCGCCGGTCGTCGTCGGGCGCCCGCCGGGCGACGCCGCCGCGCTGCGGCGGCGGGACGGCATCGCCGCGCGGATCGACGCGGGGCTGGCGGACGCGACCGTCCGCCGGGTCCTACTCACCGGCGCGGGCGGGGTCGGCAAGTCGCAGCTCGCGGCCGCCGCGTTCCACCGGGGCGGGCGGCGCGCCCGGCTGCTGCTGTGGGTGCCGGCGGGCAACCGGGCGTCCGTGCTGCAGAGTTACGCCCGTGCCTGGCGGGCGCTGCCGCGGCTCGGCGCGGGCGGCGACGCGGACCCGCACCCCGGCGACGGCACCCCCGCCGGCCCGTACGGCACCGGCGGTGACGACGAGACCCAGGCCGACCTGTTCCTCGTGTGGCTGCGGTCGACCGACGTCCCCTGGCTGATCGTCCTCGACGACGTCGACGACCTCGGCGAGATGGCGGGACTGTGGCCGGAGGGGGACGCGGGCCGGAGCCTCGTCACCACCCGGCGCCGGGACGCCGCGCTGCTGCGTCCGGGCGTGCGGGTGGTGACCGTCGGCGTGTTCACCGCCGACGAGGCCGTCGGGTATCTCGCCGAGCGCCTGGCGCCCCACTCCCCCGGCGGCACCGTGCACCACGGGGAGGCGATGGCCGCTCTGGCCACGGCGCTCGGCTGCTTCCCCCTCGCCCTGTCCCAGGCGGCGGCCTTCGTCATCGACACCGGTACGGACCTGCCGTCGTACCTGGGTCTGCTGGGCGACGAACGGGAGAGCCTCGCGGGACTCCTCCCGTCCTCCTCCCCCGCCGACGAGCACGGCGGAACGGTGACCGGCACCCTGCAACTCGCCCTGACGCGGGCGCAGTCACTGGCACCGCCCGGTACCGCCGCCGCCCTGCTGGAACTGATCTCGCTGCTGGCGCCGGACGGCATCCCGGAGGCGGTGCTGCTCGGCCCCGCGGCCCGTGCCTGGACCGACGGCGGGCGGCACGCCGCAGGGGCGGCGAACGGCACCGCGCCCGGGGCCGCCGGGCGGCACGCGCTGCTCGCGCTGCGCGCCCTGCACCGGCTGAGTCTCGTCACCCACCGGGAACCGGGCGGCACGGCCCTGGTGGAGGCGCACTCCCTCGTCCAGCGGGCGACCCGGGACGGCCTGCCGGCGGCCCGCCGCGCGGGTGCCTGCGCGGCGGCGGCCGACGCCCTGGAGGAGGTGTGGTCCGCGCCCGACTGCGCTCCCCCGACCGCCGCCCTGCTCCACCGGTGCGCCGAAAGCCTGCTGTCGCACGCCGGCGACCGGCTCTGGTCCGACGCCGGCATGCATCCGCTGCTGCGCAGACTCGGTCCCCACCTGGCAGGGCTCGGCTGCCACGAAGCGGCCCGGGCCACGGCGCAGGCGCTGGCCGGCCGGGCGGAGCTCCATCTCCGCCCCGGTCACCGGGACCTGCTCGTCCTGCGGGCCCAACTGGCCCAGGCCGAAGGGGACCTGGGCAACACCGCGGACGCCGTACGGCTGCTGACGCGGTTGCGCGGCGAGGCGGTGGACGGCCTCGGCCCCCTCGACCCGGACACCATGTCCATCCGTCTGCACGAGGCCCGCTGGCGGATGGAGTCGGGCCTGATCACCGACGCGCTCGCCGACTTCGTCCACCTGGCGGCCGAGGCGCGGACGGTGCTTCCCGCGGACGATCCCCTGGTGACGGCCGCCGAGGAGCACACCGCGCTGTGCCGCGGCCTGTCCGGGGACGCCGTCGGCGCACGCGACGCCTACGCCGCGCTCGCCCGGGTCCTGGAGCGCGGCCCGGGACCGCTGCACCCGTCGACCCTGCGGGTGCTGTGCGACCTCAGCCGGTGGATCGGGGAGACCGGGGACGTCCGGACGGCCGTCGAGACGTACCGAAGGGCAGTAGACGGGCTCGACCGCGTCCTCGGGCCGCTGCACCACGACACCCTCATCGCCCGGCACAACCTCGCCTACTGGCACGGGACCGCCGGTGATCTGGGCCTGGCGATCGAGCAGTTCACGACGGCGGCGCAGGACGCGTCACGCGCCCTGGGCGCCGAGCACCCCACTACGCTCACCTACCGTGCCAATCTCGCCTTCTGGCGCGGCGCGGCCGGGGAGACCGACGTGGCGGTGGAACACCTCGGCCTGCTGCACCGGACGGCGGAACGGGTCTTCGGTCCCGACCATCCCCGTTCCCTGCGCATCCGGCAGCAGCGGGCCGAACTGCTCCACCGCGCGGGCGACCATGGCACCGCGGTCGCCGGCCTCGCCGCCGTCCTGACGGACATGGAACGCGTCCAGGGCGCCCGGCACCCCCGCACCCTGGAGACCGCGCGCATGCTGGCCGACTGGACCGCGGAGCGGGCCGCCGCGCCGTAGGGCGGCGGCACAGGGCGGCTGCGGTCACAGGGACGGGAAGACGACCGTCAGGAAGATCCAGAGCAGCAGGCCCCAGAAGGCCGCCCCCACCAGCGACACCGGCAGGGACCTGCGCCACCGCAGCACCAGGGGCGGGAAGAGCAGCAGAGCCGCCAGCGGACCGGGCCCGCGGTCGGGAAGGCCGCCCGCGGTCGCGGGGCGGCCGGCGGCGGCCCGGCGCAGCAGCCGCCGGGAGACGAGACCGTGGAGGCCGAAGACGACGGGCAGGAACCACCAGGGGGTGGCCGCCATCAGGTCCGACTCGGAGAAGTCGTCGAAGGCGACGGCGTACAGGTATACGGCGCCCAGCAGCCCGCCCGTCAGCGCGACGGCGTAGAGCGCCCCGAGCATGACCGGCTCCTCGGGAGCCACCGGCTCCGGGCCGTCCGGACCGTACCCCTGACGTGTGTTCATACGACACCCCTCTCCGCCGTCCTGTTCGGGCAGCACCGTAGGGACACGGCCGGGCGGGGGCGTCCGGCGCCTCGGGCGGCGGCCGCATCGTCCCAGGCCGGGCCCGGGCCCCCGCTTTCCCGGACCGGGCCGCTACGGGGCGGCGGGGCCGAACCGGCATGTGCTTCACCGGCTTTCGCTTGTCATCCACTGGATGACACATATGATCTCGTCGACGTGACAACGAGCCGAGGGAGATGCCCGTGACCGCGGCCGACCGGCCCCGCGCGGCCGGCGCCGGTGCCCGCCGCCCGGCGTCCTTCCTGGCCGCCGCGGCGGCGCTCGCCGCCGTGGACGACGCCCTGCGCGGCGCCCGGCTGGAGTCCCCCGACACCGCGGGCCCCGGCCCCGAGCAGGCGCTGGCCTCCCTGATGCTGCTGCGGCAGGTGCGCGAGCAGCTCGCCGGCTGGGAGACCGGCCTGATCGAGACCGCCCGTGAGGCGGGCGCCAGTTGGGCCGATGTCGCGGGCCCGCTCGGTGTCGCCAGCCGCCAGGCCGCCGAACGCCGGTATCTGCGCGGCCGGCCCGGTGCCGCCGGGGCGACCGGCGAGCAGCGCGTGACGGCCGCCCGCCGGGCGAGGGCCGCCGAACGGGCCACCGCCGATCTCGCCGTACGCCTGGACGCCCTCGACGGGCGGGTCCCGACGACGGAAGCGGCCGACGACTGACTCCCACCGCCGACAGCCGCACCGTACGGGTACGGTCCGGCCCGCCCGAACCACGCCGACGGCGGGCGACGCCCGCCCCGGCCTCCGAGCCCCATCCGTTCATGACGTTCCCACAGAAAGAGATCCCCATGGTCAGCAGTGTCGAGACGCTGGAATTCCAGGCCGAGACCCGTCAGTTGCTCCGGCTGGTTATCCACTCGATCTACTCCAACAAGGACATCTTCCTGCGCGAGCTGATCTCGAACGCCTCCGACGCACTGGACAAGCTGCGGCTGGAATCGCTCACCGACTCCAGCCTGGAGTCCGACACGGCCGACCTCCATATCTCGCTGGAGGTCGACGATGACGCCCGCACCCTGACCGTCCGTGACAACGGGATCGGCATGACCCGGGACGACCTCGTGGAGCTGATCGGCACGATCGCCAAGTCCGGCACCGCCGGCCTGCTGGAGAAGATCAAGGAGTCGAAGGACGCCGCCACCGCCGAGAACCTCATCGGGCAGTTCGGCGTCGGCTTCTACTCGGCGTTCATGGTGGCCGACAAGGTCACCCTGCACACCCGGCGGGCCGGCACCTCCGAGGGCACCGCGTGGGAGTCGGACGGCGAGGGCACCTACGACATCCGCTCCGTCGACGGCCTGCCCGTGGGCACGTCGGTCACCCTGCACCTCAAGCCCGCAGACAGCGAGGACGGGCTGGCCGACTACCTGTCCCCGGCGAAGATCCGTCAGGTCGTCAAGCAGTACTCGGACTTCATCCGCTGGCCGATCCGGATGGCCGCCGAGCGCACCGACGCCGAGGGCGCGACGACCGTCGAGGCCGACACGCTCAACTCGATGAAGGCGCTGTGGGCCCGGTCGCGCAGCGAGGTGACCCAGGACGAGTACAACGAGTTCTACCAGCAGATCAGCCACGACTGGCTGCCCCCGGCCGAGACCATCCACATGCGCGCCGAGGGCACCTTCGAGTACGAGGCGCTGCTGTTCATCCCCGCGCAGGCGCCCATCGACCTGTTCTCCCGCGAGAGCAGCCGCGGTGTGCAGCTCTACGTCAAGCGAGTGTTCATCATGGACGACTGCGAAGCGCTCATGCCCGACTACCTGCGCTTCGTCAAGGGTGTGGTGGACGCCCACGACCTGTCGCTGAACGTCTCCCGCGAACTGCTCCAGCACGACCGCCAGATCCACGGCGTACGCCGGCGCCTGGTCAAGAAGGTCCTCGGCGCCGTCAAGGACATGCAGTCCAAGGACGCCGAGCGCTACGCGAAGGTGTGGGACCAGTTCGGCCGGGCGCTGAAGGAGGGGCTGCTGGAGGACACGGACAACACCGAGGCGCTGCTCGACCTGGTGTCGGCCGCCTCCACCCACGACCCGGAGAAGACCACCACCCTGCGCCAGTACGTCGAGCGGATGAAGGACGGCCAGGACACCATCTACTACCTGACCGGCGAGACCCGCGCGATGGTAGAGAACTCCCCGCACATGGAGGCCTTCACCGCCAAGGGGTACGAGGTGCTGATCCTCACCGACCCCGTCGACGAGGTGTGGGTGGACCGGGTCCCGGCCTACGACGGCCGTCCTCTGCGGTCCATCGCCAAGGGGCAGGTCGACCTCGACGAGTCCGCCGACAACGGCGAGGACGCCGACGCCGAGAAGGCCCGGCGCGAGGAGGACTTCGCGGCCCTGCTGTCGTGGCTGTCCACCACCCTGTCCGAGCAGGTCAAGCAGGTCCGCCTGTCGTCGCGCCTGACGACCTCGGCGGCGTGCATCGTCGGTGACGCCCACGACGTGACCCCGACGCTGGAGAAGATGTACCGGGCGATGGGGCAGGAACTGCCCACCGTCAAGCGGATCCTGGAGCTCAACCCCACTCACCCGCTGGTCACCGCCCTGCGCACGGCGCACGAGGCCGACGCCGGCGACCCCGCGCTGCCGGAGATCGCCGAGCTGGTGTACGGCAGCGCGCTGCTCGCCGAAGGGGGCGACCTGTCCGACCCGGCCCGCTTCACCCGGCTGCTCACCAACCGTCTGACGAGCGCCCTGTGACCTCGGGCGCGTGAGCGCGCCCGTCTCCGGCGCCCGTACCGGGCGCCGGAGACGGGCGCGGCCCTAAGCCTCCTTCGTGTAGTTGTAGACGGTCGCCCGGGAGATCCCGAGCTGGTCGGCGATCAGCTGTGCGGAGCCTCGGGTGTCGAAGAAGCCGTCGTGGTGCAGCCGCCGCACCAGGTCGCGCTTCTGGTCGCGGTGGAGGGCGCGCGGGGTGCTGGAGCGCTCGGCGGCGAAGGTGTCGATGGCCGAGCGGAGTTCGCGTCCGCCGCGGTCGCGCAGTGTTTCCAGTGCCTCGCCCCGGCGTCCGGCTTCCGTGGCGACGAGGTTGGCCAGGGTCAGGGCGAGCGGCGACAGTGTGCTGACGTCGAGGTTCAGGCAGAGCGCCGCGACATAGCGGCCCTCGGCGTTCTTGATGCCGATCGAGGTGCTCTTGGCGGGGCGCCCGTCGGGAAACCGGTTGCCGTAGTTCTGGACGACGCCGGGGTAGTCGGGGTCGGCGATGCGGCGCAGGCCCAGTTCGGTCGCGGAGTCGCCGACCTGCCGCCCGGACAGGTTGTTCTCGATGACGCGGATGGCGTTGCCGGGGTGGCGCAGGTCGTGCAGGACGACTTCGCACAGGCCGGGGAACATGCGCCCGACGGCGACGGCGATCCGTTCCGCTTCGCGCAGGAGGTGCTCGTCGTCGTCCGGCGCGTGGTGCGCGTCCTGGGACACGGGGGGCCGGGGGGCGTGTCCGTCGTCGGGCCGGCCGGTGGGGTGCGTCATCGGGCGCCGCCGTGTTCCCGGGGGACGGCTGAGTGTTCGGCGAACACCGCGGCCATCTTCTCGGCGGACTTCAGCCCCGCGCCGGTGAGCACGACCACGGTCGTCTCGCCGGGAGCGATCTCTCCGGAGGCGGTGAAGCGGTCGAGGGCCGCCGCCGCGACGGCGCTGGTCGGTTCGGCGTACAGGCCCCGGGCGCTCAGGGCGCGGACCGCGGCGTGGATCTCCGCCTCGGTGACGGCGCAGGCGCCGCCGCCGGAGCGGCGGACGGCCTCCACCGCCTCGGGCAGCCGGACGGGGTGGGCGATGGACGCGCCCTCGGCGATCGTCGGCACCCGATCGCCGCGGGCGGCCCGGTCGATGCCGTTGACGGTGTCGGCGATGGTCGCCCAGTGCTCGGGCTGTCCGACGAACAGGCGCGGGCGCCTGTCGATCAGACCGGCTCCGAGCAGTTCGCCGAAGGCGAGGTCGCACCCGATGACGTTGCTGCCCGCGCCGGCCACGAGGACCACGTTGTCGGGCGCGGTGAAGCCGAGGGACTCCCACATCTCGTAGGCGACGGTCTTGGTGCCCTGGATGAACAGGGGGTGCCAGTTGTGGCTGGCGTAGGGGATCTCCTTCGACTGCCGGACCGCCTCGTCGGCGACCTCGTCGCGGGTGCCGCCCACCAGTTCGATCTCGGCACCGTAGGCGCGGGCCTGGAGGATCTTGGCCGCGGAGGTGGCGGCGGGCACGATGATCCGGGCGCGGACGCCCGCGGCTGCGGCGTAGGCCGCCACCGAGGCTCCGGCGTTGCCCGAGCTGTCCTCGAGTACGCGGTCGGCGCCGTGCGCCGCGAGGTGGGACATCATCACCGACACGCCCCGGTCCTTGAAGCTGGAGGTCGGGTTGAACCACTCCAGCTTGAAGTGGACGTGCTGGCTGCCCCAGGCGGTCCGGACCATCGGCGTGCACCCCTCGCCCAGGCTCACCCGGTGGGACAGCGGGACGGGCAGGGCCGCGTGGTAGCGCCACAGGGACCGTTCGGCGGTGTCGATCTGCTCGGGCCGTAGGCCGGGCAGCGGACCGACGGCCAGGGGGCTCCCGTCCTCCCCCCGCCAGCGGGGACTGTCCAGGGGGTAGCGCTTCCCGGACCGGTCGTGGAGGTGGGGTGCGGTGGGGGCTGAGAGCTGTTCGTCGTCCATGTGCCTGCGGCTCCTCCCGGCTCAGCGTGCGGTCGCCCGGTCACGCGGCCCGGCGCACACTCGGTCCTCCCATTCTAGATACAATTTCCATGTCTGGACAACTAATCCAAGAAGTCCGGGCATGTCCGCCGCCGCGGCCGGCGGTGCCGGACCGGGCAGGGCACGAGAAATCCGGCCATTCCCCGCTCCGCTCAGGCGTTCGGAGGTGTTCGTCGGCCTGCGGGGCTGTCGGGGCGAGCGAACGGATCCGGTCGCGCCCCCGCCCAATGCGCCCCCAATGCGCCTGATCGCACGTTCTACGCACAGCGGCAGGGGCACAGGAGTGAGGTGGCCGCACGGTCACGGATGTACCTGGGGGTCGAAGGGGTGGGGGATGGTACGTGTGACGGTGGTCTACGAGGCGCACCTGCTGCGGGCCGCGCTCGTGGAGCTGCTGGAGTCGGGCGGGATACGGGTGGTCTCCTCCCTGCCTCACTGGCCTCAGGGGGTGGCGGAGGGGGCCCCGCCGGACGTGTACGTCGTCGACGCCGAGTGTCTGGCGCCCGCCGGGGCGGCGCCGGCCGCCTGCCCGGCGGCGGAGGGTTCGGCTCTGCTGGCGCTGATCCCGGCGCAGCGGCCCGGAGTGCTGCGCCGGGCGCACGCGGCGGGGGCGACGGGCTTCGTCGACAAGAACGGCTCGAAGGGGCGCCTGCTGGAGGCGGTGCGCCGGGTGGCGGAGGGCGGCCGCTTCATCGACGACACCCTCGCCGCGGAGTTCCTGGAGGCGGCGGAGATGCCCCTGACCCGGCGTGAGCTGAGTGTTCTCGCGCTGGCCGCCAAGGGCGAGCCGGTCGCCGAGATCGCCGCCACGCTGTACCTGTCCAAGGGCACGGTGCGCAACTACATGGCGAGCGTCATACGCAAGGTCGGCGCGCGCAATCGGGTGGACGCGATCCGGATAGCGCAGGGCGCCGGGTGGACGTGACCCCTGCCGGTCAGCCGTGGGCGTCGTTCCAGTGGCCCACGAGGTCGCGGTAGAGGGCGGACGTGCCGAGCAGTTCCCGGTGTGTGCCGTGCTGTGCCCGGGTGCCGTCCAGGACGAGCACCCGGTCCGCGCGCAGGGCGGACGACAGCCGGTGGGCGACGACGACCACCGTCCCGGTGCGGGAGCGCAGGGCGTGTTCGGCGGTGGCCTCGGCGACGGGATCGGTGTGGCAGGTGGCCTCGTCGAGCAGCAGCAGCGGGGCCGCGCAGAGGTGGGCGCGGCCCAGCGCGACGAGCTGGCGTTCGCCGAGGGACAGCGCGTCGGGCCGCAGGGGCCGGTCGAGTCCGCCGAGGCGGTCGACGAGCGGGTCCAGGGCGAGGGCCCGCACGGTCGCCATGACGTCGGACGGGCGGGCGTCGGGCCGCAGATAGCGCAGGTTGTCGCGGAGGGTGCCCGTGAAGACGTAGGCCTCCTGCGGGAGCAGTGCGCGCAGGGCCGCGAGGTGCGACGGGCGGCAGTCCCCGACGGGGCGGCCGTAGAGCCGGACCTCGCCCTGATCGGGTGTCAGCAGCCCCGCGGCGACCCGCAGGAGGGTGGACTTGCCGATACCGCTCGGGCCGACGACGGCGAGGTGCTCGCCGTCCTCGACGGTCAGGTCCAGCCCGTCCAGGACGGCGCGTGCCCCGGGACCGTAGGCGACCTCCACCCGGCGCAGCTCCACCGCCGCGGCCGCGCGGCGATGCCCCGAGGCCGGGGCGGGTGGCTGCCGGGGCGTGGTCAGGGGCTCGGCCTCGGGCGGCGGCGGGCCGGCGAGCCGCTCCAGGATCACCAGCAGGCGGGCTCCCGCCGTGCCGAGCACGGTCATCAGCGTGTGCAGCGCCGGGAGCAGCGCCTGGAGGAGGTAGGTGAGTGCGCCCACCAGGGCGCCCGCAGTGACGCCCTGGCCAAGGAGCCAGGGGGTCGCGGCCAGCAGCAGGAGCACCGGCAGCTGGCCCGCTGTCGCCACGCAGAGGGTGCGCACCGCCGCCCAGCAGGCCAGGGCACGCTGGGCGGCGGCGGCCTCGTCGATCGCACGGCGGTTGAGCGCGTCGGCCGGTTCCTGGGTGCCGCAGGCGACGATGTCCCTCAGGGCGGTGCGGGTGGTCTGCGCTCGGCGGCCGATGTACTCGTCCGCGTCGAGGTAGCGGTGCTGGGCCCGTGCCATCGGCCGCAGGGATGCGGTGAACAGCGCGAGGCCCAGCACCAGGGGCGGAAGAACGACGAGGAGGAACTGGGGGGCGAGCGACACGAGGCCGGCCAGGGCTCCCGCGGCCACGAAGACGAAGGACCGGGCGGCGAGCACCAGGCCGGCGAAGCTGTCCCGGGCGATCTCGGTCTGGCTGGTGAGCCGGGACACGGCCGTCGCGTCCACGGCCCGGCCCGTGGTGTCGGCGGTGGCGGTGGCGAGGGCCTGCACCACCGAACGCCGTACGAGCGCGTCGCGCAGCGGCTCGGTGAGCAGGGGCAGTTGGGCGAAGACGCCGCGGACGACCGGCGCGCCGAGCAGGATGGCGAGGGCGGCGCCGCCGAGCCAGAGCAGGCCGGTCGCCGGCGCTCCGCGCAGGAAGCCGTCGTCCAGGGAGCGGGCCACGCACCAGCCGCCGAGGAAGGTCTGCGCGGACTCGGCCGCGGACCAGGCGGCCAGCCGGACCAGGACCGCTGCGCGGCGGCGCAGGAAGCGCACGGCCGAGGCGCGGACACGGCGGGAGGCGCCGGAGCGGGGGTTGTCGGCGTGGGGCTTGTCGGCGTGGGGGGCGGCGGGCCCCGGGCCCAGGTCGGGGTCCGGGGTCGCCGGAACCGGTCGCGCCGCGGGGTTCACCGGTCCTCCCGAGGGCCGTCGAGGGCGGCGGACTCGGCGGGGCCGGCCTGCCGGGCGGGGATCCGGGCCGGGGGCGGCGCCGGCGCGGGATCCGTGTCGCCCCGGTCCCCCGGGCCCGCGGCCGGTGCGGGGGGCTGTGCCAGGAAGACGGCGCGGTAGTCCGGGTCCCGCCACAGCAGGTGGTGCGGTGCGCAGCGCCGCACGCGGCCCGACTCCAGCCAGATCACGCGGTCCGCCCGGGCCGCGGTGGACACCCGGTGGGCCACGATCAGTTTGGTGCAGGGCCTCAGTGCGGTGGCCAGGGCGCGCTCGACCTGCCGCTCGGTGGCCGTGTCGAGGCTGGAGGTCGCGTCGTCGAGGATGATCAGCCGCCCCTGGCCGGCGAACGCCCGTGCCAGGCCCAGGCGCTGGTACTCGCCGCCGGAGAGCGGGGTGCCGGCGAGTGGGGTGTCGTAGCCGAGGGGCAGAAGGCGGATGAAGGTGTCGGCGCTCGCGGCGCGGGCGGCGCGGTGGATCCGGGCGGCGGGGACGGGGTCCCCGCCGGAACCGGGAGCGGGGTCCCTTCCGGCACCGGCACCGGCGGCGAGCGCGGAGAGGACGGTGGCGCCGGCGTCGTCGTCGAAGACGGGCCGCGCGAAGGCGTAGGCGATCGCCTCGCGCAACCGGGTGCGGGTCAGGGAGGCCACATCGACTCCGTCCACCAGGACGGTTCCGGCGTCGGGGTCGGCGAGCCGGCCCGCGACAGCGGCCAGGGTGGACTTGCCGGCCCCGGAGCGTCCCACCACGGCGACCGTCGAGCCGCCCTCGATCGTGAGGGTGACGTCCGTGAGCAGGGCGGCGCCCTCGCCCTCCACCCGCACGCCCCGCAGCTCCAGACGGCCGGTGCCGCCGGCGGGCAGGGAGGCCTCGCCGTGGGACATCGGCGGGAGATCGGCCAGTTCCGCGGTGCGGCGGGCGGCGCTGCGCGCGCGGACGAGGGTGCCGAGGGGTGCCGCGATGCCTCCGATGCCCGCGGCCAGCGCGGCGTACCGGGACGCGGCGAGCAGTTCGCCCACGCTGACCTGGCCGGCGGCCAGTCTGCTGCCCGCGACCGCGACGACGGCCGTGGTGAGCAGCGGGAGCAGGACGCCGCTGCGGGCCACGGCCCGGCCGTGGACGAGCCACAGGTGTGTTCCGTGCCGGGCCATGCCGGCGAGCGGCGCGAGGATGCGCTCCTGTTCACGCCGTGCGGTGCCGGCGGCGGCGATGGTCTGCGAGCCGTCCAGCGCCTCGGCGAGCCGGGCGGCGATGGTGCCCTGCGCCTGCTGGTAGCGGTCGACGGCGTCCGAGGAGTCGCGGGAGAACGTCCGCAGCAGCAGGACGAGGAGTGGCAGGCCGGCCACGAAGACGGCAGCGGTCCAGGGGTCGATGAGGGCCAGTGCGACGAGGGCGCCGACGGGGACCAGGACGCAGGAGGCCGCGTTCGCCAGGGCCGCAGGCGCGGTGCCGCTGTCCGTCGCGTTGACGCACAGGCGGGCGGCGACGTCCCCGCCGGGAAGAGGGGCGGCGCGGTCGACGGTGGTGCCGAGCAGGCCGGTGAGGGCGCGGTGGCGGATCCAGCCGGCGGCCCGCGCGTTGGTGAGCTGGGTCAGCAGGACCGCGGCGGTCTCCAGCGCCAGCTCCGCGGCGATCAGCGCGGCGGCCCAGGTCAGCCAGCCGCCGGCGCCCGGGCGCTGGTTCAGCATCAGGTCCAGTGCCCTGCCGGTGACGGCGGGGACGGCGAGCGAGCAGGCCGCCGCGGCGACCTGGCAGAGCAGCAGCAGCGCCGTGCTGCCGGCGGTGTGCCGTACGGCGCCGCGCAGAAGCGGGTCGGAGCCGGTCGGCGAGGCCATCCGATGCCTTTCTTCTGTCGGCCGCGGGCTTCGCGTGTCCTGGCGGCCGCATGCGTCGCGTCTCTGGCAGCCGCGGACTTCGCGTGTCCTGACGGACGGGGTGCGCACCCGGACCGGACGGCCGGTGCCCCGAAGGGTCGCTTCGGGGCACCGGGCGTCGCGTCCTGCGGCATGACGGCCGCAGGACGCGGAGCGGGACCGGATCAGTTACAGGTGGTCACGCTGAGGCTGCTGTCGCCGCAGAGGAGCAGGCTGGCGCGGCTGCCGGTCTCGACGTCGCCGATGGCCTCGTCCTTGGGGGTCTCCAGCGACTGCAGGTCGAACAGGTTCATGATCGTTTCCTTTCCTGTGGGGACGGTGGTGCTGTGGACGACCCCTGGAGCGGGGCCGGTTCATGGGGCCGCGGAAGCGGCGGGAGGAAGGGCAGGTGGGCCGGGCGGTCGCCCAGCGCTGCCGCGAGGACCAGCAGGACGCCGGCGGTGCCGGTGGCGAGGTCCATGGACAGGCGCATCATCTGTTCGCCGGGGAAGGCGAGATGGCCCTGGTAGGACATCGCGTGCCAGGACAGGCAGCCGATCTGGCGGCGCACGTCGCCGGGCTCGGTGCCGGGACCGCCGGCGTCGGTGCGTGCGAGATGGAGCACCATGCCGGCGGCGCCGCGGAAGAGGCCGGGCTGGGCGTAGAAGGTGGCCTGGGCGGCCTGCACGATGTCGCGGCGGGCGGTGTCGAGGGCCTCGTCGCGGCGGTGGTGGAGGAAGTCGTCGATCACCATGCCGATGCCCACGCTGCCGGCGCCCAGGTAGGGCATGGTGCGCCAGCCCTCGTCCACCTGCAGGGTGCCGGAGATCCCGCGGACGCAGCGGGTGAGGTCGTCGTGGAGCGCCTCGGCGGCCAGATCGAGCAGGGCGGTGTCCCGGGTGCGCTCGTGGAGCCGCAGGTACAGCAGGGCCCGGCCGGCCGCGCCGTGGAGCAGGCCGGTCCGCGGCCTCCCCCGTGTCTCCCCCGTGTGCGCGGGGACGGGCCTGCGCGGTCGGGCCGTCAGTTCGGCGCACCGCAGGGCCGCCGCGCGGAGGGTGCTCTCGCCGGTGGCGGCGGCGAGGGCGTCGAGGGCGAGCCCGATCCCGGCGGTTCCGCCGTGCAGGTCGGGGGCGAGCGCCTCATGGTCCTGCGCGAGGACGAGTTCGGCCAGGTCGAGGGCGGCGGCCGTGTGCCCGAGCCGCTGGAGGGTCCAGGCGATGCCGGCGAGCCCATCGTAGAAGCCCAGCGGCGTGCCGGACTCCGGCGCCCGGGCGTACGCCAGGAGCCGCTCCTCCGCGGGCGGGCAGCGGTCGGCGCCGCTCTCGTGCAGGGCGTACAGGACTCCCGCGGTGCCGTGGCCGAAGGACATGCCGCCGCCGGCGTCGGCGAACTGGGCGATGTCGCCGGGGAAGAACCGGTCCTCGCGTGCGGGTGTCGCCGAAGCCAGGATCGCCCGCACCATCGAGTCGCGGCTGCGGGGCCAGTCGCCCGGTTCCTCGGGCGGGAAGCGGACGGCGTCCGAGGGGGCGTTGGTGGTGGCGGTGGTGGGCACGCCGCCGTGCGCCGGGGCGGCGGTGGTGGCGGGATCGCGGGTGATCTCGCGTACCGCCTCGTCGAGGAAGCCGGGTGGCACGGGGAACCGGTCGGCCGCGACCCGGGCCAGATGCGCGGCCTTCGCGCGGTCCACGGCGAACAGGCTGGTGAGCGGGACGAACAGGGCGATCCGCAGGCACGCCAGCGCATAGCGGTCCACGTCGGGGCCGCGCCGGTCGGCCGGGGCGACGAACGCCGGGTTGGCCACCGTCTGGCGACCGCCCAGCTCGGCGGGCTGGGCCGCCTCGAAGTCCAGCAGCACGACGGAGGACTCGTCCTCGGACACCATGATGTTGAACAGGTGCAGGTCGTTGAAGACGATGCCACGGGCGTGCACCGCGGCCACCGCCTGCTCGACGAGCCCGTGGATCCGCAGCGCCCAGTCGGTGTAGTCGGCCAGCCGGTCCTCGGGCGGATCGGCCTCCATCAGCGGGTGCCTTCGGGCGAAGAAGGTGTTGAGCGGCCTGCCCTCCACGAATTCGAGCGCCAGGAAATGGTGCTCGCCGACCGTGAAGAAGTCCAGGACCTCGGGCGTGCAGGCGAGCCCCGCCAGCCGTTCCAGCGCGGTGCGTTCGCGGTGCAGCCGGGTGACGGCGTCGGCGCCGTCGGCCGCGAGCCCGGCCCAGGGGCGCGCCTCCTTGAGGACGACCCGCCGGCCGGTCTCGCGGTGCTTCGCCTCGTACACGCCGCCGCCGTTGGAGAAGTGCAGGGCCTTGACGATCTCGTACGGCATGTCCCGCACGGTCACGGCGGCCCGCGCGTCGAGGTGGGGCCGCAGGAAGGCGGGCGGGGTCACCCAGTCGGGCACGCGGAAGACGGGACCGCGCTCGTCGGGCACGAGGGTGCCGGTGCCGTCCTCCAGCGCCGGCCGCAGTGTGCCGTGCTCGTCGTAGCAGTGGCGGCGGGTGAAGCTGCCGTACCGCAGGTGCACGGGGCCGCTCCCCCAGCGCAGGTCGCTGAGGATGTAGGGGCCCGGCCGGCCGTCGAGGAGGTGGGCCAGGTCGGTGGCGACGCGCTCGCACTGCTCGTCGTCGGCCGGGTACACCGTGATGAACTTGCCGCTCGCGGCGCGGTCGGCGTACTTGGCGTTGCGCTGGTGCAACAGGTACCGGCTCGGCACGAACTTGAAGGCGACACCGTGCCGCAGGCAGTGCTCGCGGACGGTATCGAGGACCGCCTCCGCGTCGTCGAGCCCGGCCGAGACGTGGATCTTCCAGCCCTGGGACGGCAGCGCCCGGTCCAGGGGGCGCAGGGCGAGCCAGTCGCCCGTGCGGTGGCTGGTCCAGCCGTCGGGTACGGGGAGGGTGGCGGCGCGGTAAAGGGATCCGTCCGCGGCGCCGGCGAACACCAGGCGGTGCGGGGCGTCGTAGAAGTGACGGTCTGCGTCGCAGAAGACCGCGTACCCCTTGTTCACACGCACTCCCTCGGTCGGTGACGGGCATGACGTTGTCACGGCCCGCCCGGGCCGGAACAGTCGCCGCTGTCACGTTCCGCCCATGCGCTACGCACAGGTAACCGGGAGCGGGGCGCTGCCCCGCTCGGCCGTGCTCCGGCCATCGCGGTTGTGGTGTCGGTGGCCTGACGTAGGCTTCCGCCACCGCTCGACCGACCGCGAGGATCAAGAGAATTGACTGCCCTGTCTGCGTTTCCGCTGCCCTTCCGCGCTTCCCGTTCCCTGTCGTTCGCATCGCCCCGGACGCTGCGGGAACTGCAGATGATGGAGTGCAGCGCGCACATCCGGGCGAAGCCCCGGTGGTTCGACAAGATGCGCGACGCCGAGATCGTCGCCCGGTGGACGCGCGAGGCCGTCGCCCAAGGCCTCACCGAGGCGCAGGTGCGTCATGTGCTCGCCGAGTTGGCGCACTACGCCGCGCTGCGTGACGGACCGACCGGTGTGGAGGTGTCCGCCGTCGACGGGGTGTGGCAGTCGGACACACTGATAGACGACGGGCTCCGATCCCGGCTGCGCGCGGCGGTCCGGGTGCTGGAGGAGGTGCCGGAGGAGGAACGGGACTGGCATCCCGGATCCGGCGGCCAGGTGCTCGATCTGGTGCATCCCTCGCTGTTCTGCCTGGTCAGGGAGGTGACGGGCGCGCCCGAGCAGGCTTTTGAGAATCCGACGGACCGCTACTCGAAGCACGAGTTCTCGGAGCGGTTCCAGTGGCTGCCCACGGACGCCGATGTCGGCGAGGACGGCGAGGTGGTGTTCCGTTCGTACGTCAACAACGTCCGCCCCGAGGCTCATCGCGAGCTGGCGGCCGTGCTGCCGGACGTGTTCGCGCGGGTGCGCCCGCTGCTGGAGAACGTGCTCACCGATCTGCGCCATCCGCGTGCTCCCCGCATCACCGCGGATCCCTACGGGTGGTACGACTCGGAGCCCGAGTTTCCGGACGAGTCCGAGTACAGCGACGAAGAGGCCCACGCCGAGGCCGTCGAGGCGTGGGAAGCGACCTACGACACCTGGTGGGAGACACGTCGCCCGGTCGTCCCGGACGCCCCGGAGTTCACACCGCCCGAGCTGCCCGACGCGTCGGCGCGGGTCGATCTGCGGGGGCGCCGGCTCCAGGTCATCGTCAAGCTCGCCACGATTCAGCTCACGCCGGACAAGCCCGAGTACGCCGGGGGTTCCTGGCACGTCGAGGGCATGCTGAACGAGCGGATCGTCTCGACGTGCATCTACTACTGGGACAGCGAGAACATCACCGAGAGCCGTCTCGGCTTCCGCACCGCGCTCCACGAGCCGTCCTACGAGCAGAACGACGGCACCGGTATGCGTGAGGTGTACGGCCTGGAGAACGAGGGCGCGCTGAACCAGGTGCTCGGAGCGGCGTCCACCCCGGCGGGCCGCTGCCTGGCGTTCCCCAATGTGCTCCAGCACCGCGTGGGTCCGTTCCGTCTGGAGGACCCGGCGCGCGCGGGACACCGCAAGATACTCGCGTTCTTCCTGGTCGACCCGTCGCGGACGATCGTGTCGACGTCCGATGTGCCACCGCAGCAGCCGTGGTCCGACACCTCGACCATGACGCTGGAGCAGGCCGGGGAGTACCGCGAACAGCTCATGAAGGAGCGCAAGTTCTTCGTCGGGGAACACAACGAGCAGCTCTACGAGCGGGAGTTCTCGCTCTGCGAGCACTGAACGCACACTGACCGGTGCCGGTCAGGAGGGTGCGGGTGCGGGCGGGCCGGGTTCCGGGGGCGCGGACGACACACGGGTCAGCAGATCCGTGTAGCGGACGCGGCGGTCCGGGCGGGCACGGGCGGCGGCGTGGCGCAGCGCCGGCACGGCGGCCGGACCGAAGCGCAGCAGCCCCAGCTCCGCGGCCCGGCGGACCGTCTCGTGCCCGTGGCCGAGCAGGGCCACTAGCGCGGGAACGGCGGACTGCCGGCGGGCCTGCGCCAGAACACGGACCGCCCGGCACACCACGTCCGGCTGGGAATCGTTTAACAGCACTTCGGTGAGCCCGAGGTGGGTCTCCCGGTCGAGCAGCGTCCGGGAGACGCGGTGTGCGTGGAGCCGTACGCCGGCCCTGGGGTGGGTCAGCAACTCGCTGAGGAGGTCAGCGAGTTGCCGGGGCACGATCCCTGCAGGGTTCTCCGTCAGCAGGGTGAGAGCGCGGCGCACCCGTCTCGGTTCGCCCGAGCGTGCCAGGGCGAACAACTCCTCGGTAGTGGGCGGCCGGAGCGCTTCGGCGGGCGCGGCGCGGTCACGGAGCGTCCGCAGCGCGGCGGCGTCCCGCGCCGCGGCTTCCGGGCCGCGCAGTGGTCCGTCGACGAGCAGCAGGCGGGCTTGCGGATGCCGCTCGCGCAGCCGCGCCAGCGCGGGGGTCCGCAGCAGGGGCCGGCCGGCGAGCAGGTCCAGCAGTCCGGTCGCGCCGGCCGTGATCCGGGGCTCCAGGTGCTCGGCGAGGGTGTCTGCGGGCACGTTCGCCAGTCCTCGGGCGGCGTGCCCCCGTGCGTCGGGCGGGCCGGTCTCCCACAGGCGGAGCAGCAGCGGCAGGAACGGTCCGCGCGCGTCGGCGTCCGCCGCGACAAGGCCCGCGGCCAGGAGGGCGAGACGTTCGGGACGGGCGCCGTCCGCGGTGTGGACGGCCGGCCCCGACTCGGCCAGCGCCGTGTGCAGGGCTCCCGGGTCCGGCAGGTCGACGCTGTCGCGCAGGTACGCGTCGAGGACCGTCGCGCGGATCTCCGGCTCGGGCCCGCCCAGCAGGTTGCCGGCGGCCCGTGAACGCCGCTCCCGGTCGTCCGACGCCAGCAGGGCCAGCAGCCGGGCCCGCTGGGCGGCCGAGCGGGGCTGGTCCAGGTCGTCGGCGCGCACCGTGCGTGCCGGTGCGGCCGGGGCCGCTGCCGTCTCGCCGAGCGTCCAGGCGGGCGCGCACGGCGGCTGGAGGTCCGTCATCCAGTCGATCAGCACGGTCCGGGCCGCCGGCGTCGCGTCGGGGTGGGCGCCGGCGAGGGCGGCGACCTGGGCGCGCGATCCGCCGGGGAAGGGGTGACCGGCACGGTAGGCGGCCAGGTCGCCGGTGTCGCGGACGGCGGCGGCCAGCCCGTCCCGCCACGCGCGCACCCGCGCGGCGCGCGGTGCGGTCGGCGACGGGTCGGCGGTGCCCTGCGGTGTCCGTCCGTCCCGGTGTGCGGGTCGCGTCCGGTCGTCGGCCTGCGCGGGTTGCTCCGGCAGTCCGGCCACGACCTCCGGCTGTCCGGCCGCGACCCCGAACGCCTCGTGGAGCAGGCGTTCGCGGGCCGCGTCCGGCTCGGTGGTGAGACCGGCGGCGGCCAGCTCCCGGTCGAGATCGGCGCGCCCGACGACCGCTCCGCAGGCGCGCAGCAGGCGCAGCGCCGAGCGCCGTCCCGCCGCACGGGGGCTCGCCACGCGCACCGCGGCGACGACGGACGCGGCGAGCGCGGGCCGCAGCCGGGTCGCGGCGTCCTCCAGGAGGCCGAGCAGGTCGTCCCGCGCCTGCCCGGCCGCCTCGGCGAGGCCGTCGAGCAGCACGGGCACGCCCCGCGCAAGCGCGGCCTGTTCGTGCGGCGCGCGCGGCTCGGGGCAGAGCAGGGGAAGTAGGGGCAGCACGGCCCGGCGGGCCTCGGCGGAGCCGGCGGCGAGGTCGAGCCAGTCCACGAGGTACACGCGCAGCGGGCGCAACCGCTCGCCGAGCTGCCGCCGCCCGTCCTCCGGTTCGGCGGTGGCGCGCCGGGCGAGGCGCAGGGCGGGCGCCGGGTCCCAGCCGTGATCGGCCAGCCGCGCCACGTCGGCGTCGGGGGGCTCCGGGGCGGTCGGCAGCGCGGCCAGCAGACGGTCGCGGACCGGCCCCTCGGGCTCCTGTTCGGCGGCGGCCCGGACGGTCGCCGGGAAGGCGTCGTCCAGCAGCGCCCGCAGGGCGGCGACGAGCAGCGTCCGCAGTCCGGGATTGTCGTCGCGGCCCAGCCGGTTCAGGAGGGCGGGCACGGCCCGTGGGGTACCGGCCCGGGCGAGCGCCCCGGCCGCCGTCTTCCGCACCTCCATGTGGGGGTGAGTGAGGCAGTCGGCGAGCGCGTCGGACGCCCACCGGGCCCGCGCCTCGCCCAGGGCGGCGGCCGTCGCCCGGACGGTCTGCGGGTCCCCCGCAGACCCGGTCAGGCGGATCAGCCGGGCCGAGAGGGCCGCCACGCCGTCGGGGTCCCGGGCGAGCAGCGCGACGACGTGCTTGCGTACATGCCGGTCCGGGTGGCGCAGCAGCCGGTGCACCCGCGCCCGGACCGGACCGGGCGGGGCGTCGGGCAGGTCGCGGACCATCCGCAGCAGGATCGCCTGCTCGGGCGCGGTGACGCCGGGCCGCTCGACCAGCCCGAGGGCCAGGTCGGCGGCGAAGGCGTGCCCTGCGGCCGTGGCGGCGGGAGCGTCGAGCAGGCACCGGGGCCGGATCCGGCCGCGCTCGTACAGCCGTCGGCCGAGCGCCGTCAGCGCGTCCACGGCCTCCTGGGGGACGGCAGGTTCGGGGTCGGCCGTGCGTGCGGCGACGCGCGCGCCGCCGCCCTCCGCAAGGGATGTCCGCGTGCCCGCCGAAACGGGTTCCGGGGTGCCCGCCGCGCCGGATTCCCGGGTGCCGGGGCGGCCGGATGCCCCGGTGCCCGGCGGCCCCTGGCCCGCCGCACGGGCCGCGACGCACGCTCCGGCGACCCGCAGCAGGAGATCGGCGAGGACGGGCAGGCCGTCCGGACCGCCGTGCGCGGCCAGCCTGGTCAGCGCGTCGAGCGGGTCGCCCGGGTCCAGATGGGAGGCCAGGACGGCGAGTTCGCGTGCGTCGGGCCCGCCGAGGTCGGCGGCGATCCGGGGCGGGAGCAGCAGCGGGTCGAGCCGGGCGAGGATCCTACGCCGCAGGTCCGGGTCGTCGGCGAGCAGCCACAGCAGGGCGAGTGCCGGTGCGCGCAGGGCGCGGAGCGGCGGTGCGACGGTGGGGACGGGCGGCGGTGCGACGGCGGCGGGCGGCGGCGGCTCGGGGTGCAGGCCCGCACCGCCCGACCCGGCGGCGGGCGGTGCGGACGCGTCGGTCTCGTCCGGTGCGATGCCGAGGCCGTGGGCCAGCACGCGCACGGTCCGCGCGCCGCCCACCGCCTCCAGCGCGTGGAGCGAGGCGCCCGGGGCGACCGGCAGGGCGGCGAGTACGGCGTCCTCGGTGCCGGGGTCGCCCAGCTCCCGCAGGGCCCGCAGGAAGGGCGCGGGTGCGGACACCGCGGGCAGCAGCCGCGCGATTCCCGCGGCGACCGGCAGTTCACCATCGCCCTGGGCGGCCAGCGCCACGAGCAGGTCGAGCCGGCGCGGCCAGGAGAGGTCGCCGGGGGCGGCGTCCAGGAGCAGCCGGAGCACGGTGTGCCGGGTGGTCCAGAGGATGGTGGCCACGGTCCGTGCCGGGACGGTGTGGTCGGCCAGCGCCAGATCGATGACGGCCGGGGCTCCGGGTCCGGCGACGAAGTGTCCGCGCCGGTGCAGGGCGCGCAGGCAGTCCACGGCCGGACCGGCGAACAGCAGGGGGTCGTCGGCGGCGAGCGCGAGGAGGTCCGGGATGTCGCTCCGGTCGGCCGTCTCTCCGAGCAGTTCCAGGGCGCGGCGCCGTACACCGGGCGGGAGTTCGGGGTCGGCGGCAGCCAGGCCCAGGAAGGAGCCGTTTCCGTGCGCGGCGGCGACGGCGAGCGCGGATCCGGCCGTGGCGGCGGTACGGAGCAGACCGGCCGCGGGCTCGACGGCGGGCAGGCAGGCGGCCCAGGGCGCGGCCAGTTCATCGAGCGCGCCGGCCACGACGGTCTCCGCCCGGGAGGTCAGCAGACCGGTCAGCACGCCGCGGACGAACCGGGGCGTGAGCACGAGGGCATGGAGTCCGGCCCGGGCCAGCCGCAGTGCTTCGCCCTCCAGCACCGGGTCGTCCGTGCCGGCCAGTGCCGTGACGAGCTCCGGGAGTCGGTCGGCCTCGCCGGCTTCGATGCCGCGCACGGCCTGGTACAGCGGCTCGCCCCGGTCCGCACCGCGCAGCGCACGCGGGTCACGGGCCGTCTCCGCGCCGAGCAGCGCCGCCCGCACCACCGGCGCGAGCACCTCCGGGTCCCACTCCGGCCACCCGTCGATCACCCCGGACCGCGCCCGCTCCAGGGCCTCTTCGGCACTCGCGGGCGCTCGCGTGCGGGCAGGGCGGGCGGACGGGGCCGGGGTGGTGTCCGCGCAGGTGATCATCCCGCGATCGTAGGGTCCGGTCCCGTGGGCACGCACATGTGTTTCAGGGGCGGGAGCGAGGATGCTGCCATGCGGGCCGGCCACGGACTCGCCCGGCGGCACGCCGGCCGGTGGTCCGGACGCTGATCCGGACCGCCGTCCGGACGGTGACGGCGGTGCCGGTGTCACAGCCGGCGGCGGGATCGGCGAGGCTGTGGGGGTGACCTCTTGCATTCCCCATGAGTCCCACGGCGCCCGTGACGGCGCCGGTTCGGAGTGACGGCCGTGCTTTTCGATGTGGACCGCGGTGAACTCGCCGCCGAATTCGGTGAGGACGGGCTCGTGACGCTGCCCGCCTCGGCCTTTCCGGCCTCCTCGGCAAGCTGCGTGGGCGCCCGCCTTCTGGGGACCGTCGGCGTCCCCGTCGGGACGGTGATGGTGCGTGAGCCCGACCAGGGCACCGGGAGGCTGCCGTTGGTGCGGGACGTCGTCGAGGCCGGGGAGTTGGAGGGCGCCCCGGCGGGTGTCGGCGAGTGGCCCGTGATCGGCTGGCTGCTCAACGCCCACCTCGCGCTGGATCCCCGCTCGGGGGCCGTGCACTCCGTCGATCCTGACGAGGAGACCGTGCGTCACCTGCACGCGGACGTCTCCTCGCTCGTGTACGTCGCCGCCCGGTTCCAGCGGCTGCTCGACGGGTTCTCCTTCGGCGACGACGAGGAAGCCGGCTTCGCGCGCCTGGACCGCGAGGTGAGGCGGGTCCGTGAGGAGACGGGCGGCGTGGATCCGCTGCCGTTCCGGGACGACGAGACCGAGTGGTCGGTGGTCGGCGAGGAGATCGCCATGGGCCAGCGCTTCACGTCGGGCAGTCCCGCGGGCCGGTCGCTCCACGGGTGACGGACCGGGCCGGTGGCGCAGCGGCCGGACCGCTGCACGACCGGGCACGAGCGGCGCCGGGGGCGGGTGCTATCGTGCAGGCGGCGCCGATCCGTGCGCTCGGGGAGATCCGAGGAGGTGAGTTGATGACTGTCGTGGTGAACACCGCTGTGCGCGGTGCCCGGACCATCCTCACTTCCCGGGCTTCGTCCTGACCTTCGCCTGCCTTCCTCCCGTGCGGGAGTGGATCCGGCACGCCCGCGGTCCGGCGGAGCCCCTTCTCAAGGGTCCTCACGTTGCCTCGTCAACCCACTTCGTCCCGTCCTGCGCGCTCCCCTGCCGCGCGGGCCTCTCCTGAGCGCGTCCGCCGCGACGCCCCTCTCGCGCGCCCGCGGCGCGCGGTCAACCACTCTTCCCCCCGCACGGCATGACGGAAAGGAATCTGGTCATGGACCTTCCCCGTATCTTCACCATCCGCGAGAGCGGCCACCGCATCCACAACCCGATGACCGCGGCCAAGTTCGCCGCCCTTGGCGAGGCGCTCCGCCTCGCCCCGGGGGCGCGGATGCTCGACCTGGCCAGCGGCTCGGGCGAGATGCTGTGCACCTGGGCGCGCGACCACGGGATCGGTGGCACGGGCGTGGACATCAGCACGGTGTTCACCGAGCAGGCCCGGGCGCGCGCCGTCGAACTCGGTGTCGCGGACCGGGTCGGCTTCGTGCACGGTGACGCCGCCGGACACGTCGCCGACGAACCGGTCGACGTGGCGGCCTGCATCGGCGCCACCTGGATCGGCGGCGGCGTCGCCGGGACGGCGGAGCTGCTGGAGCGCAGCCTGCGCCCGGGCGGTCTGATGCTGATCGGCGAGCCCTACTGGCGGCGGACCCCTCCGGACGAGGAGACCGCCAAGGACTGCCACGGCTCGTCCCTCGCCGATTTCCTGCCGCTCCCGGACCTGATCGAGCGGTTCCAGGGACTCGGGTACGACGTCGTGGAGATGATCCTGGCCGACCAGGACAGCTGGGACCGGTACGTCGCGGCCCAGTGGCTCAGCATGCGCCGCTGGCTCGACGGCAACCCGGACGACGAGCTGGCTCCCGAGGTGCGCCGGGAACTCACCACCGAGCCGGCCCGCCACGCGCGCGCCACGCGTGAGTACCTCGGCTGGGGAGTCTTCGCCCTCATGAGGCGCTGACCCTCCCGCCCCGTGCGCGGACCGGACGTCACACCGTCCGGTCCGCGCACGGGCACGCGGGGGCCGGTGTGGCGCGCGTCACACCGGCCTCGTGTCACGTCCTGGCCGCCCGCTCCCATCTGGTGGGTGTCAGCAGGCGGACCGAGGAGGACGCAACGATGAGCGCACGACACGGGAACGGCACCGAGACGGCGCACCACGTGGTGGTGCTGGGGGCGGGATACGCGGGCATGGCCGCGGTCGTCCAGCTCGCGGCCCGGGTGAAGGGGCGCGACGGGGTGCGGGTGACCCTGGTGAACGCGCGGGAGCGGTTCACCGAGCGGATGCGGCTCCCCCTGACGGCGACCGCGCAGGAGACCGCCGAGCTGAGCGTCCCCGAACTGCTGGAGGGGACCGGCGCACAGTTCGTCCGCGGCTGGGTGACGGCGGTGGACGCGGACGCAAGGACGGTGCGGATCGACGACGACCGGGTGCTGGGCTACGACACGCTGGTGTACGCGCTGGGCGCCGCCGTCGACACCTCGGGGGTTCCGGGAGCCGAGGACCACGCGTACACGCTGGACGGCGCCCAGGAGGCCGAGCTGCTCGCCGGCCGACTGACGCGGCTCGGCGGCGGGACGGTGGTGGTCGCGGGCAGCGGGCTGACCGGTGTCGAGTCGGCCGCGGAGATCGCCGAGCGGCACCCGCGGCTGAAGGTGGTGCTGCTGGGCCGCGACGAGCCCGGTGCCGCCATGGGCCCGAAGGCCCGGGCCCATCTGCGCGGCGCGCTCGACCGCCTCGGCGTGGAGGTGCGCGCCGGTGTCGAGGTGCGGAAGGTGCTGCCCGGCGCGGTGGAGCTGGCGGGCGGGGAGAGCGTCGCCGCCGACGCGGTCCTGTGGACGTGCGGCACGCGGACGTCGCCACTGGCGGCCGCCGCCGGTCTGACGGTCGACGACCGGGGGCGCGTCGTCACCGACAGCGCCCTGCGGTCGGTCTCCCACCCGGACGTGTACGCGATCGGCGACGCGGCCGCCGTCCGCCAGGGGTACGGCGTCATGCACGGCACCTGCCAGGGCGGCATGCCGACCGGGGTGCACGCCGCGCTGTCGATCGACCGGGTGCTCAGGGGCCGGCGGCCCAAGCCGTTCCGCTTCGGGTACTACCACACGCCGGTGAGCCTCGGACGCGGCAACGCCGTGGTGCAGTTCACGCGGCCCGACGACAGTCCGCGGCGGATCTTCCTGACGGGCCGTGCGGCCGTCCGGTACAAGGAGACGGTGACCGCCTCGCCCTGGCCGACGTACGGCCGCATGAAGAAGATGCCCGCCTCGGGCGCGTTCTGGCCCCGTGGCGGCCGCTTCACCCGCATCCGGGGGACCAAGTGACGAACGGCCCGTCCGACCACCCCGGCCAGCGGGTCTTCCAGGAGCACCGGCGGCTGCTGTTCTCCGTGGCCTACCGTCTGCTCGGCAGCGCGGCCGACGCCGAGGACGCGGTCCAGGACGCCTGGATCAAGTGGTCCGCCGCGGACCGCTCGCAGGTGGCCGACCCCAGGGCGTACCTGACGCGGATCGTCTCGAATCTGGCGCTGGAACGGCTGCGCTCGGCGCGGCACAAGCGGGAGACCTATGTGGGGCCGTGGCTGCCGGAGCCCGTCCTCACCGTCCCGGACGCCGCCGAGGCCGTCACGGACGCGGAGTCGGTGTCGATGGCCATGCTGGTGGTGCTGGAGACTCTCAGCCCGCTGGAGCGGGCGGTGTTCGTGCTGAAGGAGGTCTTCGGCTTCGGCCACGCCGAGATCGCCGAGGCGGTGGAGCGCTCCGAGGCGGCGGTGCGGCAGGCGGCGCACCGGGCCCGGGAACACGTACAGGCCCGGCGGCCGCGCTTCACCGCCGACCAGTCGCGGCAGCGCGAGGCCACCGAGCGGTTCCTCGCCGCCGCCACCGGCGGTGACGTCAACGCCCTGATGGAGCTGCTGTCCCCGGACGTCACGCTGTGGACCGACGGCGGCGGCAAGGTCCGCCAGGCCCTGCGTCCGGTCGTGGGCGCGGCGACGGTAGCCGCCTGGTTCGCGGCCATCGGCACCATCAGCTACCAGGGCGTCGAGCCCGCCGACATGAAGGCCGAACTCGTCGGGATCAACGGCGGGACGGGCCTGGTGTTCAGCGGGGCGGGACGCGTGATCGCCACCGTCACCTTCGACTTCGACACCGAGGGCCGCATCGCCGCCCTCCACAACGTGGCCAACCCGGACAAGCTCCGGGCCGTCGCGGACGGCACCGCCTACGACCTCGGCAGGCCGTGAGCGCCGTCACCGCCCGCCACCGCCCGGGCGGACGGGCCGACGGTCGCGCGCCGCGTAACTTGACGCTGCCCACCGTGAGACCTGATTGCCAGAAGCGCAGAAGCAGCAGGAAGGCGACAACCAGGGGCAGCAGGGCGAGCAGCGAACCGATCACACGAAGTCCGCGGCGAAGATGGTGCGACGACGTGAAGGGCTCCACCTCCCGCGCCGATACCTGCGTGGTCCGCGGCTGCTGAGCCCGCCGCCGTGCGCCCGTCCGGGCGCACGGCACCCGGGGGCCGGGTACGCCCGGCTCCCGGTGCACGACCCGCGGCGTGCCCTCCCGGGCGCGGCGCGGGCGATCCGTCCTACGACCTGGAGCGTTTCCTTGCCCGTCATGCCCTTCCCGCGTCCGCGCAGCCTCACCACCTCCCCCGGCGGCGCCCCGCCGGACGCGCCGTTCACCGTCACCACCGACACGGCGCTCCCCGCGCAGGGGTACCGGCTGCGCACCGGGCCCGGTGGTGTGCACCTCGCGCACGCCGACGCCGCGGGGCTGCGGTACGGGCTGGCGACGCTCGACCAGCTGCGCGCAGGGCCCGGCTTCTCGGAGACCGGCTACCAGGTGGACGACCACCCGGACTTCGCCGTCCGCGGCTTCCTGCTCGACGTCAGCCGGGACCGCGTCCCCACCCGGCGCACCCTGCGCCGCTGGCTGGACGTGCTCTCGCTCGCCCGCTTCAACCAGCTCGAGCTGTATACGGAGCACACCTACGCCTTCCGCGACCACCAGGACGTGTGGCGGGACGCCTCCCCGCTCACCGCCGACGACCTGCGCTGGCTGGACGCGCAGTGCGCCGCGCTCGGCATCGCGCTCGTCGCCAACCAGAACACCTTCGGGCACATGGAGCGCTTCCTCGCCCTGGAGCGGCACCGCGACCGCGCCGAGAACCCGGACGGCTTCGTCCGCGGCGGGGTCCACCGCCCGCCGTCGACGCTCGCGCCCACCCCGGACAACGTCGCCTTCGCGCACGGCCTGGTGGCCGAGGTCGCGGGCCGGCTGCGCACCCGCCGGGTGAACATCGGCGCCGACGAGCCGTTCGAGCTCGGCACCGGCCGGTCCCGGGACCGGGTCGCCCGCGAGGGCGTGGGCGCCGTCTGGCTCGACCACGTGGGCTCCTTGATGGAGCCGTGGCTGGCCGACGGGTGGACGGTCCAGTTCTGGGCCGACGTCCTGGCCGGGCACCCCGAGCTGCTGGCCGCGCTGCCCGCGGGCTCGGTGCCGGTGGTGTGGCAGTACGACGCGCCCGGCACCGCCCGCGCCGTCCTCGCCGCCGCCGGTGAGGAGGCCGCCCGCTGGAAGGGGCTGGGCACCGATCTGGACGCGCTGGCGGAGGGTTTCCGCTCCCGTACGCGGATGTTCCGCGAGGCCGGGCAGGAGTTCTGGGTGGCCCCGGGCACCGGCACCTGGAACTCGCTGCTCGGCCGGCTGGACAACGCCCGGGAGAACATGACCGACGCCGCCGAGGCGGGCCTGGCGGACGGGGCGACGGGCTACCTGCTCACCTGCTGGGGCGACCACGGCATGTGGGAGCCGCCGGCGCCCGCGTTCGGCCCCGTGGTCCACGGCGGCGCCGTCTCCTGGTGTCTGGGCGCCAACCGGGACCTGGACCTGCCGTCGGTCCTCGACACCCATGTGCTGCTCGACTCCACCGGCCTCGCCGGAAGCGTCCTCGACCGGCTGGGGCGGCTCGGCGAGTCCCTCGGCGTGCCGCTGCTCAACGCCTCGCCGCTGGTGCGGGTGCTGCGTCCGGACGCCGCCCTGCCGGTCACCGACCACCCCACCGAGGAGGCGATGGACGCGGCGGCGCGCACCCTGGAGGAGTGCCGGCGGGACCTCGCGGACGCGGACCTCGCCGTGCCCGACGGCGAGAGCGTGGTCCGCGAAGTCGGACACGCCATCGGGCTGGCCGCGTTCGCGCTGGACCTGCTGCGCGCGCAGGCGCGGGCCGGCGGCCCGGCGGACACGGTCGACGCCGCGACCGCCGCCCGGCTGCTGCGGCGGCTCGACCCGCTCCTCGCGGAGCAGCGCGCCTGCTGGCTGCTGCGCTCGCGGCCGGGCGGTCTGGAGGACAGCATGGCCCGCTTCGACGCCGTACGGCGTCTGCTGATCGCGGCGGCCGGGGCGTGACGCCCGGGGCGCCGGCGCCCGACGCCTGGACGGCCGCGCTGCTCGCTCAGCCGCCCCGGGCCGGCGTGCCCGACCCGCTCCAGCCCGCCGCCGGCGGGCTGGAGCACGCCCTCGACATGCTCGCGGTGCCGGCGGCCGAACGGCCCGAACTGTTCGCCACGCTGCCCGATCCGGTGCGGACGCCGGTGCGGTGGGAGGCCCTGGTGCGCTGCCACCAGACGCTGTTCGGCGCAGGCCGCCCGTCGAACGCCGCGGACTGGCCGACCGCCCCCGCCGCGCTCGGCGCGGCCGGCCGCTGGTTCTACGTCCACCTCTTCCTCCTCGCCCTGCCGCGCGCGCTGGAGGAGCAGCACCGGCGCGAGGTGCCGGACGCCGTCGTCCGGGACACCTTCGCGGATGTCGGCGCCACGGTGGTGTCCTACCGGCGGGGCCACGGCACCGGCGGTTTCGACCGCCAGAGGTGGATCTGCCGCCACTTCCGCGGCACCCTCCACCGGCTGGGCCGGCTCCAGTTCGAGCGGGCGGTCTACGACTCCGCCGTCTGGGGCGCCGCCGGCGCCCCGGCCGGCGGGCCGGCGGAGGGCGAGGCGGTCCTCGACGTCCACATCCCCGGGGACGGCCCCCTCTCCCCCGCGCTCTGCGACGCCTCCTTCGCCGCCGCCCGCCCCTTCATGGCCCGCCACCACCCCGGCGGCCGGTACGCGTTCGCCGCCTGCCACTCCTGGCTGCTGGACCGCGCCCTCGCCGACGGGCTGGCCCCCGGCTCCAACATCCTCGCCTTCCAGCGGCGGTTCACCCCGCACGGCGACCGGCCCGCCGCCGACGACGACGTGGTGGACGCCCCTGCCCTGACGACTCCGCCCGCCGGGACCGGCACCGGCCGTGCGGGTCCCGGTGCCGGTGCCGTGCCGGTGTGGTCCCGGTCCCGGCAGGGGGCACTCCGGCCGTGCGCGGGCGCGGCCACTAGCGTGGCCTGTCATGGCTGACAACGATCTTCCTCCGCGCCTGACCCGTCTCACCTTCCTCGGTCCGCTCTCCGAGGCCAGAGCCGCACGGATCGTCAGCAGGCTGGCCCCGGCGGCGCCTTCGACGGTCCTCGACATCGGATGCGGCTGGGGCGAGCTGATGCTCCGGACGCTCGACGCGGTGCCGGGGGCGAGCGGTCTCGGGATCGACGTCAACGCGGAGGACATCGCCCGGGGCCGCGCGAACGCCGAGGCCCGTGGACTGGCCGGCCGCGTGCGGTTCACCGAAGGCTCCGCCGGCGAGGACGCGCTGCAGCCCGCCGATCTCGTCCTCTGCCTCGGGGCCAGCCACGCGCTCAGCGACGCGCGGCCGCCCCGGCACACCGCCGCGGCACTGCGGGCGCTGCGCGGTCTGGTCGCGCCCGGGGGGCGTGTCGTGTTCGGGGAGACCTTCTGGCAGCGCACCCCCACCGAGGCGGAACTCGGCGCCATGTGGCCCGGCGCCCGGGCCGACGAGTGCCCCGACCTCGCCGGACTGGTCGATCTCGCCGTCGCCGCCGGCTTCCGCCCGCTCTGGATCGAGACGGCGAACGGCGACGAGTGGGAGGAGTTCGAGTCCGGCTACCAGTCCGACGCCGAGGAGTGGCTGGCGGGCCACGCCGACCACCCGTCGGCCGCGACGACGCGCGAGCGGGTGGACCGGCACCGGGCGAGCTGGCTGCGGGGCTACCGGCAGGTGCTGGGGTTCGCCTACCTCACGCTGGTGCCCGTGGACTGACGGCCGCGCGCCCGGCGGCCGGTCGCAACGGGCGCCCTGCGCAACGGGTGTACGGCGAAGCCGCCGGGCGCGGATGGCGCGCCCGGCGGCTTCGCCGGCGCCGCGGGCGGCCGGCCGTCGGCGTCAGCCGCCCGTCAGTTCCCTGAGCGCGATGTTGAGGCGCAGCACGTTGACGCGGGGTTCACCGATGAAGCCGAGGGTGCGCCCCTCGGTGTGGTCGGCGACCAGCTTCCCGACCTGTCCGACCGTCAGGCCGTTCTTCTCGGCGACGCGGTGGACCTGGAGTTCCGCGTAGCGCGGGGAGATGTGCGGGTCCAGGCCGGAGCCGGACGAGGTGACGGCGTCCGGGGGCACGTCGGAGGGCTCGGGCGTCCAGCCCCCGGCCGTGTTGTCGTCGATGACGGCCTGTTTGGCGTCGGTGACCCACCGGATCAGTTCCTCGTTGTCGCCGGAGCGGTTGGTGGCGCCCGACAGGATCAGCGCGTACTGGGTGTTGACGCTGTTGGTGCCCAGTCCGTTGGAGGGCCGGGGCTGGAACCACCGCAGGTCCGGGCGCGCTGCCTCCTCCGGGTCAGCGGGGTTCCGCTTCGGCAGGTCGTAGCGCTGGCCGATGAGGGCGGAGCCGACGACCTCGCCGTCGCTCCTGATCTCGGAGCCGTTGGCCCTGCCGGGGAACAGCGCCTGCGCGGCACCGGTCACCGCGAGGGGGTAGAGGACACCGCACAGGGCGGTCAGGACCAGCAGGGCCCGCAGGCCCGCGCCGATCAGCCGGGCGGTGCCGGAGAGGGAGTTGTTCATGGTGGTCGTCACCCGATGCCAGGGATGAGGGAGATGAGCAGGTCGATGAGCTTGATGCCGAGGAAGGGCGCGACCAGGCCGCCGAGCCCGTAGACGGCGAGGTTGCGGCGGAGCATGCGGTCCGCGCTGGTGGGCCGGTAGCGCACGCCCTTGAGGGCGAGCGGCACCAGGGCGACGATGATCAGCGCGTTGAAGATCACCGCGGAGAGGATGGCGGTCTCGGGCGAGGCGAGGCCCATGATGTTGAGCTTGTCGAGGCCCGGATAGGCGACGGCGAACATCGCGGGGATGATCGCGAAGTACTTCGCGACGTCGTTGGCGATGGAGAACGTGGTCAGGGCGCCGCGGGTGATCAGGAGCTGCTTGCCGATGGCGACGATCTCGATGAGCTTGGTCGGGTCGGAGTCGAGGTCGACCATGTTCCCGGCCTCCTTGGCGGCCGAGGTGCCGGTGTTCATCGCGACGCCGACGTCGGCCTGCGCGAGTGCGGGTGCGTCGTTGGTGCCGTCGCCGGTCATGGCGACGAGCCTGCCGCCGGCCTGCTCGCTCTTGATGAGGGCCATCTTGTCCTCGGGGGTCGCCTCCGCCAGGAAGTCGTCGACGCCCGCCTCCTCGGCGATGGCCTTCGCGGTCAGCGGGTTGTCACCCGTGATCATGACCGTCCGGATGCCCATCCGGCGCAGTTCCGCGAACCGTTCCCGCATGCCCTGCTTGACGACGTCCTTCAGATGGATGACGCCCAGCACCCGGGCCCCGTCGGCGTCCTCGGCCGCGACCAGCAGCGGGGTGCCGCCGGCCTGCGCGATCGCCTCGGCCGTGCGGCCCGCGTCGGCCGCCACCTCGCCGCCGCGTTCGGCGACCCAGGCGAGCACCGAACCGGCCGCCCCCTTGCGGACCCTGCGGACCGCGCCGTCCTCGACGAGGTCGACGCCGCTCATCCGGGTCTGCGCGGTGAAGGCGACCCACTCGGCGTCCGCGAGCTCGCCCTGCTGCCGCTCGCGCAGACCGTACTTCTCCTTCGCCAGGACCACGACGGAGCGTCCTTCGGGCGTCTCGTCGGCGAGGGAGGAGAGCTGGGCGGCGTCGGCGAGCCTCGCCGCCGTGACGCCCTTCACCGGCACGAACTCGGCTGCCTGGCGGTTGCCGAGGGTGATGGTGCCGGTCTTGTCGAGCAGCAGGGTCGACACGTCGCCCGCCGCCTCGACCGCGCGGCCGGACATGGCGAGCACGTTGCGCTGCACCAGGCGGTCCATGCCGGCGATGCCGATGGCGGACAGCAGGGCCCCGATGGTCGTGGGGATCAGGCAGACGAGCAGGGCGACCAGGACGACCATGGACTGCTGCTGTCCCGCGTAGACCGCGAACGGCTGCAGGGTGACGACCGCGAGCAGGAAGACGATGGTGAGGGACGCGAGCAGGATGTTGAGCGCGATCTCGTTGGGCGTCTTCTGCCGGGCGGCCCCCTCGACGAGGGCGATCATGCGGTCGATGAAGGTCTCGCCGGGCTTGGTGGTGATGCGGACGACGATCCTGTCGGAGAGGACCTTGGTGCCGCCGGTGACGGCCGACCGGTCGCCGCCGGACTCACGGATGACCGGAGCGGACTCGCCCGTGATGGCGGACTCGTCGACCGAGGCCACACCGTCGACGACGTCGCCGTCGCCGGGGACGAGGTCGCCGGCCTCGCAGACGACGAGGTCGCCGATCCGCAGCTCGGTGCCCGGCACGTGCTCCTCGGCCCCGTCCACGAGGCGGCGGGCGACCGTGCCGGTCTTGGCCTTGCGCAGGGTGTCCGCCTGGGCCTTGCCGCGTCCCTCGGCCACCGCTTCCGCGAGGTTGGCGAAGATCGTGGTCAGCCACAGCCAGCCGGCGATCGCCCAGCCGAACCAGTCCCCCGGGTCCTGCACGGCGTAGACCGTGGTCAGCACCGAGCCGACCAGGACGACGAACATCACGGGTGACGTGATCATCACGCGCGGGTCGAGCTTGCGGATCGCGGCCGGCAGCGACCGGAGCATCTGCCGGGGGTCGAACAGCCCGCCGCCGACCCGGCCTGCCGGCGGGTGGCCGCCGGCCGGATCGCCGTGCGGTGCCGCCGCGGGAGCGGACAGGGACATCGTGTCCTCGTGCTTCTTCGTGTCGGTGGTCATGACGCCAGTCCTTCGGCGAGCGGCCCCAGCGCCAGCGCCGGGAAGTAGGTCAGACCGGTGATGATCAGGATGGTGCCGACGAGCAGGCCCGAGTAGAGGGGCTTGTCGGTGCGCAGGGTGCCCGCGGTCGCGGGGACCGGCTTCTGCTGCGCGAGGGAGCCGGCCAGCGCGAGGACGAACACCATGGGCAGGAACCGGCCGAGCAGCATGGCGATGCCGATGGTGGTGTTGAACCACTGGGTGTCGGCGTTGAGTCCGGCGAACGCGGAGCCGTTGTTGTTGGCGCCGGAGGTGTAGGCGTAGAGGATCTCCGAGAAGCCGTGCGCGCCGGAGTTCGTCATCGAGTCGCCGGGCGTCGGCAGGGCCATCGCGGCGGCGGTGAAGCCGAGCACGAGGGCCGGGGTGATCAGGATGTAGCAGGCCGCGAGCTTGATCTCGCGGGTGCCGATCTTCTTGCCGAGGTACTCGGGCGTGCGGCCGACCATCAGGCCGGCGATGAACACCGCGATGATCGCCATGATCAGCATGCCGTAGAGGCCGGAGCCGACGCCGCCGGGTGCGATCTCGCCGAGCTGCATGCCGAGCATGGTGATGCCGCCGCCGAAGCCGGTGAAGGAGGAGTGGAAGGAGTTCACCGCACCGGTCGAGGTGAGGGTGGTGGCGACGGCGAAGAGGGACGAGCCGGCGATGCCGAAGCGGGTCTCCTTGCCTTCCATCGCACCGCCGGCGATGTCGAACGCCGGTCCGTGGTGGGCGAACTCGGTCCACATCATCAGCGCGGTGAAACCGATCCAGATGGTGGCCATGACACCGAGGACGGCGTATCCCTGCTTCAGCGATCCGACCATGCGCCCGAAGGTGCGGGTGAGGGCGAACGGAATGAGGAGGATCAGGAATATCTCGAAGAGGTTCGAGAGCCCGCCGGGGTTTTCGAAGGGGTGGGCCGAATTGGCGTTGAAGTAGCCGCCGCCGTTCGTTCCCAGTTCCTTGATGACTTCCTGGGAGGCGACCGCTCCGCCGTTCCACTGCTGGGTGCCGCCCATGAACTGGCCGACCTCGTGGATCGGGGCGAAGTTCTGGATGGCGCCGCACGCCACGAGGACGAGCGCGCCGATCACGGAGATCGGCAGCAGAATCCGGACGGTGCCGCGGACGAGGTCGGACCAGAAGTTGCCGAGCTCTCCGGTGCGCGAGCGGGCCAGTCCGCGCACCAGCGCGACCGCGACGGCCATGCCGACGGCGGCGGAGACGAAGTTCTGCACCGCCAGGCCGCCGGTCTGGACGACATGGCCCATGGCCTGCTCGCCGTAGTACGACTGCCAGTTGGTGTTCGCCACGAAGGACGCGGCGGTGTTGAACGCCTGGTCCGGGTCGATCGACGCGAAGCCGAGGGATCCCGGCAGGCTCCCCTGCAGCCGCTGCAGGGCGTAGAGGAACAGCACGCTCACCGCGGAGAAGGCGAGCACTCCGCGCAGATAGGCGGGCCAGCGCATCTCGACGTTCGGATTGGCGCCGATGCCCTTGTAGATCCACTTCTCCACCCGCAGGTGCCGGTCGGAGGAGTAGACCCGCGCCATGAAGTCACCGAGCGGGCGACAGGCCAGGGCGAGCGCGGCGATCAGGGCGAGCATCTGGAGGACGCCCGCGATCTGGGGACTCATATGCCGCTCAGAACCTCTCCGGACGAATGAGCGCGAGGACGAGATAGCCGAGCAGGGCGACGGCCACGACGAGGCCGACGATGTTTTCGGCGTTCACAGCTTCGCCACCCCCTTGGCTATGAGAGCCACCAGCGCGAATACCGCGGCCACGGTGACGACGAAGGCCAGATCGGCCATCGTGAGCTCCTGGATGAAGAGACGGGACGGAAAGGGAAGAGAGGGAATCGGCCAGGCGGCCGGATCTCAGCAAACCCCCGCCCCGGCGGGTCGTCGAACACCCTTGATGGGGCCCATACGGTGGAGCCGAATTCCTTGACGGCTCCCTTGCACCGGGTGTGACGGGGCCCACCCGCCGGCGCACCGGGCGATAGCCTCTCCCTGTGCCCGCACCCCGCCTGCATCGTGTCGCCGTCCTCGTCCTGGAGGGTGCGAAGCCCCTGGACGTCGGAATCCCGGCGCAGGTGTTCACGACCCGCGCGAGCATGCCGTACGAGGTGCGGGTGTGCGGGGCGGCGCCCGGTCTCGTGACGGGCGGCGACGGCCTCGCCTACTACGTCGCCCACGGTCTCGACGCGCTCGCCTGGGCCGACATCGTCTTCGTGCCCGGCTACCGGTTCCCCGACCGCGACGATCCGCCGCCGGCCGTGGTCGAGGCGCTGATCGCCGCCCACGCCCGGGGCGCGCGGCTCGCCGCCATCTCGACGGGCGCCTTCGCGCTCGCCGCCACCGGCCTGCTCGACGGCAGGCGCGCCACCACGCACTGGCACTACACCCGGGCGCTGGCGGCCCGGCATCCGCTCGTCCTGGTCGACGAGAACGTGCTGTTCGTCGACGAGGGCAGCGTGCTCACCTCGGCCGGCGCCGCCTCCGGGATCGACCTGTGCCTGCACATCGTGCGCGGCGATCTCGGTGTGGCCGCGTCCAACCACGCGGCCCGGCGGCTGGTCGCGGCCCCGTACCGCAGCGGCGGTCAGGCCCAGTACGTGCCGCGGAGCGTGCCCGAGCCGCTGGGCGAGCGGTTCGCCGCCACCCGCGAGTGGGCGCTGCGCCGGCTCGGCGAGCCGCTCACGCTCGATGTGCTGGCGCGGCAGGCGGGGGTGTCGCCGCGCACCTTCTCCCGGCGCTTCGTCGAGGAGACCGGCTACACGCCGATGCAGTGGGTGATGCGTGCCCGTGTCGACCGGGCCCGCGAACTGCTCGAACGCTCCCAGCTCGGTGTGGAGCAGATCGCCGCCGATGTGGGTCTCGGTACCGGGGCGAACCTGCGCCTGCACTTCCAGCGCATCCTCGGCACCACGCCGAGCGAGTACCGGCGCACCTTCACCCGGGGCGAGTGACCCCCAGCCGGACCCGGGCGAGTGCCCCTCCCACCGGGGCGGACGCCCGCCCGGCGCCGCCTGGCGGGATCCTTGTGAACCATGGCGATCCCGCCACTGTCAGCGGGGCGCGGCGCGAGCGAGCCTGGTGGGGAACCGAAGGGACACCACTCATGACTCGCATCGCCATCAACGGATTCGGCCGCATCGGACGCAATGTGCTGCGCGCGCTGCTGGAGCGCGACAGCACCCTCGAGGTCGTGGCCGTCAACGACCTGACGGAGCCCGCCACGCTCGCCCGGCTGCTCGCCTACGACAGCACCGCGGGCCGGCTCGGGCGCCCGGTGAGCGTCGACGGGAACACCCTCGTCGTCGACGGCCGCCGGATCGCGGTGCTGGCGGAGCGCGAGCCGGCGCAGCTCCCGTGGGCGGAACTCGGCGTCGACATCGTCCTGGAGGCCACCGGCCGCTTCACCTCGGCCAAGGCCGCCCGGGCCCACCTCGACGCGGGTGCGAAGAAGGTCCTCGTCAGCGCGCCCTCGGACGGCGCCGACGTCACCCTCGCGTTCGGGGTCAACACCGACGCCTACGAGCCGGCCGTGCACACGGTCGTCTCCAACGCCTCCTGCACCACCAACGCGCTCGCGCCGCTGGCCAAGGTGCTCGACGACCTCGCCGGCATCGAGCACGGCTTCATGACGACGGTGCACGCCTACACGCAGGAGCAGAACCTGCAGGACGGCCCGCACCGCGACGCCCGTCGCGCCCGCGCCGCCGGCGTCAACATCGTGCCGACCACGACGGGCGCCGCGAAGGCGATCGGGCTGGTGCTGCCGAACCTCGACGGCAAGCTGTCGGGCGACTCGATCCGTGTGCCGGTGCCGGTGGGCTCGATCGTCGAACTCAACACGACCGTCGCCCGCGACGTGACGCGCGACGAGGTGCTGGAGGCGTACCGCGCCGCGGCACAGGGGCCGCTCGCCGGTGTCCTGGAGTACTCGGACGACCCGCTGGTCTCGTCCGACATCACGGGCAACCCCGCCTCGTCGATCTTCGACTCGGCGCTGACCCGCGTCGACGGCCGCCACGTCAAGGTGGTCGCCTGGTACGACAACGAGTGGGGCTTCTCGAACCGCGTGATCGACACGCTGGACCTGCTCGCCTCCTCCTGACCGGACGCCGTGGGCCGGCCCCGCTCTTCGCGAGCGGGGCCGGGCCGCGGCGGGCCCGGAGGCGCCGGAGGCGGGTCAGGCCTGGCCGGTGTCGAAGCGGCTGATGCGCCCGTCGGTGACCTCGAACGCCCAGCGTGTGCGCATGCCGCCGAAGGTGTCGTTGGCGTAGTCGACGACGAGCGAGCGGCCGCCGTCGGATTCGCTCTCCACCTCCATGCGGCCGCCTGAGGACCAGATCTCCCGTTCCGTCCAGTCGTCGACATCGCGGTCGGTGCCGTCGTCGGTCATGGTCGCGCCCGGGGCGAGAAGTGCCTGGAACGCCTTCCGGTCACCGCTGTTGACGGCGCTGACGAAGGCGCGGACGGTCGGGTCGCTGAGTCGGTCCTGAGGGATCACTGGGGCTCCCGGTCATCGAGGGGGCTGGGTGTGTGCGGGGTCAAGGAGAGCACCCCCGCCCCGCCCCCGGAGGGACCGTCACCCGTTCGCCGTGCCCGCGCGGTGGCGTGCGACGGCAGGTGCCCGGGCTCCCTCCGCCGGGAGTCCGGGCAGCCGTCGTGCGTGTGCCGTGCGTGCGGGCCCGCGCCGGGAAGGCGGATTCACGGGTGGGGCCCGCCCGCGGGCCGGTCAGGCGGGGAGGTCGCCGGTGTAGCGGTAGATGTTGCCGGCCGCGTTGACCCCCCACACCGTGCCGTCCGCCGCGGCACCGATGTCGGACAGCCCGCCGGGGATCTGGATCCAGGGGTTGGCGTCGTTGTTGGTGTAGGAGTAGACGCTGTCGGCGGCGTTGACGCCCCACACGTTCGTCCGCGAGCCCGCGTCGATGCCCTTGAGCCCGCCGTTGATCTGCTTCCAGTGACCGCTCTCGTGGTCGCCGGTGTAGCGGTAGATGTTGCCGGCCGCGTTGACCCCCCACACCGTGCCGTCCGCCGCGGCACCGATGTCGGACAGCCCGCCGGGGATCTGCACCCAGGGACTCGCGTCGTTGTTGGTGTACCGGTAGATGTTCCCGGCCGAGTTCACGCCCCACACGTTCGTCCGCGAACCCACCGTGATGCGTGCCAGGCCGCCGTTGATCTGCTTCCAGTGACCGGCCTCGTGGTCGCCGGTGTAGCGGTAGATGTTGCCGGCCGCGTTGACCCCCCACACCGTGCCGTCGGCCCCGGCACCGATGTCGGACAGCCCGCCGGGGATCTGCACCCAGGGACTCGCGTCGTTGTTGGTGTACCGGTAGATGTTCCCGGCCGAGTTCACGCCCCACACGTTCGTCCGCGAACCCACCGCGATCCGCACCAGGGCCCCGCTGATCTGCTTCCAGTCGGCCATGCCGCCGACTCCCTTCGCTGGGGAATGCTGCCGTTGCATGGTCCCGAAGGGAAACGGTTCACCTGTTAAGCGAATTTTCCGAGTGATCATCCTTTTCGACCGGAAGACGGCGTTTACCGCGCCGGGGCGCAACCGCCGCACCAACACCCGCCGTTCCAGGCGCAGTCGACGTGACGTGATCCCCGATCATCCGAACGAGTGAACCCCGCCTCGGTCGTTGATGTTCCGCTTGCGGGAACGGCGCGAGGGGACCGGTCGCGGAGCCCCCGGAAAAGGCGTGGCGGACCGCGGCGACCGCTGCTAGCTTTCCTCGGGCCGTGCGAGAGAACGAGGAGGTGGTACCCGTGAACGCAGTGTCGACATGGGTGCTCCCCTCCGGGGTCACGGTCGGGCGATAGACGGCCCGGGAGCGCCGTTCCAGAGCTCTCCCGAAAGGCACGAACGTGCACTTCGTCTCCGAACAACTCCTCGACGGCGGCGTCCTCGAACGCCGCTTCACCCTCGACCGGATCCCCGGCATCCTGTGGACGCCCGTGTCCGCCTCCGCTCCGGTGCCGCTCATCCTCATCGGCCACCCGCCGCTCGGCCTGCCCCGGATGTATCCCCGACTGGCGGGGCGGGCCCGCCACTACGCGGCACGCCACGGCTTCGCCGCGGCGACCGTCGAGCTCCCCGGAAGCGGCGAGCGGCCCCGCTGGGCCGCGGCCGAACAGGCCCGCGCGGACCTGCGCCGGGCGCTGGAGGCCGGCGGACCGGTCGGCGGCGACATCGTCGACGCCCTCGTCATGCCGCTCGTCGAAAGAGCCGTCCCCGAATGGCGGACGGCGCTGGACGCCCTGCTGGCGCTGCCCGGGATCGGCGGCCCGGTCGGGTACGAGGGCGGAGTGATCTCCGTCGGTGTCCGCCTCGCGGTGGTCGAGCCGCGCATCGTGGCCGCCGGACTCTTCGCCGGGAGTCTCGTCCCCGCCGCCATGTTCGAGGAGGCCCGCCGGGTCACCATTCCGCTGCACGTCCTGCTGCAGTGGGACGACGAGGGCAACGACCGGCAGGCGGCCCTGGACCTGTACGACGCCTTCGGCTCGAAGGAGAAGACCCTGCACGCCAATACCGGCGGGCACACCGGCGTCCCGGCGTTCGAACTCGACACCGGGGCACGGTTCTTCGCCCGGCACCTCCTGACGTGAGGCCGTGCCCCGGGACCGGCGGAACGGCCGCCGGTCCCGGGGCACATCGGGACCGGCGGCCGGTGCCCGGGGGCTGTCCCTTCCCGCCCGGGCACCGGTCGCGCCGCACAGGCAGCGGCACGACGTCCGACGGGCACGCACCCTCCGAGCGGCTCGCGGACGACCTCTCTTCGGGGCCGGCGGGCACTCCGGATTGCCCGCCGGGCGGACATCACCCGATCGGAGCAGCGGCGGCTCAGGTCAGCAGGGTGCGCCAGCGGTCGGCCGACTCCTTCATGTCCTCCACGACCCGCTCCAGGAAGGTGCCCGCCCGGAGGAGCCGCCGGCCGACGGGCGAGCCGGGGCCGAGCGTCCCGGCCGCCTCCGTCGCGGCCCGGGCCGACGCGAGGGTCTGCCGGGCACTGATCGCGATCGAGTGGTACCAGGCCTCGTCGTCGACGACGTAGACGTCGCGCCGCCGCCGGGGATCGCGCTCGCGCCGGGCGTACCCGTGCCGGACCAGGTAGTTCACGGCCACGGAGACGGAGGCCGGGCTGACCTCCAGCCTGCGGACGAGCTCGGCCGCGGTACGCCTGCCGTCCTCGGACATCAGCAGGTCGACATGCACCCGCGCCATGGTCCTCGGCATCCCCGACGCGACCGCCAGCGCGACGATCCGGTCCTCCGTCGTGCCGCCCGGGGGCCTGCCCTCGCGGGAGGCGACGGGTGTGCCGCGCCGCGCCCGCCGCACCGTGGCCAGGTGGGCCTGCTGGGGCCGGTAGCGGCCGGGCCCGCCGTTGCGGGACACCTCCCGGCTGATCGTGGAGGTCGGGCGTTCGAGCCGGCGGCCGATCTCGGCGTAGGAGAGGCCGTCGGCGAGCCCGGCCGCGATGCGCTGGCGTTCCTGCTGGGTCAACCGTCCTCCTGGCATGCCGTCAGTATTGCCTTCGCCGCTATCCATTGCAACGCCCCGTTGCGTTCAAGCGCAGCCATTGCATCAATTTCCCTTGCTCCACCTGGGATGATGATCTCTCATCATTGACCACATCATGAACGCAACGTAGCGTTCGGGCAGTTGCGAACACGCCATATCGCGAAACGGGGATGGGTCGACATGAGTGAGTCCGTACACGCCGTCGGGGCACTGCCCGCGGAGCGCAGCACCGCCTGCCCCTTCGACCCGCCGGCCGAGCTGCTCGACGCCCGCCGGCACGGGCCGATCAGCCGCTACACCCATCCCGGGGGCAAACCGGGCTGGCTGATCACCGGGTACGAGATGGTGCGGTCGGTCCTGGCCGATCCCCGCTTCAGCTCGCGCAAGGAGCTCATGAACGTCGTCGACTTCGCGCTTCCTCCCGCGCCGCCCGGCGAGTTCCTCCTCATGGACGAGCCGGAGCACAGCCGCTACCGGCGGCCCCTGGTGGGCAGGTTCACCGTGCGGCGGATGCGGATGCTCACCGAGAGGATCGAGCAGATCACCGCCGGCTGCCTGGACGTCATGGAGGAGACCGGGCCGCCGGCCGACCTGGTGACCGCGTTCGCCAAGCCCATCCCCACCATGGTGATCTGCGAGATCCTCGGTGTGCCGTACGAGGACCGCGCCTCCTTCCAGGAGCAGATCGACACGTTCATGGGCGGGGAGGTCGGCGACGACGAGCTCATCGCCGCCTACACCGCGACGCAGGAGTACCTCGCACGGCTGGTGGCCGCGAAGCGCGCGGAGCCGACCGACGACATCCTCAGCGAACTCACCGGGAGCGAACTGACGGACGAGGAGCTGAAGGGGATCAGCCTCATCCTCCTGGCGGCCGGATTCGACACCACCGCGAACATGCTGTCGCTCGGCACCTTCGCCCTGCTGCGGAACCCGGAGCAGTTCGCGGCGCTGCGCGACGATCCCGCCCTCACCGACGGGGCCGTGGAAGAACTGCTGCGGTACCTGAGCGTCGCCAAGACGTTCCACCGGACGGCGCTGGAGGACGTCGAACTGGGCGGGCAGACCGTCCGGGCCGGCACGACGGTCGTCCTGTCGTACAACACCGCCAACCGCGACCCGGACCGCTTCGCCGACCCCCACGCACTCGACATCCGCCGGCAGGCCGCCGGACACCTGGCCTTCAGTCACGGCATCCACCAGTGCCTGGGGCAGCAACTCGCCCGGGTCGAGATGCGGGTCGCGTTCCGCGCGCTGGTCGACCGCTTCCCCACCCTGCGTCTTGCCGTCCCGCCCACGGAGGTCGTCCTGCGCCCGGAGACCGCGGACATCTTCGGCGTGAAGCGCCTCCCGGTCACCTGGGACGCGCGGTGAACGCGCCCCGGCTGAGCGTCGATCGGCAGCGCTGCATCGGCGCCGGCATGTGCGCCATGACGGCCCCCGACGTCTTCGACCAGGATCCGGACGACGGCCTCGTGCTCCTGCTCGACGCCGAGCCTCCCGCCGCCCGGCGCGCGTCCGCGCGGACCGCCGCCGGCGTGTGCCCCTCCGGTGCGATCACGCTCCACGAGGCGGACCCCCTGGGACATTGACCCATGATTCCGCCGGGGAAATGCACCCTGCCGCAGGTCGATCGGGGACCTAGCTTCGACGCATGACGACCGTTGACCACACACCGGGGACCGCCGCCGCCGGCCGCTCACCCCTCAGGGGGTGGCTGGCCGTGCTGGCGGTGACCCTGGGCATCTTCACCTTGATGACGTCCGAGCTCCTGCCCGTGGGACTGCTCACCCCGATCGGCTCCGACCTGGACGTCTCCGAGGGAACGGCGGGGCTCATGGTGACCGTCCCCGGACTGGTCGCCGCCCTTTCGGCGCCCCTGGTGACCGTCGCGACCGGGCGCGTCGACCGGCGCGTCGTTCTGGCGGTGCTGATCGGCACGGTCGGAGCCGCCAACCTGGCCTCCGCCTTCGCGACCGGCTTCACCGTCGTCCTGATCGCCCGCTTCCTGATCGGCGTCGGCGTCGGCGGCTTCTGGTCCCTCGCGGGCGGGATCGCGCTGCGCCTGGTGCCGGAGCGGCACGTCCCGCACGCCACCGCCGTCATCTTCGGCGGTGTGGAGACCGCTTCCGTCCTGGGCGTCCCCACCGGCACGTTCATCGGCGACCTCAGCGGCTGGCGCACCGCGTTCGCCGTCGTGGGCCTCCTCGGCCTGACGGCCCTGGTCCTGATGGTCTGTCTGATGCCCCGGGTGCCCGCCGCGCGCACCGTGACCTTCGCCGACCTGCCGGAGGTCCTGCGGGGCAACGCGGGCCTGCGCACCGGGATCGCCGTCACGTTCCTGGTCGTCACCGGCCACTTCACGGCCTACACGTTCGTGCGGCCGGTCCTCCGGGAGGACGGTGTCGACGGCGGCATGGTGGGCGTGATGCTGCTGGCCTTCGGTATCGCCGGGATCTGCGGCAACTTCGTCGCGGGGGCGCTGATCGCCCGACGGCTGCGGGCGACCGTGGCGGGCCTATCCCTCGTCCTCACCGCGGCCATGAGCGTGCTCGCGCTCACCGGCACCGGCGCCGTCACCACCGGCGCCCTGATGGTGCTGTGGGGCCTGGGCTACGGCGCGGTGCCGGTCACCCTCCAGAGCTGGATCCTGGACGCGGCGCCCCGGGCCACCGAGGCCGCATCGTCGCTGTACGTCTCCGCGTTCAACCTGTCCATCGCGCTCGGCGCGCTCCTCGGCGGGGCGGCCGTCGAATCCGCCGGCGCCGCTGGTGTGCTGTGGATCGGGGCCCTCCTCGCCTTTCTCACCCTCCCGTTGGTCCTGCGCCGGCCCTGCCGCCCGGGGGTCGCCGCCGGGCGGGCGGGCGAGGAGCCGAAGGCTTCCGGTACCCCGTCCGGCCTGGACCGGAGCTGACGGCCCCGGACGGGGTGCGGCGGCAGTGCTCGGGCAGGCGGCCCCGGGCCGGGGGCAACATTCGCGCTCCGGCCGGTGGCCCCGCCCTGCCGCCGGGCGGAGCCGGCCTCCCGTCAGCGGGACGGTGCCAGGGCGGACACCGCCGCGGCCCGGTCGTCCTGGGCCGGCTGCCAGGCCGCCGTGCAGAGGGACTCGGCCACGGCCGCCGTGTAGCGGGCGGCGGCGAGCCAGTGGGCGGCGAAGCCGTCGGTGTCGGCGGGCAGGAGCCGGCCGAAGAGGTCGCGCTCGCGCCGGCCCGCGGAGGCGCACAGCGCCGTCAGCAGCCCGGCGGCCGTGGGGAGGCCGGCCCGGCGGAGGCGGCTCGCGTCGGGTGTGACGTCGCCCAGCATGCCGAGGGCCGCCCGGCCCGCCGGGACCGTCTGGTCGACCCGGCGTTCCAGGAGGTGCAGGGGCGAGTGCGCACCGGGCCCGCCGGGACGGGGCGGGGCGATGTGCACCGGGGCGACCGGGTCCGGGAGGTCGGCGCGGCGCAGACGGTCCAGACCGAGGTCGATCGTGCCCTCGCCGGTGGGGTGCGAGCAGGCGAGCAGGGTGAGCCTCGGGTGGAGGGCGGGCACCAGGCGGCCGATGATCCTCAGCCGTGTCCCCGGCGCCGTGGCCAGCAGCATCAGATTGTCGCGGTGGGCCAGCGCCGGGTCGTCGTCGGCGACGGTGAGCCGGACCGGGACGCCTCCGTCGCACAGCGCGAGCAGGCAGGTGCCGCCCGGTTCCCGCACGGCGCCGAGGAGTTCGACGTCCAGGAAGAGCAGGTCGCTGCCGCCACCCTCCGGGTCCGCGTAGCGGGAGGTGGACCGCAGGGCACGGGCGGCCTGTTCGGACGGCGGCGTCTCCCAGAGGGCGGCGAGCGGCTGCTGTGTCCAGGCCGCGCCCCGGGCGCTGACGGCCTTGACGCCCTTCCCGGCGCCGAGTCTGCCGTCCGGCGAGACCGTGGCTCCGGAGACGGCCAGACCGGCCCGGCCGAGCTCCCGGTGGGTGAGCGCGCTGTCCCCCAGGCGCACGGCCCGGTCGGCCACGCCCAGGGCGCGCCCGACGCCGCCGGGCGCCACGTCGCCGACCGTGTAGAGCCGGCCGTCCGCTCCGGCGACCCAGGTCCGGGCGCCGCCGTGCCCCGAGTCGGTGACCACGGTCTCGGTGAACAGCCCGTAGAGGCGCAGCGAGCCGTCGGGGCTGTACGGGCGGCGGGCCCGGCCCCTGACAACGGCCAGCTCCGCCCCGGACGCCGTCCCCACCCGGTGCGCGGTGCCCAGGAGTTCGGCCAGCGCCGTGACGAGGTCGGCGGTGCGGTAGGACGGGTCCCCGGCACGGGCCGCGCGCAGCAGGGTGACGACGGACAGCGCGGCGCCCGCGGGGCGGGGCAGGTGCCGGAGCCGGGCGGTGTGCGCGGCGCGCAGGAGGGCCGACTGGGCGACGGCGCCGGCCCCGTCGACGCCGGCCTCCAGCACGGCCGCGCCCGCCGACCACAGGGCATCGGCCGCGGCCCGCTGTGCCTCGGTGGCCGCCTCCGGCGGGGACTCGGGGACGGGGTCGCCGTCGAGGGCCGCGGTGGTGGCGGGGGCAGCGGAGGGGGCGGGCGCGGCGGGTTCACCGGGGTGCGGGACGGCGGCCGGTTCGCCGGGGTGCGCGGCGGAGCCGGGGGCCGCCGGGGCGGGCGGGTCGGTGAGGTCGGGGGCCGGGTCGGCCACGGGGGCGGCGCAGGCGGCGGCCGCGCGGTGGACGCATGCCGGGGCGAGGAGGCAGCCGCAGGTGATGGCGTCCGACGTCGCCACCACACCGCCCGGGGCGTGCAGGCGCAGCTCGGTCTCGTCGTCGACCGCGATCGTCACCGTGTCCCCGTCGCGGTGCGCCGGGCGGGCGCCGAGCTTGGCCACCGCCCCGTCCAGCCGTTTGCGCAGCCGGGGCGACAGGTCCTCCACCAGTGTGGCCGTGACCTCCGGCGCGACGGGTGGCAACTGGGCGGCGGTCATGCGGTCTTCTCCCCTATCCAGCGGGCCAGTTCGAGTGGGCTGAGGGCCGCGACGGGCATGCCGGCGGCCACGAGCTGCCCGGCGACGCCCGTCGAGTACCGGGGACGGCCGGCGTCGTCGAGGCTGGCGCACCCAAGGACGTGGCAGCCGGTTGCGACCAGGGCCCGCACCTCGGACAGCAGCCCGCCCAGCGGCGCGCCCTCCTCGAAGTCGCTGATGACGACGACCAGGGTGCGGCTGGGCACCGTGATCAGGCTGCGGGCGTGGCGCAGACCGGCGGCGATGTGGGTGCCCCCGCCCACGCTCACCTCCAGCAGGAGGGAGAGGGGGTCGTGGACATGGCCGGTGAGGTCGACGACCTCGGTGGAGAAGGCCAGGAAGTGGGTGCTCAGGGTCGGCACCCCGGCGAGCACGGACGCGGTCAGCGCGGACCAGATCGTGGACGCCTCCATGGATCCGGAGACGTCGGTGACCAGGATCAGCCGCCAGTCGGCCGACCGGCGGGAGCGGCTGCGGAACACCGGCTTCTCCGGGATCACCTGGACCGTGCCGTCCTCCGTCCGGCGTGCGGTGGCCAGATTGGCGCGCAGCGTGCGCGGCAGGTCGAGCCGGCCGCCGGGGCGGCGGGTCGGCCGGGCCGACATGGTGCCGGTGAGGGCGGGGCGCAGCCGGGTGGCGAGCTGCCGGGTCAGTTCGTCGACCAGACGGCGGACCAGGGGCCGGAGCGCCGCGAGGCGGGCTTCGGGCAGACCGCCCGCGTACCGCAGGACCGTCCGGAGCAGTTCCACGGAGGGGGTGGCGGCCGCCGGGTCGAGTTCGGCGAGGACGTCCGGCCGGCCCGTCGCGGCCGCGGCGGCGAGGACCTCCTCGCGGATGCCGGGGCCGAACAGCGCGGCCAGTTCCTCGGACCAGCCGCGCACGCCGGGGAAGGACGCCTCGCGGCCGCCGCCGGGCAGCCCGCCGCGGGAGCCCTCGCCGCGCCCCGCGCCGTAGAGCTCGTCCAGGGCGGTGGCCAGGCGGGCGGCGCCGGACGGCACTTGGTCCGGGCGGCGGCCGAGCACCAGCCGCCACCGGTCGGCGGGCGCGAGGGTCCGCACGGGGGCGGCTTCCGCGGCGGATGCGCCGGTGGACGGCACCCCGGCGGGGTCGCAGGGCGGCGGCGGGAGGCTGTCACCGGGCGCGGTCGGGACGGGATCGCCGGGTGACGGGGAGACGGCGTGGCCGGGTGCCGCGGGCGGCAGGGGGACGGGATCGCCGGGTGACGGGGCGACGCTGTCGCCGGGCGCCGCGGGTGCCGCGGGCGGCAGGGGGACGGGATCGCCGGGCGGCAGGGGAACGGGCAGGCCCAGGTCGGCGAGGAGGGTGCGGGCCGCGAGGTCGGCGGCCGTGCGGCGGGCCAACTCGGCCGGGTCGTCCGCGTCGAGGGTGTCCACCCGAACGCCCAGCCGCTCCTCGACGGTGTCCAGCAGCCGGTCCCTGGCGGCGGGGCTCAGGGTGTCGAAACCACCGCGCAGGGCCGGGAGCCGGGCCAGGAACGCGCTGTCGTCCAGCTCGACGACCCGGTGCAGCAGCGGGTCCAGGGCTCCGACTCCGACGGTCAGGAGAGGGCCCGCGGCCGTCAGCACGCCGGTGAGGCGGGCGGTGAGCGCGGCCCGTGAGGCGCCGTCCACGGCTGCGTCCACCCAGGAGGCGACGCGCACGCCGAAGGCTCCCGCCTCCTCCTGGCCGGTGAGCACCCGGACGGCTCCGGCCGCGGCGGCAATCAGCGGCGTGCCGTCGGCGGCGAGCCGGGCGAGGGCGCCGGCCAGCCGGATGCCGCCCACCCGGTCGGCGCGCTGGGCCAGTTCGAGCAGGGCCCTGGCGTCCTCGGGCTCCTCGGAGCCGGTGAGGCCGTCGACCTGGCGGACCGCCGCCGAGGTCAGGAGCTCGGCCGCGTGCGCGGCGCGGGCGGAGACCGGTGCGGTGGCGGAAGCCGCTTCCGTCGTGGCGGCGGAAGCTGTCTCCGTGGGGGTTCCGGAACCCCTCTTCGTGGTGGCTCCGGTGGCGGGGGCGGATTCCGGCGCGGTGGCCCCGTCGGTATCGGCCGGCGCTCCAGGGGCCGGCGGGGCATCGGGGGCGGTCAGGCCCGGAAGGTGGCCCGCGTCGATGCGGTCCAGGAGGTCGAGCCCGGCGAGGAGCTCGGGCAGGGTGCCGCTCGCGGGGAGCACGGACGCCAGTTCCGTCAGCCGTTCGCCGGCCAGGGCGCGGAGCCCGCACCCGGCGGCCTCCGTGAGGCCCCGCACGACCTGGGCGGCCGTCGGGCCGCCCTCCGCCAGCTCGGCCGCGTGCCGCTGACGCAGCACTCCTTCGGCGGCCTGGGCCGGGGTGACACCGCGGGCACCGGCCGCGGTGAGCATCGCGGCCGTCGCCGGGGTCCACCGCACCTGCCAGCGGGTCGTGAGTCCTTCGCTGCCCGCCGCGCCGGTCACCCCCTGCTCCTGCGCGTAGGGGATGCCGCACACGGTCAGCCTGCGCAGCAGCAGTTCGCGGCGCCGGTCCAGGGCGGAGCGCGCCGGGTCGAGCCGGAGGTCGCGCGGTGTCTTCTCGTGCGCGTCCCCGGGGCCGGGGAGCGAGAGCGCCGCCGTCTCCGTCTCGACGGCGGGACCGAGTCCGCTGCGCGGGGCTGCGGGCGCGGGGCGCCCTGTGCGGGCTCCCACGAGGACGCCTTCGAGGGCCCGGGCGACGGCGCGGCCCGTGCCGTAGGTCTCGCCGCGGCCGAGCACCGTCTGCACGGCCTCCAGCAGTTCGCCGCGGCCGGGGGCGGGCAGGTCGCGCAGGCGGGCCAGGTCGCCGGCCACCCGCACGACCTCGCGGCCGTCCGCCGGGCCGTAGGGGTGGCCCTGTTCGCGCAGGGCCGCGCAGACGCGGACCGCGGTGCGGATCAGCGCCTCGTGCAGCGCGGTCGGGTCCCCGGCGGCGTCCAGCACGGTGTGCTGCCACTCCGGGTCCCGGATGCCGGCCGGGTAGCCGGACCGGGAGTCGAGCAGCGGGTAGGTGTAAGGGATCAGGGAGACCGTGCACGCGGCCGTCCCGGCCGCGTCGTCGGCGTGGCCGTCCGCGCCCGGCGCGGGCTCGGCGGCGGTCCGGGCTCCCCCGGCGGCGGACGCCAGGAGTGCCGGGGTGTGGAAGGCGCCCACCACGACGGCGGGCCGCCGCCCGCTCGCCAGGGCCTCGGCCACATGACGGCGCATGCACGCCTCGCGCACCAGGTCCGTGCCGTCGACCGCGCCCTGTGCCTCGGCCTCGTGGCGCAGCGCCCAGCCGGTGAGCAGGGCGGCACGCCGGAGGGCCTCGGGCGGCGAACCGGGCGCGGGGGCCTCCACCAGCCGGTCCCAGAGGTCGTCGCCGTCGCGGCCGGTGAGCCGGGACCGGAGCGCCGCGGACAGCCCGTGCCCCTCCCCCGGCCCGGGCGCCGGGCCGGCGTCCGGGACGGGGGCGGGTGTGTCGGGGCCGCCGCCCGCCCACGCCCGGTCGGCGAGCGGCAGATCGCAGGCCACGGCCGGGACCCCGTGCCGTGCCGCCCAGCGCAGGGCGACCAGTTCGGGCGAGAAGTCGGCGAACGGGTAGAAGGCGGGACCCCGTTCGCCTGCCGGGCCGCTCCCGGGCCCGTCCGCGAGCACGGCGGCCAGCGCCACCGGTGCCTCGGTGTCCTCGTGGGCGAGCCAGCCCAGCCAGGGCTGGAACTCGGCGGGCAGTTCGACGAGGAGGACGTCGGGGGCCGCAGCGTCCAGCAGGGCCGGGAGGGCGGCCGCGAGCGAGGGCGCGTGGTGGCGCACCCCGATCAGGAACGGCAGCCCCGGGCCGTCCGCCGCGAGGGCCGCCACGGCGGCCTCGGGGGTCAACGGCCCGGCGGCCGGGCCGTCCACCGGGACGCCGTAGGGCGTCCCGGTGGACGGTTCGGCCTCGCCGCCGGGCGGCGCGCCGATGGCGGGCGGCGCGCCGGTGGACAGCGCCGCCTCGGTGGGTGGCACCGCGGCGACCGGCGGCGCCGCGGCCGTGGACGGCGCCACGGCCTCGGCCGGCGTCTCGGGGGTGGTCGATCGGCTCACCGTCAGTTCTCCAGTACCCCGCGCAGGTCCCACAGGGCACGCCAGGTGGCCGAGCCCTGCTCGGCGCGGCGGCGCACCGGGCCGTCCCAGTAGCCGAGCAGCCGGGCCGCGTCGGCGGGGTCGTCCTTGCGGACGACACCGAGGAGATGGCCGGGCAGGAGGGAGAGCACGTCACGGTCGCCGGGGAAGTAGGCGGCGGCCAGGCCCAGGGACCCCGCGACGGAGACCGCCTCGGCCGTGCTCATCACCGTGGAGGGGCGCTCGACCTCCCAGCCCTCCACGGAGCGGCCCTCGCGCAGGTCCCGGAAGGCGGTGACGAGGGCTTCGAGGACCGCGTCGTCCACCTGGTAGGCGGCGCCCGCGCGTTCGACGGCTGCGCGGGACTGGCGCCGGACGAGCGCGGTCTCGGCGTCGACGTCGCCGATGGGGCCCACGGTCTCGAAGTTGAAGCGCCGCTTCAGCGCGGCGGACATCTCCGAGACGCCCTTGTCCCGCAGGTTGGCGGTGGCGATCAGGGTGAACCCGGGGGCCGCGTGCACCTGGGCGCTGTCGCCGCCCGCGAGTTCGGGGACCGCGATCCGCCGCTCGGAGAGCAGGGACACGAGGGCGTCCTGGACCTCGGGCAGGCAGCGGGTGACCTCCTCGACACGGGCGACGGCGCCCCGGGTCATCGCGGTGAGCACCGGTGAGGGGACCAGGGCCTGCTCGGTGGGGCCCTGGGCGAGCAGCAGCGCGTAGTTCCAGCCGTACTTGAGCTGGTCCTCGGTGGTGCCGGCGGTGCCCTGCACGGTGAGCGCGCTCGTCCCGCAGACGGCCGCCGACAGCAGCTCGGAGAGCATGGACTTGGCGGTGCCCGGTTCGCCGACGAGGAGGAGTCCGCGCTCTCCGGCGAGGGTGACCACGCACCGTTCGACCAGGGCGCGTTCGCCGACGAACTTCTGCTCGATCACCAGCCGGCGCGGCACGCCGGCCCCGGGCCGGGCGCCCTTCGGCAGCGCCAGTGCCTCGCCCGCGCTGCCCATCACGAAGGTGACGACGGCGCGCGGGGTGAGCAGCCAGCCGGGCGGGCGCGGCCCGGTGTCGTGGGCGGCGAGGAAGGCCAGCTCGGTGGCGTACCGGTCCTCGGGCGGGGTGACCTGGCGGTGCTCCCGGCCGGTTGCGGCCGCCTGGTCCGGGACGCCGCCGGTGGTGGCGTCGGTGGTGGTGGCGCCGGGGGCGGTGGCGTCCGTCGTGGTGGTGGTGTCGCTCGTCATCGGCGGCGGCCCTTCCGGGGTGCGCGGGTGTCCAGTTCTTCGAAGGCGGGGGCGTCGCCGCCGCGGACCCGGGCCCAGGCGGCTGCGAACAGCGCGGGCACGGGGAGGTGTGGCACGGTCCGGGCGGATCCGGACACCGGGTAGAGGTGTTCTTTCCAGGTCTCCAGCGGCAGTGCGGGGGCGCTGCGTTCGAGCCAGCCGCAGGGGAGGAAGAGGGCGCGGCCGGCGCGGGAGCGCTTGGCCTCCACCACGAGGCCGGTGGCGGCGAGTTCCGCCCGGGCCTTCTTGACCTGGGCCGGCTTCCACTGCGTCCAGCGGACGCAGTTGCGGTCGGTCGGATCGGGGAGGGCGAGCAGCATCAGGTACAGGGCGGCTGCGTCGGCGGACAGGCCCAGGGTGCCGGCAACCTCGGCCACCAGGTCCGGCACCGCGCGCGACGGGTCCTGGGCGGGGTGGTGCGGGGAGCCGTCGGGGGCGCCCGCCGCGGCCAGCGCGCCGGTCTCCTCGTCCAGCAGTGCGCGCAGGGCGAGCAGATCACCGGTGCCGTAGCGGGCGACGGTGCCCTCGATGAGGCCGAAGGCCGGGTCCTCGGGGCCGGACAGTCCGGCCGGGCGGATCAGCAGCTTCTCACTGCTGCCGTGGCCGGGGGCGAGGAGGAGTGCCGTGCCGGCCCGGACCAGGCCGTCGGGGCCGGCGCCGCCGGACTCGGGGAGCCCGTGGGCTAGGCGGATGGCGGCGCCGATCGAGGTCCCCGACTCCGTCCAGTCCAGGCCGAGGTCCAGCACCAGGTGCGGGTCGGCGAGGCGGTCGCGCAGTGCGGCGAGCCCGGTGGGCAGGTGTGCCCGCAGGGGGTGTCCGTACGGGAGCGTGTAGGCGAGGGTGCGCAGGGCGGTGAGGGCCGTGGAGATCGCCCCGCGTGCACCGACCCGGCGCAGGCCCGGGCGGCCGGTGCCGTCCGGGATGTCGGCGCCGTGGGTGAGCCAGTTCCGGGAGCCGGCGTTGAGGATCAGGTCGACGGCGCCGGATGTGGTGCCCGTCAGGTCGAGGTCCAGTTCCTCGGGGACGCGGACGAGGGAGGACAGGCGCTCCTGCCAGACCTCGGCGGCCGCCCCGGTGTCCGGTCCGGTGGACCACAGCGCGGCCGGGTCGGCGGGCAGCAGGGCCCGGAGCAGGGCGTGCCGGTCGGCGCGGGGCAGGGCGTCCAGTTGTGCCTGGGCCGCCTCGAAGGCCCGGGTCTTCGTGCCGAGCAGGGTGAGCGCTTCGGCGCCGGGCTCCTCGACGGCGGCCGACAGCAGGGCGGCGGACTGGAGGGGGCCGATCCCGGTGGCGGCGTGGAACGCCTCGGCGGACTCGGGACGCCAGGGCGCCGGGCCCTGCTCCCGCACCAGGGCGGTGAGCCGGGTGAGCCGGTCGCGGTCGATGCCCTGCCGGTGGACGTGCTCGTTGTCCAGCGTGAAGCCGGGCACGGGGCCGAAGGCGCCGGTGGGGTCGTGGTCCAGGGCGAGCCAGCGGGCCGCGTCGTTCCGGGAGTTCCGGCCCTGGTGGGTGAGGATAACGACGGTGCGGGCGCCCTTGCGCAGCACCTGTCCGAGGCGGTGCACGGCCTCGGGGCTGCTCTGCCCGGAGGTCCCGCCGCTGTACGGCTCGGTGAGCTCCACGTGCCGCACGGTGCCCGCCGGGTCGGCCAGCGGGCCCGCGGCAAGGGTGTCGAGCAGGACCAGAAGCCCGGCGCGGTGCTCGGGCGAGGTGGTCGCCGAGGCCGCCCGGTAGGCGAGTTGGGGCAGCTTGTCGAGGAGCGGCAGCCAGCCCAGGGAGTCGCCGGGCACGGTGTACTCGTCGCGCTGCCAGCCGTCCGCGGCGGTGAAGGGGACCTTGGACGGCACGGCCGGGCCGAAGGCCGGCTCGCCGCCGAGGACGTGGTTGACGGCGAGGATCTGCCGGATCGTGGTCCAGCGGCTCGCGGCTCCCCACCAGCCGCCGTGCATCCGCTCGGAGCCCCAGACGGTGGCGTTCCGCAGGGTCGTGTCGTCGGCGTGCTCGGGGGCGTGGTCGAAGAACATGCCCTGGGTGCGCGCGGTGTTGCGGGGCGTGGCCGGCTGCGCGGGCTTGGGCGGTTCCAGGTAGCGGGCCGCCGCGGCGGCCCGGTCGACGGCGTTGCGGACGAGGGCGGTGACGCCGTCGAGGAGCCGTGGGTCGGACACCTCGGGCAGGACCGCGGCGACGGCCTCGCGACTGAGCTCGCGGGAGGAGGGCCCGGTGTACTCCTTGACCGCCCGGAAGGCCTCCAGGTGGCGGGCGACCGCGGCCTCGACCTCCTTGAACAGCTCACCCGCCCGGGAGTCGGTCAGCTGCCGCAGGGCGGCGGAGCCCCGCTCGTCCCTCGGGCGCAGGGCGTGCCAGTAGGCGACGGGCGCCACATAGGGGGTGCCGGCCGCGTCGTTGCCGCCGGTGGAGTCGGTGCCGACGGACCACAGGCTGCCGCCGGTGCCGTCGGTGTCGGCCGGGTACGCGTGGACGGAGCGGTGCAGCAGGGTCGTGACGGGCCGTGAGCCGCCGGGCAGGGTGAGGGCGCCGATCGGCACCGGGGTGCCGCCGCCGGGCAGCGGGTGCGGCAGGCTCACGGTGTGGCCGTCGGGCGTGCCGGCGACGATCCGGTGGCCGTCGGCGGGGGCTGCCGTGCCGGGCTCGGCGACGGTGCGGCGGACCCAGCGGCCGAGGACGGTGCCGTCGGTGCCGAACGGGGTGTGCTCCAGGCCGGGCTGGAGGGGCAGCACCTGGCAGTCCCCGGTGAGCAGCCGGGTGCCGTCCTGGACGCCGGAGCGGAGGAAGTCGGGGAGGGAGGCGCGGCCGTGGGTGCCGCCGGCCGGGTCGTACTCCAGCCACACCCGCTGCGTGCCCTGATGACCGTCCCGCCAGTAGCCGGTGCCGTCGGAGATGACGGCGCGCTGGGGCGGGAGGGAGGTGTCGCCCGCGTGCAGGGCCTTGCCGCCGGTGGCGCGGCCGCCGCCGGGCAGCGGGAGGCAGACCGCGTCCGAGGGGCTGGAGCCGCCCCAGCGGGGGATCTGGTCGCCGCCGACGGCGAAGACCTCGGCGGGACGGTTCGACCAGTAGCCCTGCTGCTTGCCGTCCTCCCACCACAGGACCAGCAACTCGCCGTCGACGTAACGGAAGGCAGGCGTCCGCCAGCGGTCGGAGCTGGCGGGCATCCGCAGGGTGTGGCGCAGCAGGACGCCTTCCGGGCCGACGACGACGGCACGTTCGCGGGTGTTGAGGATCAGCGCGGGCCAGGCGCCGGTGACGCCGACGCCCTCCGAGCGGCCGCGCTGCTGCTGCGCGGCGGCGGCCGCCTCGGCGGCCAGCTCCGCGTAGGTCTCGTCGAGGGCGGCCCAGCCCAGTTCGTCGAGGACGCCGGTGCGCAGGGTGGCGGCCAGCAGCGGCACCACGTCGTGGGTCCTGAGGCGTTGTACGGCGTCCGGGGCGACGTCCGCGGCGACGGTGCGGAACGCCGAGAGCCGGTTGAGGGTGGTGTGCAGAGCGGGGAGTCCTCGTGCTGCCGTGTACTCCTCGGCGCGGGCGGTCAGCCACTCGCGCAGGATCCCGGAGAGCACGGGGTGTGCCGCCAGGGTCGCCATGGCGGCGTCGCCCAGGCGCTGGCCGCGTCCGCCGCCGAGGTCGCCGACGGTACGGCTGAGCAGGGTGCGGAAGGCCGGCTGTGCGGCGACGGCGGTGAGATCGCGTGCTCCGGGCGCGGTGTCGGTGAGCCAGGCCTCGAGCGGGAGGCCGACGGGCTGGGTGGTGTCCTGGTCGTCCGGTTCGGCGACGGGGACGCCGGAGGCCAGGCAGAGGTCGAGGAGGTCCAGGTCGGCGGTGCGCTGCCAGCGGCCCTGGAACAGTTCGACGGGGCGGTCGTCGGCGCGCAGCCGGCCGGTCATGCGGGCCGCCAGTTCGTGGGTGCCCCGGCCGCGGCCCGAGGTGGCGCGGTTGCGCCGGCGGTGTGCCTCCCAGCGGGCGAGCCAGTCCGCCGGGGACACGGTCGGCGCCGCGTCGGAGGGGGCGGGGGCGGCGGCGTCCGGGAGGGCGGTCAGCAGGTCCTCGGCGCCGGACTCGGCGAGCAGGGCGAGCCAGTCGCGTTCGCCGTCGACGTCACGGCCGCTCTCGCTGAAGGTCTCCGGGAAGAAGCCGAGGAGCCGGGCGCGCACGGCCGTGTCCCGCTGGGCGAGGGCGACGAGCGCGGGGCGGTAGGCCGTCCAGAACGAGGCGGGGGCGCGGACGACTCCCGGGGAGCCGATCAGATCGGCCACCAGATCGCGTTCGGCGGCGTCGCGGTCCAGGCCGGCGGCCTTGACCAGCGCGCGGACGTCCTGCGGGAGGGCGGCGTAGGGCGGCATGCCGGCGGCGCAGCGCTCGACCAGCAGCCGGCGGAACTGCGCCCAGGCGTCCGCCGGGGCGAGGCGGGCGACGAGGTCCCGTACGTACTGGCGCAGCGCCTTGACCGTCAGCGCGCCGGCGAAGGCGAACTCCAGGAAGACGGCCCGCTGCCGGTCCTCGTCGACGACCAGGCCGTGCACCCGCTCGGCCTCGCGGGCCTTGCCGAAGAAGGAGGCGGCGTAGGTGGTGTTCTCGGCCTGGAGGAAGAGACGTGCCACCTGCTCGTAGTAGGTGGGGAGGAAGTGGGGGACGGCGCGGCCGAGCCGGGTGCCGAGGGCGTCGAAGCCCTCCTTGGCCGCTCCGGCGCGGGACTTGGCCTGCCGGCCGAGCCGCTCGATGTCCTTGACCAGGGCGAGGGCGTGGTGCCCGTTGGCCGGGTCGTTGACCAGCGCCCAGGCGGGGAAGCCCAGCGTCTCGCGGCGGACCTGGCCGACGACGGGCGCCTCGGTGCCGCGGGTGAGCCCGAGGAACTCCAGGGCCAGGTCCTCGGCTTCGCCGAGGGTGCCGGGCACGAGCCGGACCACGGGGCGGTCGCCGAGGGCGGTGTGGGTGTAGGTGCGGGCGGTCAGCGCGTCGGCGTCGTCCCGGTCGGTGGTGCCGGCCGGGAGGACCGCGCCCGCTTCCAGCAGGGCGGCCGCGCGGGCCTCTGCGGCGGAACTGCCCGCGCCCCGGGCCTGGGCGGGCAGGGACGCCGCGGTGTCGGTGGTCGTCTGGCTCACGTCGGTGTCCGCATCCGTGTTCGCGCCGGTGTTCGTCGTCGTGGTGCTCATGCCGCCCGCTCCTCGTCCGCCACGTCGCGGCCGGCGTAGAGCGCCGCGGCCATGCGCATGCCCTCGGACCACGCGACGGGGCCGACCTCGGCGGCCGTCAGCGTGCGCCCCGTGGGGTCGGTCCAGCCCAGGGGGCCCGTCTCGGTGTCGTACGCGTCGTATCCGTCGTGCTCGCCGATCCAGATGCGCGCCTCGGCGGTGACGCCGTCCTCGACGACGGGGCAGACGGCATATCCTCCGCGCGAGCGGTACCCGAGCTGGGTGACGCGGCCGTGCAAGAAGCGCAGTTCCTTGAAGACGCCGCCGGCGTAGGTGTCCACGGAGGTGGTGTCGGGGGCGGTGCCGGGCGGGCGGCGCCACACCTCGCGGAACAGCTGCTCCACCTGCTGGTCCACGCCGAGTTCGACGGCGAACTCGCGCAGGTCGTCGAGGTCGTCGAGGAGGACGGGGTGGGGGACGCTGACGACGTCGGGGGTGATGCGGACCGTGTCGCCGTCGAGGTCGACGAGGCCGAGGCCGCGGTCGGGGTCGACATCGCGCAGGAATCCGGCGACCCCGCCGTCCGCGCCGGTGACCACCACGTCCCGCAGGGCCGCCTGCCAGGCCGGGTCGGGCCACACGCGGGCGAGGACGGCCGTGGGCACGGGCAGCGAACGCACCATCCACTGCTCGACGTCGCTCAGGCACCGGCGTTCGTGCCGGTCCAGCCACTCGGTGAGCTGCTGGAGCCCGACGACCGCGGGGTCGTCCTTCAGTTTGGCCGGGACCGACTTCAGCAGCCGGCCCTTCCCGTTGCGGCAGACCACCTTGCCCGCCTCCAGGGCGACTTCGTAGTCGCCCGCGGATACCCACCCCATGCGCTGTTCTCCCCGTAGTCCCGGACGGCCGCCGGACCGGCGGCACGCTGATGAGACCCGTCGACGGCAACACACCGTGACGAGTGGAAGAGACTCTAGGGGGCCCCAGTGACAACGGGGTGGGTGCCCTTGCGTTCACGGGGCCCGGCGGGGGCGGACGTCCGTGCGGCGGGCGGCGGGAGACACGCCCCCGCCCGGGTGACACCGCGTCCGGCGGCCCGTGTCGGCGCGGTGTGCACGGCCGTGTCGGTGGACGGAGCCGGCCCGGAGGCGGGCCGCTCCCCCGGGATCCCGCGGGCCGTCAGGACCCGCTGTCACCCGATGGGTTCCCGCGCGGGTGTGTCCGCCTCGGCGGCCATCCAGGCTTCGAGCTGCTCCCGGGTGGTCGCGGGGTCGGCCACGAGTGCGCCCAGGTCGTCGCCCTCGACGACGGTGGTCGCCAGGGCCGGGCAGCGGCGGCAGCCGTCCACCCCGGTCTGCACCCACCACTTGCAGTGAGGGCGCAGATGACACCGCGGCACGTTCCGGTTCCCGTCCGCGGGCGTCGCCGCGACCCGCTCCACCAGGGTGCAGTCGTTGCCCCTGCGGTGCAGGCAGTTGCTGACACAGTGCGACGCGAAGCGCAGCACCCGTGTCGGCTCGACGTCCTCGGGAACGACCGGGAGGACGTCCCGGGCGGGTACGGGATCGGCGAGGTACACGACCTCACCGTCCTGCCCGGAGCGCACGCCCAGCACGACCGACTCCGGTGCGTCGGCCTTGCCGCTCGGGCACCATGTACGGGTCGTGCCGGTACGGTCCGCGGTGTTCATCTCGACCTCCTCGTAGGTCCTGCGGTCCTGCGGTCCTGCCGGACGTTCCGGCCGCTAGACGATCTGGCCGGCGCAGGCGGGCGTGCAGGCGGCGGCCATGCGCTCCTGCGCGACGGCCTCGGTGAGGTGCGACTGCAACTGCGCCGCGGTGATCTGCGCGGGCTTCGGCGACGGCTGCGCGGACGCGGCCCCCGCGGCACCGAGCACGAGCGCGGCGGCAGCGGCGGCGGCAGCGGTGCCTCCGACGGCGGAGCGGGCGGTGTACTTCATGCGAACCTCCTGGAACGGCATGGCGGAAATCGGTGTACCGGCACGCTAGGACGCCCCCGGAGCCGCCACCGGCAGTTCGGGCGGCTGTCGGGGGGCAGCCTCGGCGCCGGCCCGGACGGGGCCGCCCAGGGCGTGTCCCCTCGGGAACAATTCGTCACCCCGTGCACGTTTTGCGGACTACGGGACGGCAATAACGCCAGTGCGTCGCGCACCGAAGGACAGGGACCGCGCGCACGCGGCGTTCGGCGCCCGGGCAGGGCACCTGTTTCTAGGAGAGTTCATGAGCAAGTTCCGCGGCGGGATCAAGGTGCTGCGCGGCCTCAAGCAGGAGGCCGACGGCAAGGCGCTGATGGACGCCCGGCTGCGCACGGCGGGGCGCCGTCTGATCGACCAGGGGCGCAGCGAGATGCACCCGCACCACACCCGCGTCACGCCCGGCCCCGGCCCCCACTGACCGATGTACCAGCGGGCGGCGGAGCACCTGCTCCTCCGTCCGCGTCCGCCGCGGGAGCGCGGCGGCCCGCGCCGCGCCCGGCACGGCCGGGCTCCCGCGGGGTAGAAGGAGGACATGCCCCCGGGAAGGCCGGGCGCACCGGCGGTGGAGGAGAGTGGCATGGACTTCGAGGTCGGCGGTCCGCTGCTGGTGGCGGCCGTGGTACTCGCCGTGGCGGCCGCGGTCTACGCGGCCGTGCTGCTCGTCAAGGTGTTCCGGGCGCGCAAGCTGCTGATGGACGCCGGTGTGCCGCTGCGGTCCAAGGCCCTGTTCTGGGCGGCGGTGATCTACACCGTCTCGCCCGTCGACCTGATCCCCGACCCCGTCTACCTGGACGACATCGGCGTCCTGCTGCTCGCCCTGCGGGCGCTGCACTCCGCCGCCACCGACCGGTCCCGCGACGGCGCCCGGCCCTGACCGGCGGGCGCCCTCGCGACACCGCCGTGCACAACGGTGCGCTCCCCGCGTCGCGGGGAGCGCACCGCGGGGCCGGGCGGCGCTCGCCTCGGCGTCGTGTCCCGCCCCGCCGGCCGCGAGGGTGTCAGCGGCGTCCGCGCAGCCGGCCGAACAGGCTGCGCGCCTGGGCGCGCTTGCGCGGGTCGGCCGCGGCGCGCCGGGCCGAGGCGATGGTCCGCTGACCCTGAGGGCTGCGGCTGAACTGCGTGAGACGGGCGATCAGTCCGGGCATGGTTCCTCCTCGAAGCGGTATGCGATCCGCCTACCCCGATACGGAGCGAGGATGTCCGGGCGTCGCGCCGCGCCGGCGCCCCGGACCCCGGAGCGGCGCTCCTTGACAGGCAAGTGAGCACTTGCCTATAACGGAGTCATGACCGCCGAAGCCGACCTGTTCAAGGCCCTCGGCGACGCGACGCGGCGCATCATCCTCGACGAGCTGTCCGAGCAGGACGGGCAGACGCTGTTCGAGATCTGCGGCCGGCTCACGATGAAGCACGGTCTCGCCTCGTCACGCCAGGCCATATCCCAGCACCTCGCCGTCCTCGAACAGGCCGGCCTCGTGCACACCCGGCGACAGGGCCGGTACAAGTTCCACCACCTCGACACGGGCCCGCTGCGCTCGATCGTCGAACGGTGGCCGATCGACCGAGAGGAACCGAGTCCGTGATCCGGATCAACATCACCAGCGTGCTCGTCGACGACCAGGCGAAGGCGCTCGCCTTCTACACCGACAAGCTCGGATTCACCAAGAAGACGGACGTGCCCGCGGGCGACGCCCGCTGGCTCACCGTCGTCTCCCCCGCCGACCCGGACGGGGTGGAGCTGCTGCTGGAGCCGGACGGCCATCCGGCGGCGCGCCCGTTCAAGAACGCGCTGGTCGGGGACGGCATCCCCTACACGCAGTTCGCCGTCGACGACGTGTACGCGGAGGTCGAACGGCTCAAGGGCCTCGGCGTCGAGTTCACCCAGGAGGCGACCGACCTCGGGCCCGTCGTGACCGCCGTGCTGGACGACACCTGCGGCAACCTCATCCAGCTCGCCACCATGAAGTAGCCGGTCCGGACCCGCACCGCGGGCGCGGCCCGGCCGCGCTCAGCGCGCCGCGCCCGCCGGAGGCGTCAGCTCCTCCTCGACGAGGGCGACGGCGCGGAGCGTGCCGCCCTCGGCGCGGCAGGCCGCCCGCAGCAGCCGGGAGCGCTCGGCCCGTGCGGGTCCGCGACGAGGTCCTCCAGCGCGGCGCGCAGGGTCGCGGCGGTGGCGTCCGCGGTGTCCACACGGCGGGCGACGCCCAGCTCCACGAGGCGGTCGGCGTTCATGAACTGCTCGGCGCCCTGCGGCACGGCGATCATGGGGACGCCTGCGAGCAGCCCTTCGCCGCACCCGCCCATGCCCGCGTGGGTGACGAAGGCGTCGGCCTGCTCCAGGATTGCCCGCTGCGGGACCCACGGGTGCACCTCGATGGTGCGCGGGACGTCGCCGAGCACCGCGGGGTCGGTGTACGCGCCGATCTGGAGCACGACGTGCCAGCCCGGCAGGTCGCCGAAGGCCTCGACGCACCGGAGGTAGAACTCCGGCTGCCGCGTGTAGGCCGAACCGAGCGAGACGAGCAGCACCTTCTCGGCATCCGCCGGCCGGGTCCAGCCCTCGGCGGCGCCGGCACGGGTGTCGAAGCAGGGCCCCACGAAGGTCACCCGCCGGGGGTCGACACGGTCGGCGTGCGGCTGCATCGCCTGCGGGATGAGGGCGAGGGCCCGGGCGGGCGGCCCGGAGAAGGCGTCGACGTCCGTGGTGGTCGCCCCGCACCCGGCGAGCCACCGGGCGAACCGGTCCCGGTAGGCGTCCGCCCCGGGCAGCTTCCGCAGGTGGACGGCCACGTCCTCCTCGTAGCCGTCCCATCCGACGAAGGTCGGTGACAGTTGCAGAAGGGGCCGCCCCTGCGCCTCGGCGAGGGCGCGGGCGGCATAGGCGCCGATGTCGTAGAGGTACAGGTCGGCCGGGTCGTCGTCGTAGGCGGCGCGCAGTTGTGGAAGCGCCTGGACCGCGTCGTCGAGGAAGAGGCCCGCCGCGGCGATGGGGTCGTCGGGCCAGGTGTTGTCGGCGAAGGGGAGCACCGAGGAGCAGGGCACGAGTTCCGCGCCGGTGGACGCGATCCGCTCGGCCATGACCGGATCGTTGGCACAGGTGACCCGGTGCCCGCGGGCCACCAGCTCGCGGATCACCGCGAGGCCGGGCAGGACATGGCTGACGACGGGCACGCCGACCATCGCGATGTGGGCGCGGCGACGGGACATGGGCGATCACTCGTTTCCTGGGCGTGGCGCCTGAAGTGGTTCCGGGGCCGGGTCTGCAGCCCGGGGCGCGCCTCGGTGCCCGGTGTCAGGCGCGGGCGGCGGGCGGGGCGGCCGCTTCCAGGTCGGCGACCGAGCCCGACATGATCGTCCGCACGTGCGCGGTGATGTGTTCCACGGGCCAGTCCCACCACGCCACGGCGAGGAGCCGCTCGACGTCCCCGGCGTCGTAGCGGGTGCGGATGAGCCGGGCGGGGTTGCCGCCGGCGATGCCGTAGTCCGGTACGTCGGAGGTGACCACGGCCCCGGCGGCGACGACGGCGCCGTGGCCGATGCGCACGCCGGGCATGACCGTGACGCCGTGGCCGAACCACACGTCGTTGCCGACGACGGTGTCGCCCCGCCCGGGGAGGCCGGTGATCAGGTCGAAGTGGTCCGCCCAGGAACCGCCCATGGTGGGGAACGGGAAGGTGGAGGGGCCGTCCATGCGGTGGTTGGCGCCGTTCATGAGGAAGCGGACACCGGTGCCCAGCGCGCAGTACTTCCCGATGACGAGGCGCTCGGGCCCGTAGTGGTGGAGGACGTTGCGCGTCTCGAAGGCGGTCGGGTCGTCCGGGTCGTCGTAGTACGAGAAGTCGCCGACCTCGATCAGCGGCGACGTCACCAGCGGCTTGAGCAGGACGACGCGCGGGTGATCGGGCATCGGGTGGAGCACGGTGGGGTCGGCGGGAACGGGTGGCATCGGGTGGGCGGTTCCTCTCGGCTGGACCACTAACGCGACAGACGTTGCGTTAGGATGCTGACACAGGACAGGCGTCCCGATCAACCGGGAAAGGGGAATGCCCATGACGGACCCACCGGACCGCCGGCCGGGCGGTCGCACCGCCCGGGTGCGCGCCCAGGTGCTCGACGCGGTCCGCGCCGAGCTCGCCGAGGGCGGTCACGAAGGGCTGACGGTGGAGGGGGTCGCCACGCGGGCGGGTGTGCACCGCACCACCGTGTACCGGCGCTGGCGGGATGTGGGCGGCCTGCTCGCCGACCTGATCTCGGCCGCGGGCGAGATCGACTGGCAGCCGCCCGACACCGGCTCCCTGCGCGGCGACCTGACCGCCCTCAACGAGGAGATCCTGGAGTCCCTGACCGTGCGGCCGTCGTTCGCCGTCGCCCTGATGGCGGCCTCATTCCACTCCGAGCAGGCCGCGCGGGCGCAGACGCGGCTGTGGGAGGACCGGTACGCCCAGTGCGAGGTCGTCGTCGCGCGCGCCGCCGGACGGGGGGAACTGCCCCCGGGGGACACCGACGCGCGCGGCCTGCTGATCGCCGCCACCGCGCCGCTCTACCACGCGTCGGTGCTGATGCGCGCCGATCCCGACCCGCGCCTGCCCGCCCGGGCCGCGGCGGCGGCGGTGCTGGCGGCTGCGGCCGGCGCCTTCTCCGCGGGAGGGGGCACCGCCTGACGGAGCCCGGGCGCCCGCTCGGCGCGGGGGCCCGGACCCGGGGGCCGCTCGACGGCCGGCGGGACGCGGGGGCGAGCGGGTGGGTGGGTGGGGCCTCCCGGCGGGCTCAGACGCCGGGCAGGGACGGGTCCGGTGTCCACGGGGCCGGCGCCGTGAGGGCCCAGCGTTCGTGGTCGCGCCAGGCCCCGTCGATCCAGAGGTACGCGGCCGACAGCCCCTCGCGGCGGAAGCCCAGCCGCCGGACCAGGGCGAGGGACGCCGCGTTCCCCGGCTGGATGTTGGCCTCCAGCCGGTGGAGCCGCAGTTCGGTGAAGGCGTGCCGCAGGACGGCGGCGACCCCCTCGGTCATGTACCCGTGCCCGGCGGACGGGGCGAAGGCCGCGTACCCGATGGACGCCCCCTGGTACCGGCCCCGGATGACCGAGTTGATGTTGACGCTGCCCGCGGCCTCGCCGGTCTTCCGGACGCGGACCAGGAACCCCAGGTTGGTGCCGTCGTCGAAGCGGTGCATCCAGACCCGGAACTCCTCCGCCGTCGAGGGCAGTTGCATCCACGGCTGGTGCAGCTCCTGGCTGGCCCGCACGAGCGCGCAGAATTCGTCCTGGTCGGCAAGGGTGAGCGGGCACAGTTCGACCCGGGGCGTCATCGGAAGCATGGGCCAACGGTAGGACCTCCCCAAGACGCCTCCTCCCCGACCCCCGTCGCGGGCGACGGGGCGGCCCCGCGGCGTACGTCCGAATGCCTACCGGTCCCCGCGCCGTAGGACTCCAGAGGGACCCCGGGACGGGCACGAAGGGGGACTACAGGGGCCCGCTCCCCCGCCTACCGTCATGATCACCGAGCTGCGGAAGGCGGATACATGACGGTTCATCAGGTGACGGCCGGCGCGCCGCGGGCCCTGCCCGCGGCACCCGGCGAAGGGCCCGCCGCGGGCCGGGCGTCGGCGCCCGAGTACCAGGGGGCGCTGGGCTCCCTGTCGGTCAACTCCTCGCTGCACGAGGTCGTCGAGCGGGGCCTCGGGGAACTGCGGGCCGCCGAGGCGGCCGGCGACCGCAGGGAGGCCGCACGCTGCGGGATAGCGGTGGCGGAGGCCTACCGGCGGCTGGGCCGGGTCCAGGACGCCGAGCGGGTCTGGAAGTCCAGCTACCGCACCGCCCGGGCGGCCGGCGACCTCGGCGGCATGGCGTGGGCCGCCTGGAGCGGCGGCACCCTCGCCCGGCAGCGCGGCGCGCTCCCCCTCGCGTACCGGCTGCTGCGGATCGCCGCCGACCTCGGCGAACGCGGCGGGGACGTGGTCGCGCGCGGCTACAGCCTCGCCGGGCTGGCCGAGACCGGCCGGATCCAGGGCGACTACGAGGCCGTGGGCAGGCTGCACGAGCAGCTCCTCGCCGAGGCCCGCCGCCGGGGCGAGGCCCGCCACACGGTGTGGGCGCTGGAGGGCATCGCGCAGATGCACCGCAACACCGGCTCCTACGACAGGGCCCTCGCGCTCTTCGAGGAGGCCGCCGCCACGGCGGAGCGGGCCGACGACCGACGGGGACGGGCCTGGGCGCTGCGCGGGGTCGCCGACGTGCTCTCGGCTCGCGACGGCGACGCGGAGCGGGCGCTCGCCCTGCTGAGCGAGGCGGAGGGGCTGTGCCGGGAGATCCGTCTCGCGGGCGCGCTGGCGTACAACCGCAAGATGCGCGGGAACGTGCTCTACCGGGCGGGCCGGTACGCGGAGGCCCGGGAGGCGTACGCGGGTGCTCTAGCGGAGTTCCGGGAGATGCAGGAGGCGCGGGGCACGGCGCTGGCCCGGCTGGGCCTGCTCAAGTCCCGGGCCCGGCTGGGCCGGGACGCCGCTGAGACCGCCGCCGAACTGGCGGAGCTGCACGGGGAGCTGCGGAGCATCGGCCTGCTGCACGCGGACCGGGTCGTCGCGGGGGCGGCCGGGGAGCTGGGGGTCGAGGCGCCCCCGGGGGTGTGCCCCGAGCCGGCCGCCGCGTGGGGCACGGGGACGGATCGTTGAGCCCCGGCCGTGCGGCGACCGCCGCCCTGCCCGCGGGCCCGGTCGCACCGGGCGGCGGCGCCGCGGCGGCCCTGGAGCGCAGCCGGCGGCTGGTGGTGCCCGCGCTGGCGCGCGCACTCGGTGAACTGGACCCGTGGACCGGGGAGATGGCCGCGTACGCGTTCGGCTGGCAGGACGTGCGGGGCACCCCGGCGCCCGGCGCGTCCCCGGGCAAGGGCGTGCGCCGGACGCTCGCGGTGCTCGGGGCGGAGGCGGCCGGCGCTCCGGGCGGGGCGGCCGTGCCCGGAGCGGTCGCGGTCGAACTCGTCCACGCGTTCTCGCTGCTGCACGACGACCTGATGGACGGCGACGAGACGCGGCGCCGCAGGCCCGCTCTGTGGAAGGCGTACGGGGCCGGTCCGGCGGTCCTCGCGGGCGACGCGCTGTTCGCGCTCGCGGTGCGGACGGTGGCGCTCACCGCGGACGGCGTCGCGCCCGCGGCGATGCGCCGGCTGTCGGTCGCGCTGGCCGACCTGGTCCGCGGGCAGGCGCGCGACCTGGCGTCCGAGGGCCGGCCCTGGCTGGGGCCCGACGCGGTGAGCCCGCGGGAGTACGGGGTCACCGCGGAGCTCAAGACCGGTTCGCTGCTGGGCTGCGCGGTGGCGAGCGGCGCGCTCCTCGGCGGGGCGGGCGAGGAGACCGTGCACGCCCTCGACCTGATGGGCCGGCACGCCGGGGTGGCGTTTCAGCTCGTCGACGACGTCCTCGGGATCTGGGGCGACCCGGGGGTGACGGGCAAGCCCGTCCACGGTGATCTGCGGCGCGGGAAGAAGAGCTACCCGCTGCTCGCCGCGCTGGCGGACGGGGGCCGCGCCGCGCGGGAGCTCTCCGCTCTGCTGGCCGAGTCCGAAGAGGGGGCGGGCGGGGCGTCCTTCCCTGGTGCGCGAGGCGGGCACGATCCGGCGGAGGGGGGCATGGACGACGCCCGCGCCGCACTGGCCGCCGCACTGGCCGAGGCGGCGGGCGGGCGCGCGGCGGCACTGGCCGAGGCCGGCCGCCGGCTCGCGACCGCGCGCGCCTGCCTGCGCGCGGTGCCGCTCGATCCGGGGGCGGCGGACGCGATCGACGACCTGCTGACCCGGCTGCGCGAGCGCACGAGCTGACGGGGGCGGGGCCGCGTGCGGCGCGTGAGGGGCGGGCGCCCCGAGCGCCGGCGGCGTGTCAGGTGCGGCAGCGGTGGACGCGGGCCTCCCAGGGGTGCAGGGTGTGCCGGGCTGTGAGCGCCGTGGTGGCGGGGATGTTGGCGATGAGGGTTTCGCTGTGCTCCCAGCCTTCGGGCAGGTCGACGGTGAGGTCGGCTCCGCTGAAGTTCGCGAGGACGAGCAGCTCGGTGCCGGAGGCCGCGTCGTGGCGGGTGAAGGCGTAGAGCTGCTCGTGGTCGGGGTGGAGCATCTGGAAGTCGCCATGGGTGAGCGCCGGTTCGGTGTGGCGCAGGTCGATCAGGCGGCGGTAGTGGTGGAAGACGGAGTCGGGGTCGGCGAGCTGGGCCTCGGCGTTGACGGTGCGGTGGTCGGGGTTGACGGCGATCCAGGGCGTTCCCGTGGTGAAGCCGGCGTGGTCGGTGGCGTCCCACTGCATGGGGGTGCGGGCGTTGTCGCGGCCGCGCCGGCGCAGGCCGGCCAGGACACGCTCCGCGTCGGCGCCGAGGGCGGTCTGCTCCGCGTGGTGGTTGAGGGACTCGATGTCGCGGAAGTCCTCGATCGAGGCGAAGGGGGCGTTGGCCATGCCGAGTTCCTCGCCCTGGTAGACGTAGGGGGTGCCGCGGTGCAGGTGGAGGACGGTGGCCAGCAGCTTCGCGGAGCGCTCCCGAAAGGCGGGACTGTCGTCGCCGAAGCGGGATACGACGCGGGGCTGGTCGTGATTGGTCCAGTACAGGCTGTTCCAGCCGGTGTCGCCGAGCCCGGTCTGCCAGCGCCCGAGGCTGGCCTTGAGGTCGGTCAGCTTCAGGGGGCGGACGTCGAACTTGCCGCCGGGCCCCTGGTCGAGGCCGACGTGCTCGAACTGGAAGACCATGTCGACCTCCCGGCGGGCGGGGTCGGTGAACAGCCTGGCCTCCTCCACGGTGACACCGGGCATCTCGCCGACGGTCAGCAGCCGTCGCGGATGGTCCGCGAAGACCTCGCGGTGCATCTCGGCGAGGAACTCGTGGATCCTCGGGCCGCAGATGTAGTGGGGGCTGCCGTCACCGTACCGGTCGCCTTCGTGGACGGCGCCGTCGGGCAGGCCGGGCGTCTTGGAGATGAGGTTGATGACGTCCATGCGGAAGCCGTCGACGCCGCGCTCCAGCCACCAGCGCATCATCGCGTACACGGCCTGGCGGACGTCAGGGTTCTCCCAGTTGAGGTCGGGCTGCTTGCGGGAGAACAGGTGCAGGTAGTACTCGCCGCTGGTCTCGTCGTACGTCCAGGTGGGGCCGGAGAAGAAGGATCCCCAGTTGTTGGGTTCGGCTCCGGGGGTGCCCGGCCGCATACCGTCGCAGGCGGGGCGCCAGACGTACCAGTCGCGCCGCGGGCCGGCGGGGCCGCCGTCGCGTGAGGCGGTGAACCAGGGGTGCTCGTCGGAGGTGTGGTTGACGACGAGGTCCATGACGAGCTTCATGCCGCGCTCGTGGACGGCGGCCAGGAGCCGGTCGAAGTCGTCGAGGGTTCCGAACAGCGGGTCGATGTCCTGGTAGTCGCTGATGTCGTAGCCGTTGTCGTCGTGCGGGGACGGGTAGACCGGGGAGAGCCACAGCACGTCGACACCGAGCTGGGCGATGTAGTCGAGGCGCTCGATGACGCCTTGCAGATCACCGATTCCGTCCGCGTTGGAGTCGGCGAAGCTGCGCGGATAGACCTGGTAGACCACGGCGCGGCTCCACCAGGCGTCCGCGGGGCCGGTTGCGTTCACGGGCACGTCGGTGCCTCCTTCTCCGTCGGGGGCCACGTTCGTCGGGGCGTCATGCGAGGGGGTCCGGTCGGGGTCGCGGGGGCGGCTCCGCGCGGTCGGCGGACGGTCCCAGGGGCTGTGTCGCGGCCGTCTCCACGCGCGGGGGTCCGGCGGCGGCCGGTTTCGCCGGGCCGAGCGCGGCGGCGAGGAGGCTGACGTCGTCCCGCGCCCAGTCGATGGCGAACCGTTCGGCGGCCGTGTAGAGGGTGGTGACGGCGGCGAGGGGGCTCGGGTCCGCGAGTCCGGACAGGACGCCGGCGACCCGCTGCTCGCCGAACTCCTCGCCGCTGCCGCCACGGCCTTCGGTGAGGCCGTCGGTGGACAGCACCAGCAGGTCCCCCGGGTCGAGGCGGGTGGAGCGCGTCCCCCAGGTGCCGGGCGGGGCGGGCAGCAGCGGGTGGACGATCGGGCCGGTGGTCGCCAGCCGTTCGAGGGTGCCGTCGGTGCGGCGCAGGAACGGCTCCTCGTGGCCGGCGTTGACCCAGGTGAGCGTGGACCGCCGAGGGTCCAGCACGGCCACGGTCAGGGTGGTGAAGCGTTCTTCCTCCCCGGCCAGGGCGTGGTGCACCGCGCGGACGCAGGTGTCCAGACCGGCGCCGAGGCGCAGGCCGACCATGACGACGCTCTTGAGGCGCACGGCGAGCAGGCCCGCGGCCACGCCGTGGCCGCAGACGTCGCCGAGGAAGACGGCGGTGGTCCCGTCCGTCAGGGGCACGGTGCCGAGGTAGTCGCCCGCGATCAGGCCCTCGGCCGCGCGCACGTCGCCGGCCGTGAGGATGCCGGGGCCGGGGTCGTCGCGGGCGGCGAGGATCTCGTGCAGGCCCCTGACCGCGGGCCCGACCTGGACGAGGGCCTCCTGGTCACGGCGGGACGCGCGCTCGGACCTGGCCAGGCGTTCGCGTACCCGGTCGGCCTCCCGGGTGAGACGGCCGAGCCAGCCCCGGCGGCTGGGGTCCGCCCTGCCGGCGGTCGTGTCGCCGCTTGAGGTGCGCCGCAGGTCCTGGGCGAGGGCGCCCGCGGGGGCGAGGTAGCGGCGCTGGAGCACCACCGCGGCGACGACCGCGGCGAGCAGCAGCGCGGCGGCGAGGCCGAGGATGTAGAGCATCACTCCCTTCATGTGCCATGCCGTGCTCTCGACGTCCTCGGCCCGGCGCCGCTCCAGCAGGGCCGCGAGCGCGACGGTCCGGGCGTCGACGGCCGCGTAGGTGCCCTCGGCGGGATCGGTGCCGGCGGCGGCCGCGGGCAGCGCGAAGACGGCGCGGCCGTCCGCCGTGCCGGTGCGGCCGGCGCCGTCCAGCCACCTGGTCACACTGCGGCCGACGTCCGCGGTCCGCAGGCGTACCTCGGTGTCGGCACCGTCCGCCAGCCGCCGGAGCGCGGTGAGATGGCCGCCCATCTCCTGCCGGGGGTCGCCGCGCAGGTCCCGGCCGGCGGCTCCGGCGAGAGCGGCGGCGCGGAAGTCCCCCGCCGCCGCGCGGACGGCGCCGAGTTCCGCGACGGCCGGGCCCCAGCGGGTCTCGATCCGCCCCGCGGCCTCGTCGTGGTGGGCGCTCAGCACCATCCCCACCACGGCGACGACGCCCGCCACCACGGCCACCACGCCGACCACGGCGGTGAGCAGCAGCCTCGATCCCGTCAGACCACGCAGCGACAGCACCCGCACGACGCTACCGACCGGGCGTTCCCGCGTCCGCGGCACCACGCCGGGGCCGGGGCCGGGCGGCTCCTCAGGGCGTGACGATCGGGAAGGCGGGGGCGGGCCTGTCGAGGACGGACAGCAGCCGGGTGAGCAGGGCGGGGTCGCCGTCCATGGTGATGCCGTCGGTGCCCCGGCCGGCGAGCACGCGCAGCAGCTGCGCCTTGGTCATCGTCATGGTGAGCCCGGCGCCGGTGGCCCGGCCGGGGCCGGTGGTCCAGGTGAGGAGCCCGTTCGCGAGGCGGAGGTGCCAGTGGTCGGCGCCGATGTGCCAGTCGATCAGGAGCTCGGTGTCCCACGCCTTCGGTCCGTTCACCCGGACGGCGAGGCCGTCGATGAGCTGGCCGACCGTCAGGGCCTGCTGCATGTCGGGCCCGGGGGCGGCTCCGGCGGCGGGGGCGACACCGTGGGCGAGCTCCTGCGCGCCGGTGAGGTAGAAGTTGCGCCAGACGGCGTTCTCGACCGTCTGCCCGAGGCGGATGTAGAGCGCGGCCAGGTCACGGCGGGCCCGCTTGTCCCCGGGATCGTTGAAGACGGCGTGGTTGAGCAGGGTGACGGCGAAGCGGAGGTCTCCCCGGTCCGTGTAGTGCCGGGCGCGGGCACGGACCGCGGCCTGGCCGCCGAGGGACTCGACCCAGCGGCGGGCCTCCTCGACCGGGGGGTGTTCCCACAGATGGGCGGGGTTGCCGTCGAACCAGCCCATGTAGCGCTGGTACACCGCCTTGACGTTGTGGCTGAGGGAGCCGTAGTAGCCGCGGTTGGCCCAGACGCCTTCCAGTCGCGGCGGCAGCCGGAAGTTCTCGGCTATCTCGGTGCCGGTCAGGCCCTGGTTGATCTGCCGGACGGTCTGGTCGTGGACGTAGCCGTACAGGTCCCTCTGGTGGGTGAGGAGTTCAACGATGGCGCCGTTCCCCCAGGTGGGCCAGTGGTGGGAGGCGAAGGCCACGTCGGCGGTGCCGGTGTACAGGCTGATCGACTCGGTGAGGTAGCCGGCCCAGGCGTGGGCGTCGCGCACCTGGGCGCCGCGCAGGGTCACGATGTTGTGCATGGTGTGGGTGGCGTTCTCGGCCATGCAGACGGCGCGCAGGTCGGGGAAGAGGAAGTTCATCTCCTCCTGGCACTCGGTTCCGGGTGTCATCTGGAAGCGGATCCGGACCCCGTCGAGGGTCGTCTCCTCGCCGGTGGCCCGGATCGAGCGGGTGGGCGGGATCAGGCCGATGGTGCCCAGCGAGACGGTCAGGCCGAGGCCGCATCCGACCTGTGCGGTGACGCCGGCGGGGAGCCGGGAGCCGTACATGTAGGAGGCGCGTCGGGACATGGCCGGGCCCGCGTAGACGTTCTCGCTGACGGCGTGTTCCATGAAGCCCTCGGGGGCCAGGACGGGTACGTCCCCGGCGCCGTCCGGCAGGACGCCCCGGCAGCCGCCGAAGTGGTCGACGTGCGGGTGGGTGTAGATCATCGCCGTGACGGGCCGCTCGCCGCGGTGGTCGCGGTAGAGGCGCAGCGCGGCGGCGGCCGTCTCGGCGGAGATGAGCGGGTCGATGACGATGACGCCCCGCTCGCCCTCGACGATCGTCATGTTGGACAGGTCCAGGCCCCTGACCTGGTAGATCCGGTCGGTGACCCGGTAGAGGCCCTGCTCCGACAGCAGGCGCGCCTGCCGCCACAGACTGGGGTCCACGGTCTCGGGGGCCCGGTCGCCGGCGTCCCGGAGGAAGCGGTAGGCGTCCGGGTCCCAGGCGGTCCTGCCGTCGGCGGTGGTGATCGGTCCGCCGGTGAACGCGGCGACGAAGCCCCTGCGGGCGTCGGCGAAGTCGTCCGTGTCGTCGTAGGGGAGGCCGTCCGTGCGCGTCGGTGACGGTGTGCCGGGCCGGTTGGGGCCCGGTGCGGCCTGTGAGGTCCGGGGGTCGGGCGAGACGGCGGCGGCCGCCGCGCCGGCCGTGGCGGCGACGAAGCCGCGCCTGTTCATCGGCGTCATGGGATGCGTGCCTCTCAGTGCTGGAAGGCCAGGGCCCTCGCGATGCCGTTGCGCTGGATCTCCGAGGTGCCGGTCAGCACCCGGAACATGCGGATCTTGCGGAAGAGGAACTCGATCTCGTGGCCCTGGGTCAGCCCTTCCTTGCCGTGGATCTGCACGGCCTCGTCGAGGATGCGGAAGGCGGACTCGGCGACGAAGAGCTTGCACATGAACGCCTCGGTGTGCACCTCGCGGCCCTGGTCGAGGGCGGCGAGCGCCGCGTAGGTCATGGAGCGCGCGGCGTAGAGCTCGGTCGCCATGTCGGCGACCTTGTGCTGGATCGCCTGGAGGGAGAGCAGGGGCCTGCCCTGCGCGACGAGGCGGGTGCGGGCCCGGTCCAGTGTGAGGTCGAGTGCCCGGCGGGTGGCGCCGAGGACGGTGGGGCAGTGCAGCAGCCGGTTGGTGGTGACCCGGCCGAGCGCGATGCGCATGCCCTCGCCCTCCTCGCCGAGCAGGTTGGCGGCCGGCACCCGGCAGTCGTCGAGGACGATGTCGCTCTCGATGTGCTCGCCGGACATCGGGACGGCGCCGTCCTCGACGCGGCAGCCTGGGCTGTCGAGGTCGACGAGGAACGCGGAGAACCGCGGCTTGCCGTCGGTCGGTTCGTCCTCCCCGGCCATGCGGGCGACGACGATGGCGAAGTCGGCGAACGGACCGGCGGAGGAGAAGACCTTGTGCCCGGTCAGCCGGTACGCGTCGCCGTCGCGGACGGCGACGGTGCTCATGGAGCGCACGTCGGAGCCGGCGTCGGCCTCGGTGAGGGAGAAGCAGCAGGCGCGCTCGCCGCGGATCAGCGGCAGCAGATAGGTGTCGAGCTGGTGCCGGGTGGCGTGGCGGAGGATGTCGCCCGCGCGCAGCGGGCCGCCCATGTCGCCGAGGACGCTGCTCGCCAGGACGCGTCCGCTGGCGCCGAGTTCCTCCTTCAGCGCGGCGAGCCGGGTGTGGTCGAGACCCTGCCCGCCGTACTCCGCGGGCAGATGGATGCCGTAGAAGCCGAGTTCGCGGCTGCGGCGCCAGACCGGTTCGAGATCGGCGCGGGTGAGGCGGCCGGACGGGGTGATGCCGCGCTCGCGCTCGTAGTCGGCGAGTTCGCCGTCAATGTAGTCGCGCAGGCGGTCGACGAGTTCCGCCGTGCGGGGGTCGTCGTAGGCGGGGCGGAGGGAGAAGGTCACGGGTGCTCCTGGAGGGAACGGGAGGGCGGAGTCAGTTGACGCGGCGGGCGGCGTGGGCCCAGTACGGTTCGCGCACGGCCTTGCGGTCGAGCTTGCCGTTGCGGTTGTGGGGCAGCTCGGTCACGAAGTCGACGGCCCGGGGCTTCTTGAAGCGGTCCAGGCGTTCGGCGCAGAACGCGATCAGCTCGTCGGCGGTGACGCCGGTGTCCCCGGGGCCCGCGATGACGACGGCCCTGACGGCCTCGCCCCACTTCTCGTCGGGGACGCCGACGACGCACGCCTCCTGGACCGCGGGGTGCTCGTAGAGGGCGGCCTCGACCTCGGTGCAGTAGATGTTGAAGCCGCCGGAGATGATCATGTCCTTCTTGCGGTCGACGATGAAGAGGTAGCCGTCCTCCCGCATCCAGGCGAGGTCGCCGGTGTGCACCCATCCGTCGCGGAAGGTCTCCGCCGACAGCTCGGGCTCCTTCCAGTACTCGCGCACGCAGTCCGGGCCGCGCACGATGACCTCGCCGACCTCGCGCGGGCCGAGTTCGCGGCCGTCCTCGCCGACGACGCGCACCTCGGTGTCCCAGGAGGCGCGCCCGCACGACTGGAGCAGTTCGGGGTCGTCCAGCACGGCCCGACCGATCTCGTCGGCGCTGAGGCCGGCGACCACGCTGGTGGTCTCGCCGAGCCCGTACCCCTGGGCGACGACGGGGCCGAAGAACTCCACGGCCTCGCGCAGCCGCTGCGGCGAGATGGGCGCGCCGCCGATCCGCACGCTGGTGAGCGACGACAGGTCGTGGCGCCCGGCTCCGGGGTGGGCGAGCACGGTGGTGACCATGGCCGGGACGAGGAAGGTGGCGGTGATGCGCTCCTTCTCCACCGTCTCCAGGAAGGCGGCCGGGCTCCACGCGGGCAGGACGTAGGTCGCGGATCCGCCGAACACACCGGCCAGCAGCCCCATGCCGGTGGCATGGGTGATGGGGCCGCAGGCGAGGTAGCGGGCGCCGGGCCGGGGGCGTGACTCGTCGGACATCAGCAGCTTGCGCATGTTCGCGAGCCGGTTGCCGACGGTCTGCACGGCGGCCTTCAGCGCGCCCGTGGAGCCGGACGTGAAGTTCAGGACACAGGGATCGTTCTCGTCCTGCTCGACCAGGAAGGGGACCGTGGCGTCGCCCTCGGCGAGCAGGGTGGCGTAGGGGACCGACGGCACGGTGGGGGCGGTGTCGTCCCGTTCCTCGTCGAGCGGGACGGCGAGGCAGCCGGTGCCGGCCTCGGCGATCGCGGCGAGGGCGTCCTCGCGGTGTGCGGCGTCGTAGACCAGGGCGCGCACGGGGGCGTAGCGCAGGATGTGCGCGATCTCGCCCCGGCCGAGGCGGGCGTTGACCGGTGCCCTCGTCAGGCCCGCCTTGTAGAGGGCGAATTCGGTCTCCACCAGTTCGCCGCGGTTCCAGGCGACCGAGGCCACGGCGTCGCCGGGGCGCAGGCCCCGGGTGGTCAGGGCGGAGGCCAGGGCGTTCGCCGAGCTCTCCAGCGCGGCGAAGGTCCAGGTGCGGTCGCCGCAGACGAGGGCCGGGGCGTGGGGCCAGTAGCGGGCGCTGCGCGACAGATAGGTGCCGAGGTTCATGTAGCACTGCTCCAGGTCGGGATGGTCTTCAACGGATATGCACAGTCAGTTCAATTACAGACAGCTTGTTCAGTAACTTGTGGAGTGTCAAGAGTCTTCTAGACTGGGCGCCCTCACAGCGCGACGGACGATCGAGGAGAGGTGGCTTCGTGGCCGAGGACAGACGGACGAGGCGCTCACGCCGCGCCCTGGGGGCCGCCCTGGTGGAACTGGTGCTGGAGCGCGGCTGCGCGGCGCTGACCGTCGAGGACATCACCGAGCGGGCGGACGTGGCCCGTGCCACGTTCTACGCCCACTTCCGCGACAAGGAGGACCTGTTCGCCCGGGTGACGGCCGACCTGCTGGCCGGGCTCGGCGAGCGCCTGGAGCCCGCCGTCGCCGACAGCCGGGTCGGCTTCACCGGGAAGCCGGTCCTGGAGATGCTGCGGCACGCCCGGGAGGAGCGCGACCTGTACCGGATCGTCCTGCGGGGCGAGGGCGACGGCAAACCTCTCCAGATGTTCACGGATGCCGTCGCGCGGGCGACGGCCCAGGAGTTCCGCGCCCGCGCGGAGCGCAACGCGGTGCAGCCCCGCATCGACCCCGAACTGCTGGCCCGCGTATGGGTGGGCGAGCAGATCTCCGTGCTGCGCTGGTGGGTCGAGCAGGACACGCCGTCGCTGCCGGCCGAGGAGGTCGTGCGGATGCTGCTCGACCTGGCCCTGCGCGGCAGGTACTGGGCGAGCGGCTTCGACACCCGGGACTGATCCCGGCCGGGCCCCGGCGGCCGGCCCCGGAGCGGGGCCGGCCGCCGTGCGGTCAGCCGACGCCGAGCCGCCGCGCGTCCCGCTCGGGCCGGATGGTGACCAGGGCGACGACGGCGCAGACCAGCATGACGGCGGCGGACAGCAGATACGCATGCGCGTAGCCCTCGCTCCGGGTGGTGGCGGAGTCCAGCAGACGGCCGGTCAGATACGGGGACACCAGCCCCGGCAGCGTCCCGGCCGCGGCGACGACGCCGAACACGGCGCCCCGCTGGAGCGCCGGGACCACCGCCGACGCGGTCATGTAGTGCAGCGGGAAGACGATGGCGTGACCGCCGAACGCCACGGCGAGCAGCACGAGATGGGCGCCCCGCCCGTCGACGAAGGGCAGGGTCGCCATCGCGAGTGCCGCGACGCCGACGGCGACTCCCTGCGGGGCGCCCGTGGACCAGCGGGCCGAACGGCCGCGCCGCCGGAGGGTGTCCACCAGTACCGGCACAGAGAGCAGCAGCACGAGGCTGAAGGCCGAGATCGCGCTGATGACCGTCGCTGCGCCGCCCGGCGCCATGCCGAGTTCGGTGCGCAGGTAGGCGGGCAGCCAGGCGTGGCTCAGCGCCAGCGCCCAGGAGGCGCCGAAGGCGGCGACGACGGACCCGAGCACCGTGCCGTTCAGCAGCAGGCGCCGGTAGGGCAGCCGTACGGGCGGCGCGGACACACCAGGAGCCCCGGCCGGCGAGGCGTCGGCGGCGGCCCCGTGCCCACCGGCCCCGCCCGCGGACTCACCGCCGTAGGGGCCGTCGTGGCCGACCCACCACCAGATCACGCTCCACACCACGCTCGTCACGGCGAGGACCACGAAGGCGGAGCGCCAGCCGAAGTCCGTGATGAGCCAGGTGACGACCGGCGCCGCGACCAGCATGCCCAGCGCGGCACCGCTGATCTGGAGCGCCGACGGCAGCCCTCGCCGGTCCGCGGGGAACCACTTGTACAGCGCGTGCATCGACATCGACGCCGCGGGGCCCTCCGCGGCACCGAGCAGGACACGTCCGGCCACCAGCGCCGGGACCGAGGCGACGACGAGCACCGGCACCTGCGCCACGGCCCACAGGACGGCCATGGTGAAGAGCAGCACCCGGCTGGAGATACGGGCCGAGGCGAAGCCGACCAGCAGCCCCGAGAGGCTGAACAGCAGCGAGAACGAGCTGGAGATCATCCCGTAGGTGCTGTTGCTGATACCCAGCTCGTCCATGATCGGGACGGCCGCGAGCCCCAGCACGGACTTGTCCGCGTAGTTGATGAGCATGAACGCCACGATCATCGCGGCGATCAGCCAGGCGTGACGCCGGTCGAAGGCCGGTCGCGCCGGCGCTCCCTTTCCTTCGACCCCGGGGACACCGCCCGCGGCGTCGAGCGGCGGGGCGGACGAGGACGGTTCGGCCATGGGGCACACTCCTGCGGCTCTGGAGGAAGCATGGAAAGGGAGGGGAAGGGGGCGGGGCGCGGAGTCGGTGCGGGGAAGGGAGCGCGCCGGAGCGCTCGTCACCCGCGACAGCACGCGCGGCAGCCGTGCGACAGCCGTTCGCCGGCTGCGCGACGGCTGCGCGCAACGACCGTGCGACAGATTCCATACACACTGTCTGGTATCGATCGGAACATGTGGCAACGTAGACCGCCCTGGCCAGATCGTCAACGATCCGTCGAGGAGAAATTGGCCTCTGTTCCTGTAAATGAACAATGTGTACGGTAACGAATGACCTGCATGGGAACCCGCAGGAACCCACGGCCCGAGGAACGGAGCGACACATGACCGAGGCCCACCCGCTGAGCGACCTCGGCTGGACGCGCGGCTACACGGACCCGGCCTGGATCCGCCGCTTCACGTCCGCCGGCCGGGAACTCTCACCGACCCGCCGCGTCTGGCGGGGCGCCGGCCGCCCCCGCGACCTGCCCGCCGGAGGCGACGGGTCCGGGCTCGACACCGTGCCCCTCCCCCTCGGCGGCGGCGCCACGGTCACCCTGCCGGAGCTCTTCGCCGCCGCGCAGACGGACGCCTTCCTCGTACTGCACCGGGGCTCCGTCGTGTACGAGCGGTACCTGCACGGCACCGAGGCGCACACCCCGCACTTCAACGCCTCGGCGGCGAAGTCCTGGCTCGGCCTCGTGGCGGCGGTCCTGGCACACCGGGGGCTGCTGGACCGCGAGGCCCCCACGACGGCCTACGTCCCCGAACTCGCGGGAACCGCCTTCGGCGAGGCCCGGATCCAGGACCTGCTGCACATGGGCACCCAGGTCGCCTACGGGCGCCGCCCCTTCGACAAGTCCATCGAGGCGCAGCGGTACTTCGCCGTGATCGCCCCCCGGATGCGCCCTGTCGACCACAACGGCCCCGCCACCATCCGCGAGCACCTGCTGACCGCCCGTGCCACCGGCGCCCCCGGCACCGGTTTCCGCTACGAGAACGGCAATGTGGAGGCCCTCGCCGAGGTGCTGCGCCGGATCACCGGCCTGAGCACCTCGGCCCTGCTCGGCGACGTCCTGTGGTCCGGGATCGGTGCCGAGGAGGACGCGTACTACGTCCTCGACGCCGACGGCGTGGAGGCGGCGAGCGGCGGCTTCAGCGCCACGGCACGGGACATCGCCCGCCTCGGCGAGATGCTGCGCTGCCGGGGAGCGGTGGGCGACCGGCAGGTGGTGCCCGAGGCGGTGGCCGCCGGCATCGCCAGCGGCGTCCCCGACGGCTACCCCCGCCGTGTGCGCCTCCCCGGCGCGCCCCTGACCTCCCCGGCCACGCTGTCGTACCACGACCTGTGGTGGATCCCGAACGACGCCCACGGCTCGTTCATGGCCAGCGGCATCCACGGCCAGCGCCTGTTCGTCTCCCCCGGACTCGACCTCGTCGTCGTCCACTTCGGCTCCCAGGTCGTCTCCCCCTCGGTGCCCGCCGTGCCGTTCGCGCGGGCCTTCCTCGGGATCGGCGCGCAGCTCACGGCGGCCGTCCCCGTCTAGCGGCCGCCCTGCCGGACCTCGCCGTCCGCCCTGGGGGGCTCGTCGTCCGTCCCGTCGGGCTCGTCGTGGGGACGGGCGTCGTGGGGACGGGTCTGCCGGGGTGCCACGACGTCGTCTTCGTGCGGGCCGTAGGCGGATCCGTAGGCCCTGGCCAGGGCGCCGACGGTGTCGGCCATGGCCCGGCGCAGTTCCGGTGGTCCGACGACCACCACGTCGGCGCCCAGGCGCAGCAGTTCGCCGCAGGCGTGGCCGGTGCTCTCGGTCGGGACGACCGCCTCGATCCAGCCCGCGTCACCGACGGGGGTCGCCGTGCCGTCGACCGCCCGCACGAACTCCGGGGGGACGTTGTCGGGCAGACGGCGGCGGCCCCGGGGAGAGAGGCGCACGGTGGCCGTCCCCGTGTAGCGGCGGGCGCCGAACTCGTCGAGGTAGGACGTCCAGTACGCGCCGAGGTCGAAGTCCGCGGGCCGGTCGAACCGTTCGCCGGTGAGCGTCGCGTCGAGGACACTCGTCACCCGGTAGGTGGCCGTCCGCTCCCCGGACTCCGCCACGAGATACCAGACACCGGACTTGAGCACGAGCCCGTAGGGCCGCAGCCGTCGGTGCACCTCCTGCGGCGCGCGCCAGCGGCGGTAGCGCACGTCGACGGCCTGCCGGCCGATCACCGCGTCGGCCAACAGCGGCAGATGGGGTGCGCTCTCGGACTCCCGGTACCAGCCGGGGGCGTCCACGTGGAAGACGGCCGCGGTGCGCCGGGCCTGCTCGCGCAGCGTGGTGGGCAGCGCCGCCAGCAGCTTCAGGCGTGCCGCCGTCACCTCGTCGCCGATCCCGAGATCGGCGGCGGCGCCGGGCAGTGCGGCGAAGAGCAGCGCACGCGCCTCGGCCTCGCTCATGCCCGTCAGCCGGGTGCGGTAGCCGTCGACAAGTCGGTAGCCGCCTGCCCGGCCGGTCTCCGCGTAGAGCGGGATGCCGGCGGCCTGCAAACGGGTCAGGTCGCGGTAGGCGGTGCGGACGGACACGCCCAGCTCGTCGGCGAGCGCGCGTGCGGACATGCGGCCGCGGGACTGCAACAGCAGCAGCACCGACAGCAGTCGACCGGCAGACATGCGCGCAATTCTCCCCCGGAGACCCGGACACCCGGAAACACTGACAGCCCCTGGCACACCCCTCTCCTACCGTCGGCTCACACCGGCTGCGGGGCGGACGACCCGTGACCGCCGCCGGGGAAGCGAACCGAACAGGAGCCTTGCCGTGCCCGCTGCCCGCGTCACCGACCCCAACCACCCCGCTGTGTCCGCTGCGTCTGCTGTACCTGCCGCGTCCGGCGCGTCCGGCGGGCCGTCGGGTGACCCCGTCGTCCGCCCCGCCGTGATCGAGCTGCGGCAGTACACGCTGCGCCCGGGTCGCCGGGACGAGCTCGTCGAGCTGTTCGACCGGGAGTTCGTCGAGACCCAGGAGGCGGCCGGGATGGTGGTGCTCGGCCAGTTCCGGGACCGGGACGATCCGGACCGCTTCGTCTGGCTGCGCGGATTCACGGACATGACGGCCCGCCACCGGGCCCTGACCGACTTCTACGGCGGCCCGGTCTGGGCCGAACACGGCCCCCGAGCCAACGCCACCATGCTCGACTCCGACAACGTCCTCCTGCTGCGGCCGCTCGCGGACCCGAGCGGCTTCGCCGTCCGGCCGTCCGAGCGGCCCCCGGCCGGTGCCCCAGCGCCGGGCACCTGTGTGTCGGCGACCGTGTGGTCCTTCCCGGCGGGCCGGGATGAGGGCGTCACGCTGATCCGCGACGGGCTGCTGCCCGTCCTCCGCGCCCTGGGACCATCGCCGCTCGCCGCGCTCACCACGTCGACGGCGCCCAACACCTTCCCCAGGCTCCCGGTGCGCACCGGGGAGAACGTCGCCGTGGTCGTCACCTCGTACCCGGACGACGAAGCGCGGCGCCGGCACCTGGCCGAGGTGCTGGCCCATCCCGTCGTCCGGGACGAGATCCTGCCGGGCATCGAGAAGCACCGGACGGCGGCTCCGTGGACACTGCGCCTCGCGCCCACGGGCCGTTCGCTCACCGTCTGACCCGGGGTCTGCCGGGGGCCGTGGCGGCCAGGGGTCCGGCTACTCCGGGGCGGGGAGACACCCGGGCGGGACGGCCGCCGCCTCCCGGGTGTCATCCCTGTAGCGGGCGGCCATCGCGGTGGCGCGCTCGTGCAGGGACGCGCGCAACGCCCGCGGTGCGAGCGCCTCCGCGTCGGTGCCGAACTGCCACAGCGCCCACTCGGCGTGCCGCATGTCCTGAAAGGTCGCCTCCAGCCGCAGCCGACCGTCCGCGTCCGGCGTCCGCGCGCGCACGGCCAGCGCCGTGTCCAGCAGTTCCTCCCGCCGCGCCGGATGCAGCCGCAGCAGCACCGTCACGTGGTCCCCGCCGGAGAGGAAGCGCGCCGAGCGTTCGCGCCAGATCCGGTCCAGGTCGACGCTGTCCGGCCGCTGCGCCGGCTCGGGCAGCACCTCGGCGGCCAGCACCCGCGCCAGCCGGTAGGTGCGGTCCTCGCCGGACCGGGTGGCCAGCAGATAGGCCCGGTCCCGCACGGTGACCAGGCCGATGGGGTCCACCGTGCGCCACCGGGGCTCCCGGCCGGTCGGCGCGTAGTGGATGCGCAGTTTGTGCCCGGCGAGCACCGCGCGCCGGACCTCGCCCATGGTGTCCCCGGGGATCTCGTCGGTCACCTGGCGGCGCGCCAGCAGGTCGGTCTCCGGGTCGACGAGGAACCGCCGGGCGGCGTCGCTCGCGGTCGCCCGGTGGCCGGCGGGCAGCGCGTCGACGACCTTCCGCATGGCGGAGGCGAGCGCCGAACCGAGGCCGAACACCAGCTCGCCGCGGCCCGATCCGGCGGTCAGCAGCGCGAGGGCCTCGTCGTGGTTCAGACCGGCGAGATCGGTACGGAAGCCGGGCAGCAGCGCGAACCCCCCGTGCCGGCCGCGCTCGGCGTAGACCGGCACGCCCGCCGCGGACAGGGCCTCGATGTCGCGCAGCACGGTGCGCGTGGACACCTCCAGCTCGCGGGCCAGTACCTCCGCGGTCAGCCGGCCGCGCTGGCGCAGCAGCAGAACCAGGGAGACCAGCCGGTCGGCACGCATGCGGGCACGGTAACGGAATACGTGACCGAGGGTGTCGTGATTTGTTGCGAGGCTCGTGCACACGACGTCCCCGGCCGGCGGTGCACCGGCGGGGGGGCGTATGTCCGTGGATCCGTGATCCCTGAACGGTGATCCGTGGATCCGTGATCCGAACCGATTCCGAAACGAGCTGATGTGGCAGTGGCAGTCGAAAGAACGGCGGTCAACCCGGTGGCATGGTCGGCGGCCCTGGGGTTCCACCAGGGCGAGGTCGTCTCCGGGCACACCCGCACCCTGTACATCTCCGGGCAGACCGCGATGAACGGCGACGGTGTGCCCCAGCACGACGGCGACATGGCGGGGCAGTTGGCGCTGAGCGCCGACAACGTGGAGGCGGTGCTCGGCGAGGCCGGCATGTCCCTCGCGGATCTCGTCCGGCTCACCGTCTACACGACCGACGTCGACCTGCTGCTGCGGCACTACGGCGTGCTGGCGGCACGGCTCGGCGCCGCCGGGGTGGCTCCGGCCACCTCCATGCTCGGGGTGACACGGCTCGCGGTACCGGGCCAGCTCGTCGAGCTGGAGGGCACCGCCGTGGCGTGATCCGCCGGTGTCCGCCGTCCGTGCCGGCCCGGTACGGACGGCGGACGCGCCCCGGGGGCGGGGCGGTTGTCAGTGGGGTCGTGCATGATCGGCGGGTCAGTCCACTCCGGCGACGAGGACGTGTCATGCCGATCACCAACCAACGGGCCGCCGACCACCCGTTCCTGCGCCACATGTACGGGGACGCGTACTTCCCCGATCACATCGTCGACCGCGGCAGGGCGATCCTGGTGCGGCTGTGCGAGCGGATCGAGGCCGAGCGGCCGTCGGACCTGGCCGCGCTCTACGCGCTCACCCAGGCCGCGACGGAGGAGTTCAACGGCCTGGACGAGGAGTTCGGGGCGGCCGGGAGCGGGATCGAGACGGTCGGGCGGGAGTGGATAGCCGAGGACTTCTTCTTCGTCGCCTCCGCCTACGGGTTCGCGGACGCGGACGTCGAGGAGCTGATCGCCAACCGGGACTGGTGACCACGGCGGGCGGCAGAGGGCAGGGGGCAGGGATGCAGGTCGTCAGATCAGGCGGAAGAGGTGGGCCGCGGCGCGGGGGTCGGTGAAGTCCTCGACCGTGCGGAGGTTGTCGCAGAGGGCGTCCAGGACCGAGCCCTCCCCGGCGGCCGGGGGCGCGCCGACGGCCAGGCCGAAGACGCGGAAGCCCAGCCGGTGCCTGGCCTCGTTCCAGCCGCGCATCCATTCCTCGGTGACGCCGCACTCGTCGTCGGTGATCATCACGATGTCGCCGCGCGAGCGGGCGGCGTCGCCGAACTCCTCCTCCAGGACCTCGCGGGCCGCGGTCAGGGGTGTCTGGTAGCTGGTGCCGCCGCCGAGGAAGGTCTCCGCGAAGTCGAGGACCGGCTCGACGCCGGCTTCCCGGCCTGCCGGGAAGCGGAAGACCCGGACGCGGTCGGCGGCGGAGAACAGGATGCCGACGAAGTCGCGCCCCGCGTGGCGGGCCTGGTCCAGCAGGGCCAGGGCGCATGCCTTGGCCCACGCCTCGCGGGTGATGCCGCCGGGGCCCTCGATGTACATGGAGTGGGAGGTGTCGACGCAGGCGATGACGGCGCCCTTGCCGCTGTTCCGCTCCCCCCGGCTGTCGTAGAGCATCAGCTCTCCGGCGGCGTAGCGTGCGGCGAACACGGCGCGCAGCTCCGGCAGGCCGAGGTTGGCCAGTTCGGCGGGTACGAGCCGGGAGAGGTCGCTGCCGAGGGTGACGCCGACGAGTTCGCCGGTGGTGTTCTCGACCTTCCGGGCGCGCTCGCCGCCGGCCATCTCGCGGAACCGGCCGATCAGTTCGGCCCACCGGGTGAGACGGCTGGTGCGCAGCCGCTCGGCGAGCCGGGCGCGCCGGTCGAACGGCATGCGCTCCAGCGTGCCGGGGGCGACGCCCCACGCGCGCATCAGCGCGGCTTCCCGCCGCGCTGCCCGCGCGGCCCGCGACACGGCGCCTGCGGACGCGGCGCGGGTGCCAGGAGCAGCGGCGGCGAGGGCCTGCGCGGCGTCCCGGGCCGCCCGCCGGGCAGCGGACGCGTCGGCCTCGGCGGCCGCGACCGCCCGGTGCACGGCGTCGGCGGCGTCGGCCGGGCCACGCCGTCGTCCTCGTCCGTGCCGGCGGCCGCCGCGGCCTGCCGGAGCGCCTCGGCGACGGCGGTCGCCGCGAGGTCGGAGCCCTGCTGGGCCGACGCGGCCCGCTCGGCCCGCTCGCGGGCGTCCCCGGCGCCGTCGAGCATCCGGCGTACGGCGGTGGCCAGGGCGAGCACGGCCATGGCGGCGGCGTACGGGTCGCCGGCCGTCTCGCGGCGCAGTTCGGCGAAGTCGGGTGTGTCCGCCAGGCTCTGGACGAGGTGGTGGTTGACCAGCAGGCCGGGGGCCATCTCGGCGCGCTCGCGCAGCAGCGGTCCGGCCGTGAAGGCGGCCTGGAAGAGATCGGCCAGCAGCTCGTTGGTGTGCGGATGACGCCTGCTCAGTTCCGCGTCCAGCTCGCGCAGTCCGGCCGACTGCTCGTAGGTGTCGCGCCAGGTCATCCGGTCGAGGCGGTCCGCGACCACGGCCGTGGTGTGCCGCCCGGGGGCGGCTGCGGCCGGGCCGGCCCCCGGGCCGCTCTCCTCCTGACCGGGCCCGTCCTCCCCGTACCCGTGCCGCCGGCCCCGCCCGTCCTGCCGGTGCTGCCCGTCCTGCCGGTGCTGCTCGGCGTGCCCGTGCTGCTCGGCTTGCGTGTTGTCCACGGCCTCGGGTCCTCCGGGGTTCAGAGCTGGGCCTGGACCGTGCTCGCGTCCATGCCCAGTGCCTCGGTGAGGACGCGGGCGCGGACGGCCCGCTGCCGGCCGGTGACCCGGTCGATGGTGGCCGTGGACCGCCCGGCGACCGCCGCCTCCTCGCGGAGCCGCTCCAGCCGCTTGCCCGCCGTGGCGAGCTTGTTGTGGGCGTTCTTGATGACCCACTCGCTCAGCGCCTCGCGGGACTGCCCGGCCATGGCGTCGAGCTGGGTCTCCAGTTCGTGGAGGGTGTCCGCCAGGTCGAGTGCCTCCTTGGCGTCGGGGTTGACCAGGTGCAGCACCTCACGTTCGACGGTGGGGCGCTGCGCGGGAGAGTCCCACAGCACATGGGTCAGCATCTGCAGGTCGGTCTCCGTAACGGCCGGGCGGCCGTCCAGGTAGGCGGAGGCCTGGAGCAGCCCGACGGCCTGCCGCCAGCGGCGGTCGGAGGCGACGATCTCCCTGCGGCGCAGGGCGGACCGCAGCGCGCACACCGCGTCCACCATGTCGTCGGGGACCTCCACCGCGGGGACGGCCTCGGTCACGGCCTGGCGCAGTGCGGCCAGTTCGACCGTGGTCCGGGCCGGCGCCGGGTGGGGCCGTGCGACGGCCGAGCGCACCAGCGCGGCGAAGTTCGAGGGGTCCTCGAGGTAGCCGACCTCCACGCGCACCAGCAGCCGGTCGTAGACGGCGGCCGTGTCCTCGCCGTCGGGCAGCTCGTTGCTGGCGGTGATGGCGCCGATGAGCGGGCAGTGGATCGGGGCGCCGCCGTTCTCCGGGTGGTAGATCCGCTCGTTGAGGAAGCCCAGGGTCTCGTTCAGTGCCGCCGTGGAGCACTTGAAGATCTCGTCGATGAACGCGATGTGCGCGGTCGTGGCGCGGCCCTCGTACACCTGGCGGTACTCGCCGCGGGCCAGCGCGGCCACGTCGACGGGGCCGAACATCCGGGTGGGCGCGGTGAACTTCGACAGCAGGATCTCCCAGTAGGAGGCGCCGTCGATCCGGCCCGTGAGCTCGCGGGCCAGCTCGGACTTGGCGGTGCCGGGCGGGCCCAGCACCAGCGAGTGCCGGCCGGCGAGCAGCGTGGCCGTCAGCGTCCGCACCACGTCGTCGCGCTCGTAGAAGCGCTCCGACAGCTCGCCGACGATCGCCCGCAGCCTCGCGGCCGTCTCCCGCTGCTCCGTGTCCCGCCTGTCCCCGTCCCGCGCTTCCATGTCCCGCCCCTCCCCCATACCCGTACCCGTATCCGTATCCGCGTGGCCGTCCCCGCCGCGCCTCACACGTCGCTCGGGCCGTCGCCGTCGCCGTCCCACCCGCCGGGCACCGCGCGCGGGGCCGTGCCCGGCGCCGCCGTCCGGGCGGCGCGGCGCCGGCGTCCAAGGCGCCGTGCGCGGGGCGGTGGGCGCCGCGCAGCCGGTCCTCCAGCGCTTCCAGCAGGCCGGGGAGGTCGGGGGCGACGGCGAGGTCGTCCAGGGTGCTCGCGGCGAGGAACCCGGTGTCGGAGATGCCGCGCAGGGCGCTCAGCAGCGGTGTCCAGAAACCTCCCGCGTCGAGGAGGCCGACCGGCTTGGTGTGGAAGCCGAGCTGGCGCCACGACCACACCTCGAAGATCTCCTCCAGGGTGCCGAGGCCGCCGGGCAGGGCGGCGAAGGCGTCCGCGCGGTCGGCCATGATCGCCTTGCGCTCGTGCATCGAGTCGCAGATGACGAGTTCGCTCACGCCGTCGTGCGCCCACTCGCGTTCGATCATGCTGCGCGGCATCACCCCGATGACCTCGCCGCCCGCCTCCAGCGCGGCGTCGGCCAGGATGCCCATCAGGCCGGTGCTGCCGCCGCCGTAGACGAGGCCGATGCCGCCGCGGGCCAGCTCGGCGCCGACACCGGCGGCCAGTTCGGCGTACGCCGGGTCGTGTCCGTCGGAGGAGGCGAGGAAGACGGCGAGGCGGCGCATGCGGAACTCCGGTGACGGCTGCGGCGGACGGTCCGGTCTACCACGGCCGCATCGCCGCCGACCAGCGGAATACGGACGGCCGCCGCGCCCGGCGCCCCGCCGGGCGGGGCCGGGGCGGTCAGTGGCCGGCGAGTTCGCCGGTGAGCCTGCGGTGGAGGTCGGCGCTCGGGTCGTTGAGGCCGGTGATCTCGACGGTCTTGCCGCGCTGGGCGTACTTGGTCTCCACCGCGTCGAGGGCGGCGACCGAGGAGGCGTCCCAGACGTGGGCGTCGGACAGGTCGATGACGATCCGGCCGGGATCGCCCGCGTAGTCGAAGCGTCCGACGAGGTCGTTCGACGAGGCGAAGAAGAGCGCGCCGGTGACCCGGTAGACGACGGTGGTGCCGTCCGGGTCCGGCACGGCGGTGACCTCGGCGAGACGGGCGACGCGACGCGCGAAGACCGCCATCGCGGTGAGGGAGCCGAGGACGACGCCGACGGCGAGGTTGTGGGTGGCCACGACGGCGCCGACCGTGACGACCATGACGGTGATCTCGCCCGCGGGCATCCGGCGGAGCGTGGCGGGGGCGACGGAGTGCCAGTCGAAGGTCGCGAACGACACCATGACCATCACGGCCACCAGCGCGGCCATGGGGATGTCGGAGACGACCGGGCCGAAGACGATGCACAGCACCATCAGGAACGCGCCGGCGAGGAAGGTGGACAGCCGGGTCCGTGCGCCGGAGACCTTCACGTTGATCATCGTCTGGCCGATCATGGCGCAGCCGCCCATGCCGCCGAAGAAGCCGGTGACGATGTTGGCGATGCCCTGGCCGACGGACTCGCGGGTCTTGTCGGAGCGGGTGTCGGTGATGTCGTCGACGAGCTTGGCCGTCATCAGGGACTCCATGAGGCCGACCAGCGCCATCGCGAACGCGTACGGGGCGATGGTCGTGAGCGTCTCCAGGGTGAACGGCACGTCCGGCAGGCCGGGCACGGGAAGGGCGGACGGCAGCTCGCCCTTGTCGCCCACCGTCGGCACCGCGATCGCGGCGCCGATCGTGATCACCGTCAGGACGACGATGGAGACGAGCGGGGCGGGGACCACGGTGGTGACCTTCGGGAAGAACACCATCAGCGCCAGACCGGCCGCGATCAGCGGGTACACGGCCCACGGCACGTCCCGCATCTCCGGGATCTGCGCCATGAAGATCAGGACGGCGAGCGCGTTGACGAAGCCGACCATCACCGAGCGGGGGATGAACCGCATCAGCTTCGCCACCCCGAGCACGCCCAGCACCACCTGGAAGACACCGGCGAGGATCACGGCCGCCACGAGGTACCCGAGGCCGTGCTCACGGTTGAGCGGGGCGATGACGAGCGCGACCGCGCCGGTGGCGGCGGAGATCATCGCGCGCCGGCCGCCGACGACGGAGATGACCACGGCCATGGTGAACGAGGCGAACAGGCCGATCGCGGGATCGACGCCGGCGATGACGGAGAACGAGATCGCCTCCGGGATGAGCGCGAGGGCGACGACCAGGCCGGCGAGGACCTCGGTGCGCCAGACCTTGGGGTCGTTCAGCCAGTCGGGCTTCAGACGGCGCAGACGCGCGACCGGGGACACTGCGATGGCGGCAGAAGACAACGGACGGTACCTGTCGTGCTCGGGCGGCCCCCGGCGGGCGGGGCGGGGGCGCGTGAGGAGAGCGGGGGCCGGACCGGCGCCCCGCGGACGGCTCCGCGGTCGCGGAGCCGGACATCGGAGGGGGTCGGGACGCGGCGGGGCCGGCACGGTGGCGCGGCCGGGCTCACGTCCGGCGGCGCGGTGTCACGGCGGGCAGGGGGCGGCGACGGGCGTCATCGGCTCGCGCACGCTTGTCTCCTGTGTCTCCTGCGGGAATCCTCACCGGGATCGCGGCCGGGGGCGGCATCGGCCCCGGCACGACGGCGGCGGGGGCCCGTCGGGGCCGTCCCGCCACCGGCGATCCTACCCCGGCGCGCCGGGGCGGGGTCCGTCGCCGCCCGTCCGCTGCCGGCCGGGCCGGGGCGACCGCAGCAGGACGGGGCGGAGCCTGCTGTAGCCGCGGACGGACACCGGGCGGAGCGCTTTCAGCGCGTAGTCCGTCCTGCCCGCCAGTTCGCCGGCGAACGCCGTGTCGACCAGGACGGTGCCGGGGCGGGCCACGGCGGTGAGCCGGGCCGCGACGTTCACCGTCGCCCCGTAGACGTCGCCGAAGCGGCTGAGGACGACGCCGTGGGCCAGGCCGGACCGCACCTGCGGCAGCTCCCGCTCCGCCTCGGCGCGTGCGGTGAGCTCCAGGGCGATGTCCGCCGCCTCGGACGCCGTCCCGCAGACGAAGAGCACCTCGTCGCCGATGGTCTTCACCACCTGTCCCCCGCCTTCGGCGACCGTGTCCCCGGTCAGGCTCTCGAACCGGTCGAGCACCCGGACGAGTTCGGCGTTGCCCAGGCCCCGGGTCAGCCGGGTGTACCCGACCATGTCGGTGAATCCCACTGCCCGTGCGCGGACGTCGGCACCCTCGCGGGCCGTCGCCTGCCCGCTCTTGCCCGGTCCCGAGGGCTGCGGCCCGGCGGGGGCGGCCTCCTCCGCGTCGGCGAGCGTCCGTTCGGCGTGTGCCGCCAGATGCCTGCGCCACACATGGCGCTGCAGCAGCTCCATCTCCGCCAGCAGCGTCCCGGCGTGCTCCGTCAGCGCCGCGGGGTCCGGGAGGACGCCCGTGTCCTGGTTGATCCACACCCAGAGGGTGTGCACCTGCCACTCGGCGAGGCGGGACAGGTGGTGCCCGAGGGCGCGCGCCATCATGGTCTCGCTGCTCTCGGTGATGAGCCCGGCCCCGATGAGCCGCTCCCCCGCCCGGAGCGCCTCGACGTCGGCGTCGGTGAACACCCTGGCGTCGTCGTCGGCCGCCGGGAAGCCGAGCGCGTGCCAGATCTGCGCGGTGCGCTCGGGTGTCACCCCGGACCGTTCGGCGATGTCCCGCCTCGTCCACAGCCGGCCGCCGCCGAGCAGCACCTCCTCGATCGTCCGCCGTACGTCGTCCGCGGCGGCGGGGGCCGGGGTCCGCTCCGGCGGTGTGCTCATGTGGTGTGCACGATCAGGACGTCGAGACCGGCCTTCCTGGCGATGTCCGCGGGCACGGAGCCCAGCAGGCGCCCGGCGAGCGAACGCAGCCCCCGGTTCCCGACGACCAGCAGATCCGCCGAGCACTCCCGCGCGGTCCGCACCAGCGCGGCGACCGGCTCGTCCTCCACGGCGATGGTCCGCACGTTCCCCGCCCCCTGCGCGCGGGCCCGGTCCGCCGCCGTGCGCAGCGTGTCCTCGGCGGGCGCGGACCCCACGACCTGGTACGCCTCGGCCCCTAACCGGTCCTGCGCCGTGGCGAGTTCACGCCCGCGCATCGGCACGTACGCGCAGACGACCACCAACTCCCCCTCGCACACCGCGGCAAGCCGCGCCGCCGCCTCGACCGCCGAGTACGACGACCTCGATCCGTCCGTGCCCACCATGACCGTCCGATAGACCGCCACCGCACCAACCCCCTTACTCCGGAGTAAACTTACTTCAGAGTAAGCTAGAACGCCGGGACTCCCCCGGGCAAGAGGGCGCGACGCCGCGGGGCCTCGCGATGGGCGAGCCATGGCCCCGAAGCTCTCGACCGGCGCAGGGGCCTGCGGCACCCAGCCGGACCGGCGTTGCCGTCACCCCGCGACGTCAGATCAGGTAGGGCCAGAGGGTCACACGGTCCGAGGCGACGGCGAGCTCCACCCATGCGCCGTCCGCGCCGTCGGCGATCGGCGGCACCACGTCCAGGAGAATCGGCGAGACTCCCATCTGCATCCAGGCGCCGCCCTCGACGAGGTGGAACCGTCCGCGCATGACCACGCGGTCGCCCTCCTGCCACAGACCCGGCTCCGAGAGCCCGGCCGGCACCGTGTTGACGCCCCAGTGGACGTCGTCGTCGACGGTCCACTCGACGTGATGGTGCCCGTCGGCCTCGCGAGGATCTCCGCACCAGACCACCTCGGCGACTCCGACAGGTGTGTGGACCCGGACTCTCGTCCGCTCCTGGCCGACCTTCGCCAGTCTCCCCGTGCGCACCAGCATTCCCTCATGATCCGATGCGCGGCCGCCCGCCCCTTCGGGAGCCCCCCCCAACCGGCTCCCACCCCGGACCGCGGTCCTCGTGGCGGCGACACGCCCCGGTCCCGGACAGCTTTGGCGAGGGTGCGGCGGCTGGGTCATGCTGGTGCCGCGAGTGCAAAGGCTGAGCAAAAACGGGGGAGAACGCGATGCTGCGCATTCATTTCACCGATCCCGACCTGGGCCGCACCAGACTCGCCGCGCGCCCCGACCCGCTGTGGGAGATCGCCGCGAGTCTGCACCGGCTCCAGTCACGGAAGGGCGCCTGGGCGTTCGCCGGGTGGAGCCGGATGGCGCGGCAGCGGTTACGGGAGAAGAAGCTGGACCGGCAGGTGCGGGACATCCTGCTGCGCCTGTACCCGCGGGCCGAGTACTTCCCGGACTTCCTGACACCGGCCGGCGCCCTGGACGGGTTCGACGCAGGCGTGGAGGCGATCCTCGCCACGCCGCCGCGCCGGATCCTTCAGGAGGTGACCACCCTCGACCGGACCGTCGGCGCGCCGCCCTGGGTCGGCCGGCTCGTCGAGCCGTCGGCGCGCCGGGAGCTCGTCGGGCTGCTCCGCGCGTACCACGAGGCCGTGGTGGTCCCCTACGAGGAGGTCGCGCTGGCGAAGCTGGAGGCCGAACGGGCGGCGCGCTGCCGCGGGCTGCTCGACGGGGGCGTCGACGGCATGCTCTCCGGGCTCGGCCCGATGATGCGGTGGCGTCCGCCGGTCCTGGAGGTCTCCTACCCCACGCAGGCGGCGGACCGGGACCTGCATCTGCACGGCCGGGGGCTCACGCTCGTCCCCTCGTACTTCAACTGGGCCGAGCCGGTCGCCTTCGCCGATCCCGAACTGCCGCCCGTCCTGTGGTACTCGATGCTCCACGAACCGCCCGCGGCCGGCGTTGACGACCCCGGGAAGCCCCTGACGGCCCTGCTGGGCCGGGCCCGGGCGGTCGCCCTGCACGCCGCGGCCGCCGGTGCCACGACCGGGGAGATCGCGCGGGCAGCAGGGGTCTCGGCATCGTCCGCCAGCAGGCACGCGACCGCGCTGCGCGACGCGGGACTCGTCACCACCGTCCGCCACGGCCCGGCCGTGCTGCACACACTGACCCCGGTGGGGGCGTCGATGCTGCGGGCCGCAGCGGCCCGGCGTCGGCCCGGGCCGCTCGCCCCCGCCTGACGCCGGGCGCGGCGGCGCTGGGCAGGCGCGGGCAAGCGGCGGCGCCTGCCCGGCCGACCGGGCACGGGGTACGCGACGGTCGCGACGTCGTCAGCGTAGTTGAACGCCTGGACGGCGACGGCCAGGTCAAAGCGCTCGCCGCGGGCGGGCGGTTCGGCGATGCGCCCATCTCGTAGCGGCCCCCAGCGGCTCCTCGTCCTCCCAGGCCCGGGCGGCGGCGATCATGACGCCCGAGATATCGATGCCGAGCACGTCGGACGCGCGCGGCACTTGAACTCCCGGCTTTGACATCCTCTCCGCCTAAGGGGCGGCGATTTCCGCCTGGCTGCCGGATGTCCGGCTGGCCTTCGGGTGGGTTCCTGTTTCTTCGCGCTGCGCCGGGATGTGTCCCGGTCTTACCCGCGCTCCGCAGGCAGTGACCGCCAGCCCGGCGGCCTTGGCGACGTTGATGGCCGCGTTGATGTCCCGGTCCAGGACGGCCCCGCAGGCCTCGCACATCCACACCCGGACGTTGAGGGGCTTGGGGCCGTCCTTGACGCCGCAGGCCGAGCAGACCTGAGACGTGGGCTCGAACCGCCCGATGCGGTGGAAGGCGCGCCCGTACAGGGCAGCGTTGTACGCCAGCATCGCGGTGAACGCCGACCATCCGGCGTCGTGAACGGACTTCGCCAGGCGAGTACGGGCAAGTCCTTTGACCGCCAGGTCTTCCACCGCGACCGCTTGGTTCTCGCGGATCAACTTGGTGGAGAGCTGGTGGTGAAACTCGCGCCGCGCATCGGCGGTCCGTGCGTGGGCGCGGGCAACCCTGATCCGGGCCTTCGCCCGGTTGTTACTGCCTTTCGCCTTCCGGCTCAGGTTCCGTGGTGCTCCCCTCTGGTCCGGGCGCCGGCCTTCGGGAGGGCCGGGGTTCCGGCGGGAAGTCTCGCCGCCGGCCGCCGCGGCGCCGTACTGGCGCTAGGCATCGACCTGCCGGGGCGGCTTCGTGTGCTTTTCGTCCGACGACGGGCGGGTCGGCGGTCCGTAGGAGGATCCGACGGGCGGGCCCCGGCGCGGCGATGAGTATCGGGCTCCGGGCCGGTCTATCCCTCTGCAGGGGACAACCCGATCGTCAGGAGCAAGTGATGGGCCTCATCCACATCGAGATGTTCGCGACCCTCGACCTCGTCGGCCAGGCGCCGGGCGGCCCGGACGAGGATCCGGCGGGCTTCCCGTACGGCGGTTGGCAGGCGCCGCTGCTGGACGACGTCGCCGGGGCGCAGGTCGCGTCGGCGTACGAGGGCACGGACGCCCTGCTGCTCGGCCGGCGGACCTACGACATCTTCGCGGCCTACTGGCCGCACCAGGAAGGCGGCCAGGACAACGCGATCGCCACGCTGTTTAACAGGATTCCGAAGTACGTGGCCTCTCGCGGTACGCCCGACCTCGCGTGGGCCGGCTCCACGCACCTCGGCCCGGATCTGGCCGGTGCGGTCCGCGAGGTCCGCGACCGGCACGAGAACGTGAAGGTGGTGGGGAGCCTGAACCTCGTGCAGACCCTGCTGCGCGAGAAGCTGTTCGACCGGCTCGACCTCTGGCTGCACCCGATCGTGCTCGGCGTCGGCAAGAGGGTGTTCGAGGACGGCGCGGTACCCACCAACGTCACCCTCCTCGCACCCCCGGCGGCCGGCCCGCGCGGCACGGTGTACCTGCGCTACGGCCTCGCCGAGGGCACCCCGGCCACGGGTGACATGGCCGCGTCCGACCGCGGGGCCGCGAGCGGGTGACCGGCGGACGGCGGCGTCCGGGTCCCGGGTCCCCGCCGTCCGGCGCCTGACACCTGGCGTCCGGGGCGATATCAGCGGGATGGGAGGAATGGTCTAGAGTTCCCTGATGATCTTTATCGTAGTGAAGTTTCCGGTGAAGCCCGAGCACGTCGAGGAGTGGCCCGAGAAGGTCGGCGCGTTCACCCGCGCCACCCGCGAGGAGCCGGGCAACCTGTGGTTCGAGTGGTCGCGCAGTCTTGAGGACCCGAACACCTTCGTCCTGGTCGAGGCGTTCCAGGACGACGCCGGTGCGGCCCACGTGAACTCCGACCACTTCCGCGCCGGCCTGGAGGCCATGCGCCCCCTGCTGAGCCGCACCCCGGAGATCGTGAGCACCACGATCTCCGGCGCCGAGGGCTGGAGCGCGATGGGCGAGCTCACCATCGGCTGACCTCCGCGCGGCGACCGGTGGGGCGGGGCGGGAGCCGCCCGGCCCCACCGGAACACCCTCGGGCCCCCGCCGCCGAAGCGGCCTCAGGCGCGCCCGCCGCCCCCGGTGAGGTCCGGGCACCCGTCGGCGAAGCCCTGCGAAACGGGCTGCCACACGCCCTGGTCCTCACGCGAACTCAGCCGGTCCGCTTCCGCTGCGGCGTCCACGAGCTGAGTGGTGGTCAGGGGAACGGCCGCGGCGAGGACGCGTCCCAGGTGGTGGCAGTGCACCATCGGGCGGATCCCCTCGCCGTACGGCTCGCCGGCAACCGCGAAGAGGTCGGGCAGGGTCCAGCCCAGTGGGCCCGCTATCGCGGACAGTTGCTGCCGCCGGTGTGGGTTCGGTTCCCAGCGCTCCACCATCATGTTGAGCGTGCTGCGGGACAGTCCCAGGAACGGCAGTTCGCGGATCCCGAAGCCGCGGTTGCGGATCAGCTCGCCGAGCACGGCGGAGCACCTGGTCCGGGCGGGACGGGACCTCGGCCACGGCAGTCGCGTGCCCGTTTCCGCCGCGGCGTCCCGCGGCAGCGAGCGGACGAATGCCTCCAGCGCGGCGAGCTGCGGGTGGTCGCAGTGACTGGCCCGGTAGACGAACACCCGCACCGCTTCCGCGTCGCGCTCCGGCGGGAGGAGGTCTGCGGGGACCGGATGGCCCGCGACGGCGAGGAGATCGGCCACCGGGATGTCGAGTTCGGCGGCGCGTTCGGTGACGCGTCGCGCGGTGGTGTCGGTTCCGGTCGCGGCGATGCCGCGCAGGATGTCGGCGCGTTCCATGCGAGGAGGGTAACGGCGGCCCGCGCGGACGGAGGGGGCCGAGGCCGCACCCATGTGACGGTGCCGGGGCGGCGCGCATACGACGGGGCCGGACCCTGGGCAGCGCATGCGAGGGTGCCAGGCGGATGGCTCCCGCCCGGCACCGTCACGGCCCGTCCGTCACGGGCGGGGTGTCAGGTCCCTCGCCCGTGCGGATGGATCAGTGGTGGCGGTGGTGGTGGCGTCCGCCCCAGGACTCGGTGTCGACGGTGCGGCCGCGGTCGTCGCGCAGGACGGCCGTGTCGGCGCGGTTGCCCCAGATGTGGTCGCGGCGGTCCTGGTAGACGTCCGTGCGGGTGTCGCGGCCCTCGCCGGTGTGGACACGGACGGTGGCGCGGCCGCGCAGCCGCACGTCGTCGAAGCGGTAGCGGTTGCCGTCGTCGTCGCGCAGCGTCCAGCCCCGCAGGTCGACCGCGTGGCGGGTGTTGTTGGTGATCTCCACCCACTCCCCGTTCAGCGACCGGTTGGAGCGGTTGTCGCGGCCCGGGCTGTCGGCCTGGACGGCGCTGATCTCCACCCGCGGGGTGCGGTGGCGGTCGCGGTCTCCGTCGTGCGCGGAGGCCGGCAGGGCGACGGCCGAGACCACGGCGCCGGCGGCGAGAACGGTGGCCGCGATACGGCGGGCGGAAGTCGAAGCAGACATGGGTGCTGTCTCCTCAGGAACAGTGCCCCACACACCGGAAGGGCGGTGGTGGCAGTGCGGGTCCCCGGCCCGTCGTGGGCCGGGGACCCGAACTCTGCACCGGCCGGAGGGGCGCCGGCGGGCCCACCGGCGCCCGTTACGGAATGCGGATATCTGCGTAACTGTCGCCTGTAACGGTCACGCATATGCGCTGACCGTGGCCCTGACATTCACTGATCGCTACACCCATCCTTTGAACGATCAACAGAAAGGGATTTCCAGCCACCCGCGCACCACCGGTCGCGCCACCCGGCGCACCACCGCCACGTGGGTGAACGGATGAGGTAACGGTCCTTCTGCACGTTTCTTCGCACAGCGGAACGGATCTCGCGCAGGGAGACGGATCCTGTGACGGGAAACGGATCGTGCGGGCCGTGCGTGCTCCGACCGGTCAGCCGGCCTGGAGGCGACGGGCGGTGCGGTGCGCCCAGAACAGACCGCCCGCGCCGCACACCAGCAGCCATCCCGCGCCCGACGGCCCGGCCCCGCCCGCCGCGAGGGCGTCGCCGACGACGGGGACGGCGACCGCCAGCAGCGCGAGGAGTCCGCGCAGGTACCAGACCGCCGTCTGCACCGGGGCGGTGTCGCCCATCGGGGTCTGCGCACCCAGCAGCAGATGGAACGGGACCGGGCCGCGGTAGGCGCCGACGAGCGCGGCACCCACGGCGGCGGGCACTGCCGCCGCCACCGGCACGAGGCCCGGCGTCCACCGGCCGACGATCGCGCACACCAGCATGCCGAGCGTGGTGGTGGCGGCCAGCAGCACGGTGGGCACCAGCGCGTGCCACAGCGCGAGGGCCCCGGCGGTGTACGGGAGGAGGGCGCCGCGGCGTACGTCGTCGCTCTCCAGCCGGGCCGGTTCCGCGAACTGAGCGGCCGCCAGATACAGCGCCCACACCGCGACCGCGGAGGCCACCGTCGCCGAACCGGGCCGCTCCGCCCCCTGGACGAGGGCGGCGGTGGACAGGGCGGACCACGCGCACCCCCAGCCCAGCCGCCCGGGCGCCCGGGCGAGAGCGAGCGCGTCACGCCAGGGCATCACCAGCCACGGCACACGGGGCGCCGGGAGCGGGGCCGGCCGCACGGGCCCGCGCCGGTGCACCGAGTGGATCACGGAGCGCGTCCGGCGCAGGTCGAGGGTGAACAGCGACGCGCTCACGCGGTCGGCGACCGTGGCACGCAGCCGCAGGGACTCCGCGGAGATCTCCGGCACAGCGCGCACCGCCCACAGCACACAAGCACCCACCGCCGCCGCCCACAGGGCCATCGCCGCCCACCACAGCGGCGCGGTGCCCGCAGCCGCCGCGGCGAGGGGCTGGGCCGCCCAGCCCCACGGCAGGAGCCAGGCGGCGGCCGTCGCCGCCCACCCGGGCAGACCGGAGGTGAGTGCCACGACGGACAGCAGCCCGAGCACGGCGACGGTGCCGTGGCAGACCGCGGACCATGTCCGCCGTCCACGGAGGGGGCGCCGTTCGTGCCGCACGGACACCGCGCCCAGCGCCGTGCCCGTCAGCGCCGTGCCCAGCCCCGCCCAGGCGCCCGCCGCCGTCGCCTGCGGCCAGGGCGTGCCGGACGCCGCGGCCACGAGGTGCCCGAGCGCCCCGCCGCCCAGGGTCCCGAGGAGTCCGCCGACGGCCGCCGACGACGCGAGGTGCGGCAGCAGCAGGGGGCCGCGCGCGACGGGTTGGGGCAGCAGCCAGGACACCGTGGCGCCGTCGACGACGACCGGACCGCGCCAGGCGGCGCTGCGCACGACGAGCAGGGTGCACAGGGCCATCAGGGCGGCGGACCACAGCGGCAGGAACTGGAGGAGCGGACGGTCCGCCGGGTCGTGGCCCGCTCCGGAGCGCGCGAGGCGGGCGCCCGCCAGCAGCACCGGCACGCCCCACACGCCGCCGAAGAGCAGCAGCAGATAGGCGGCGAACGCGGCGCTCCGCCGCCGGCGGGCCCGGTGAGCGCCGCGCACCGCCGCCAGGAAGCGCAGCATGTCGGCGGTGCCGGTGTCGGTATCGGTGTCGTTGCCAGTGCCGGTGCCCGCACCGGGGTCGGTGCCGTTGCCGGTGCCGGTCTCGAGGTCGGCGCCCGTGTCGGTGCCGTCGCGGCCGGTCGGCGAGGCGGCCCCGCCGGGACGCGTGCCGGTGCTCATCCGCGGTCCCCGGCCGCGGCTTCCCGTCCGCCGCCGCCCCGGTCCGCGTCGTCGCCTCCGGAAGCCTCCCCCGCCGCGTCGTCCTCCCCGGCCCCGCCTCCCGCCGGACCCTCCGGGTCCGGCGGGTCCTCCTGGCCATCGTCCCCCAGGCGCACCACCCGGTCGGCGAGCGCCGCCACCAGCGGGGCGTGGTGGGTGGCCACGAGGAGGGCGACGCCGTGGGCCTTGTGGCGCACCAGGCGCGCGGCGAGCTCCCGGCGCGCGCCGGCGTCCAGCCGCTGCTCCGGCTCGTCCAGGATCAGCAGTCGGTGCGGTCGCACGAAGGCGGCCGCGAGCAGCATCTGCTGCCGCTGCCCGGAGGAGAGCGCGGACGGCGGCACTTCCGCCCGGTCCGTCAGGTGGTGGGCGGCGAGGGCCGCGGAGACCGTCTCCGGCGCCGCTCCCCCGCCGCCGTGCGCGAGGGCGACGAGCATCAGGTGCTCGCGCACCGTCAGGTCCGGGTAGAAGGCGTCGGTGTCGATGACGGTCGCGACCGCCGACCGCACCTGCCGTCGGTCGCCGTCCATCTCGGCGCCGTCCAGGCGGACCGTGCCCTTCGTGGGGCGCTCGCGTCCGGCGGCGAGCCGCAGCAGGGTGGACTTGCCGGAGCCGTTGCCCCCGGTCACCACGACGCAGCGGCCCTTGTGGACGGTCAGGCCCACCGGGCCCAGCACCGGGACCCCGCCGTAGGACCGCGCGACGTCCCGGAGCTCCAACACGGCTGCGCTGGCGCCCTGTTCGGCATGCGTACGACTGGTGTTCGGTGGCATCCACGCCAGCATAGGTGGACGCGTGTGACGCGCGGGCCGGGGGTGACGCGTGGACGCGGTGCGGTGTCGCAGCGGCCCTCCTGTCCGTCTTGTCCGGATACTTGACGCATGCTCGGCCACCTGCGTGACACGGTTCTGCCGGACCGTCAGCGACATTCCCTGGATGACCTCCGGGAGGACCTGGACCTGTCGTCGGGAGACAGGCGGTCCAAACAGTCGGCGTTCTGGACGATGCTCACGCTGTCAGCGGTGATCGCCGCGGGCGGCATCCTGACGGACTCCACCGCGACGGTCATCGGCGCCATGATCATCGCGCCGCTGTCCACACCCATCATGGGGATCGCTCTCGGCGCGGTGGAGCGCCGCCGTGCCACGGCGGCGCTGTTCGTGGCCCTCGGCTGCCTGCTCGTGCTGCTCGTCGGCGCATGCGCCTCCCTGGTGGTGCCCCCGGCCTACGACCTGCTGGACAATTCCCAGATCTCCGGCCGGACCTCCCCCGGGCTCCTCGACATGATCGCGGCCGTGGCGACGGGCTTCGCGGGGGCGGTGGCGCTGGCGCGTAAGGACGTCGCGGCCGTCCTGCCCGGAGTGGCGATCGCGATCTCCCTGGTGCCGCCGCTCGTGGTGAGCGGCGTGTGCGCCGGGCAGGGGTCGTGGTGGCTCGCCCTGGGCGCGCTGGTGCTCTTCCTCTCCAACCTCGTCGCTCTCGTGTTCGCGGGCATGGTGGTCTTCGCCGTGCTGGGATACGCCCGCGGCGAGGGGCGGCACCGGGCCCGCGGGCGCGCGTACCTGATGCTCGGACTGCTGTTCACCGCGGTCCTCCTGCCGCTGGCGGCCAACACCGTGACCACGGTGCTGCTGAACGCCTGGGCGACCCGCACCAAGAGCGCGGCGGAGCGGTGGCTCTCGGACACGCCGGGCGCGGAGGTAACGAGCGTCGAGGGCCAGTCGCGGACCCTGTACGTCCATGTGCGCGCCCCGGGCGGTCTGCCGCCGATCGACGATCTCCTCGACGACCTGGAGGGCAAGGTCCCCGGCGGGGTTCCGATCGTGGTGGACGCCACCCGGGGACAGCAGATCACCGCCGGCACGGTCGGCGGCTGAGAAAGTCGCACGCCGGTGTCGATCCGGGCCCGTGCCGTTCGACGCGTTGATGCGGGGCACCCCGCCACCGCACCGTTTCCGAGGAGAGCCATGAGCCAGTTGCTGAGAGTGATGAACTTCAACGTCTCGCAGGACGGCGTCGCCGCCGGTGAGCACCAGAGTCTGGAGAACCCGTTCGGTCTGGACGGTGCCGAGCGGCTGTTCTCCTGGGCCGGTGCGACGGCGAGCTGGCCCATGCGTACCGAACCGGGAGGGAGCAGGGGCCTCGACGACTACTTCACCCGGGACTACTCCCACGGCATCGGCGCCGAGATCATGGGGCGCAACAAGTTCGGCCCCCAGCGCGGGCCCTGGCAGGACCACGACTGGCAGGGCTGGTGGGGCGACGAACCCCCGTTCCGTACGCCGGTGTTCGTGATGACCCACCACGAGCGTCCGTCGATCACACTCTCGGACACCACGTTCCACTTCGTCGGCGGCGACCCCCTCGCGGTCCTCGAACGGGCGCGGGAGGCCGCGCGGGGCATGGACGTGCGGCTCGGCGGCGGGGTCACCACCGTCCGGGAGTTCCTCGACGCCGACCTCGTCGACACCCTGCATGTGGCCGTGGCGCCGGTGGAGTTCGGGACCGGGCTGCGGCTCTGGGACTCGTCCGACGAGCTGCTCGACCGCTTCCACCGGGAGGTCGTGCCCAGCGCGAGCGGTGTGGTGCACCACCTGTTCTGGCGGAGGTGACCCGGGGCGAGCGGAAGGGCCGGCGGTGTCAGGCGTCGTCGAGTGCGGAGAGCCCGTCCCGCCACCGGCGCCGGCGTTCCTCGTCGGACTGGTCCCACCACGGTGTGCCGCGCTCGCCGAGGGCGACCTTCGCCGTGTGGACGCGGGCCCGGGCGGCGCGCTCGGCGTCCGGGTCGCCGTCGGCGAGGGCGGCGCGCACGGCACGGCGGGCCGCCATCAGATGGCTGCGCAGGCGGGCCGCCGGCTCCTCGGGGACGCCGGGGTCGGTGGCCCGCCACTTCCGGCCGCGGATGACGACGAAGTGGCCGTCCGGTGTGGTCCGCCGCTCTCCGTCCGCCTGCACGGACCCGATCATCGCAGGCGGCCGCGGGGCGTCGGCCCCGACACACCGCGGGACGGCGGTGTGCCGGGTCCGGGCCGCTACGGCTTCTGAAAGCCGGCGTCCTGGAGGATCTTCTGCCCATCCGCAGAGGAGAGCCAGGCGACGAACGCGGCGGCGGCCCCGGCGTTCTCCGACTGCTTCAGGGTGGCGGCGGGGTACTCGGCGATGGCGTTCTGCGCGTCGGGGATCTCGATCGCGTCAACCTTGTCCGCGGCGCTGTCGGCGTCGGTCTTGTAGACGAGGCCGGCGTCGGCCTCGCCGAGTTCGACCTTGCTGAGCACGGCGCGCACGTTGGGCTCCTGGGAGACCGGCTTCACCGTGATCTTCTGGGCGTCGAGGATCTGCCGGCTGTACTTGCCCGCGGGCACCTCGGGGGCGGCGAGGACGACCTTCAGCTTCGGGTCGGCCAGGTCCTTCAGGTCGTCGACCTTGAACGGGTTGCCCTCGCCGGTGGCGATGACCAGGCGGTTCCTGGCGATGACCGTCGGCGCGCCCGTGTCGGCCTTCACCTTGTCCATGCTCTTGGTGTCGGCGGTGACCAGGGCGTCGGCGGGCGAGCCCTGGGAGACCTGGGCGACGAGTTCCTGGGAGCCGGCGAAGGAGAAGGTGATCTTCATGCCGGGATTCGCCTTCTCGTAGGCGGCGCCGGCGGTCTTGAACACATCGGTGAGGGAGGCCGCGGCGAGGACCGTCAGGTTCGCCTCGGGTGCGGTGCTCCCGGTCCCGGAGGGGGCGGAGCCCCCGGTGTCCTTCGGGTCGTCGTTGCCGCAGGCGGCGAGGGGGACCAGGAGCGCCGCGGTGAGCGCGGCCATGGCGGCACGCCGTCCGGTGAGTGCGAAGGACATCGGGGTGTGACTCCTTGGGGACGTGAGGAGGGTGCGCGAAGGGACGGCCTCGCCGGAACGCCCGCCCGGCAGGCGCGCGTCCCGATCCGCAGCCCGGTGCTGCATATGCGCCACCGTATGGCTGTTCTTCTCGCATGTGCAAGAACACGGTGGAACCATCCATGGCGTTTGCGAGACGCATTGGAGGAATTGCTGAACGGTGAGCCCTGGGGTCTCACCTGGCGGACGCGAAGGGCTGCGGGGGCGGACACCGGGCGGGCTTCCCGAAGACCTAGAGTGGGGGTCATGGGGGAACGGAAGCCTTGCAGACAGTGCCGGCGGCCGCTCACGGGAAGCCGGTGGCGGCGCCCCAAGCGGTTCTGCAGCCGGCGTCACCAGGCGCGCTACTGGGCCGAGGAACTGCTGGACGGCATCTTCGGCTAGGACCTTTCGGCCGGATCCGGACGATCGGCCGCCGGGGTGTCACGAAGGGATGAATACGGGGCAAGATCACCCCGCCGCAGCCGGGCGCCCGGCACGCTGCCGGTGTGCGCAAAGCAGGAGACGGGGCCGTTCCCCGACAGCGGACCACGGCGCCGGAACGCCACCGGCGGCCCACCCCACGCCCCCCGGCCCCCCGGCGCCGGCCCCGCGGGCGCGGCGGCCCCGTCGAGGCCCGCGTCCGGTACTGGTTCGACACCACGCTGGCCCACGGCACCTCGGCCCTCGTCGGATGGCTGGCCCTCGCCTGTCTGGCGGTGGTGGTCCCGCTCAGCGTGCTCCTCGTCTGGACCGACCGGCAGGCCACGGGGTCGAAGATCGCCGCGGTGTGGCGCAGCACCGGCCAGACCATGCGGCTCGGCGGCGAGGTGGGGCCGCCGCTGCGGGTGGCCCTGTCGGTGCTGCTCGCCCTGGTCGCCCTCTTCTACGTGTCGACCCTGGTCAGCCTGATCACCGCGGGGATCACCGACCGGCTGATCGCCCTGCGGCGGGGCCATTCCACGGTCCTGGAGAGCGGCCACACCGTGATCCTCGGCTGGTCCGAGCAGATGCAGACGGTTGTCTCCGAACTGGTGGCGGCGCACACGGGCCGGCGTCCCGCCGTCGTCGCGGTGCTTGCGGACCGCGACCCGGCCGAGATGGAGGAGGACCTGCGGGCCGACGTCGGCGACACGGGCCGCACCCGGCTGATCATCCGCAGCGGGCGCCCGACCGACCCCACCGCCCTGGCCCGGGTCAGCCCCGCGACCGCCGACTCCGTGGTGGTGCTCCCGCGGGACGACCCGGCCGAGGACGCCGAGATCGTCAAGACGCTGCTGTCGCTGCGGGCCGTCGTCGGCGAGGACCGCGAACTGCCGGTGGTGGCGGCCGTGCGGGACGACCGCTACCTGGCCGCGGCCCGCCTCGCAGGCGGCCCCGGGGCCACGGTGCTGGAGATCGACGACGTCACCGCCCGGCTGCTGGTGCAGTGCGCCCGCCGGCCCGGCCTCTCCCTCGTCCACCAGGAACTCCTGGACTTCGCGGGCGACGAGTTCTACACAGTGCGGGATCCGGCGCTGACCGGCCGGACCTTTCGGGAGGTAGCCGCCGCCTGCCCCGTGTCCAGCGCGGTCGGGGTCGTCCACCTGGCGGGCGGGCTCACCCTCGGCCCGCCCGCCGCGCTCCGGCTGGCCGACGGCGACGGGCTGGTCGTCATCGCCCGCGACGCGGGAGCCACCCGCCCGGCGCCGGTCGCCAGCCCCTACGATCCGACGGCCGTGGCCGGCGACGTCCCGCCGAAGGCCGCGAGACCGGAGCGGCTCCTGCTGCTCGGCTGGAACCGCAGGGCCCGCCGGATCGTCGACCAGCTCGCCCGGTCCGCGCCGCCCGGATCGTCCCTGGACGTGGTGGCCGAACGCCGGGCGGCCACGGTGGCCGCGCTGCGGGCCGCCGGACGGACGGCGGGCGACGGGCTCGCGGTCGTCCTGCGGCAGGGCGACCCAGCGCTGCGCGAGACCGTGGCGGGGCTCGACCTGGCCGCCTACGACGGGGTGATCGTCCTCGGCCCGGACCGCCGCCCCGGGCAGGACGACCCCGACGACCGCACCCTCGTCACGCTGCTCCATCTGCGGGCCCGCGAGCGCGAGACCGGCACCCGGGTCCCCGTCGTCACGGAGATGACCGACGACCGCAACCGGCTCATCGCGCCGGTCTCCCCGGGCGCCGACTTCGTCGTCAGCGGCAAGCTGATCGGCCTGCTGATGACGCAGATCTCGCAGAACCCCCGACTGGCCGCGGTGTTCGAGGAGCTGTTCGCGCCGGACGGGAACACCATCCGCCTCCGCCCGGCGGGCGAGTTCGTCCGCACGGGCCACCCGGCGTCGTTCGCCACCGTGGCCGAGGCCGCGTCGCGCCGCGGCGCCTGCGCGATCGGCTACCGCTCGGCCGCCCGGGCCGGGGAGCCACCGCGCCACGGGGTGCGCATCAACCCACCGAAGGCGTACGTCAGACGGTGGGACGAAGCCGACGAGGTGATCGTCGTGGCACCGGCCGGCCCCTCCCCCGCTCCCCCGGCGGCCCTGACGCCCGAGGCGCAGGGCGACACGGTGTGAGAACGGTCCGCGAGGGGCGTGCGGGTGCGCACGAGCGCCCGCCACCGCTAGGTTGCCCCGCATGACCGCACTCGGCCCCTGCGCCTGGCCACCGGCCCCGATCGGCACCGAGCGCCTGGTGCTCCGCGAGTCCGAGGCACGCGACCGCGCGGCGTTCATCGAGCTGTTCGCCTCGCCCGAGGTGCGCGCCCACCTCGGTGGTCCGAGGCCGTGTGCGGAGCTGGAGGAGGCGGTGCCCGAGGTGCCGGGGCGCCGCCCCGGGGTCTTCGTGATCGCCGTCGACAGGGCGATGATCGGCACCGTCTCGCTCGACCGGCGTGACGCGACGCGTCCGGGGCAGGTCCGTGAAGGCGGCGGCGACGCCGAACTCGGGTACGTGTTCCTGCCGGAGGCGTGGGGGCGGGCGTACGCCTTCGAGGCGTGGCCCGCGGCACTCACCTGGTTCGCCGACGCGTTTCCCGGCGAACCGGTGGTGCTGTGCACGCAGGTCGCCAACGACCGCTCGATGCGTCTCGCCGAGCGGCTGGGATTCGCCGAGGCGGCGCGCTTCGAGGAGTACGGCGCCGTGCAGTGGTTCGGCGTGCGGGACCCGGGTGGGTCAGTCCTTGCGTCCCGTCACGGCGACGGTGACGCCGAGGCCGATCATCGTGAGTCCGCCGACGCCTCCGACCAGTGAGAGCCGGCGGGGCGAGCGGGCGAACCAGTCGCGGCCGGTGGCGGCGGCCAGGCCCCACAGGCTGTCGGAGGCCACCGCGATGATGTTGAAGACCAGCCCGAGGATCAGCATCTGCACCACGACATGGCCCTGGGAGCGGTCCACGAACTGCGGGAGCACGGCGGCGAAGAAGACGATGGTCTTCGGATTGGCCACCCCGACGGCGAAGCCCTCCCACAGGGTCCGCAGGCCGCCGTGCGCGGACGTGTCGGCGCTGAACGCGGCGGCGAGCGAGTGGCGTTGCCGCCACGCCCGCACACCGAGGTACACCAGGTAGGCGGCGCCGGACAGTTTCAGCAGGGTGAAGACGAGGACGGACCGCTCGACGACGGAACCGACCCCCAGGGCCACCGCCACGATGAGCGCGTAGGCGCCCAGCGTGTTCCCCACCACCGTGGTGAGCGCGGCACGGCGGCCCTGGGCCAGGGCCCGCCCGATGACGAAGAGCACACTGGGCCCGGGGATCACGATCAGCAGGAACGACATCGCCGCGAAGGCGAGCAAACGCTCGGGAGTCACCATGCGGGTCATGGAAGCACGGGCCCCCCGCTTGCCTCAGCCCCTTTTCCCGGCACCCGCCCGGGGCAGGCGACTTCCCCCGGCACCGGCCCCGGGGCAGGCGGACCGGGGTGCCGTCAGGCGGTCGGGGCGAGCGGGCCGCACATCACGTTGCCCGGCTCCTGCGGGTCGTCGCTGATCCAGAACTGCGTCCAGAGCACGGCGAACTCGGGGCGGCTGAGGTAGCCGTCGCCGTCCTCGTCGAGCCGGTCGAAGACGTCCGCCGTCGTCATGGACCGGCCGTGCCAGGTGTCGATCAGCCGCTGGTGCTCGGCGCGGGAGATCCGGCCGTCGCCGTTCTCGTCCACCGCGTCGAAGATGGTCTCGGCCGTCGCCGCGACGTCCTCCCGCATCGACGGCAGCCGGTCCACCATGGCCATCAGCTCGGCCATGTCGATCCTGCCGTCCTTGTCCGCGTCGGCGGCCTCCGACAGCAGCCGCCACCAGCCCATGATCACGGCCTCCACCCGCGCCGTCAGCTCCGGCCCCTCGGCCACCCGCGGCAGCCTGCCCCACCGGGCCGTCAGGGCCTCGAAGTCCCGCTGCTCCAGATACCCGTTGCCGTCCGCGTCGAAGGCGTCGAACATCGCCTGGATCTTCGCCCACTGGAACCCACTGGCCATCACAAGCCTCCCTCGTTCACTGTGCCGGGGAAGAACCTGCCCGTCCGCGAACGCCGCAAGGCGGCGCACAAGATCACCCCACCCGGCGCCCGCACCACCGCGCTCCGCCCGTACGCTCCGAGCGCCGGTTTGAGAACGGGCCGCCCGGAACCGGACCGTCCGTGAGGCGGGCCGCCCGTGAGACGGGACGACACCGTCGCGAGGCCCGGGCCCGCCCGGTGAAACCACCGGTGCCGCCTCGACGTCTCCTCTAGCCTGACCCGTTGTTCGCGTTCATCGGCGCGGTGGTGAAGGAGACTGTGCGCAGTGCAGGCCCTGTGTGAGGACGACCCGGTCCGGGTTGCGGACTACCGGCTGCTCGGCCGGCTCGGCGAAGGCGGCATGGGCGTGGTGTACCTCGCCCGCTCCCCCCGCGGCCGCATGGTGGCGGTCAAGGCAATCCGCCGCGAGCTGGCGTCGCTGCCGGACTTCCGCCTCCGGTTCGCCGAGGAGGTCGCCATCGCCCAGCGGGTCGGCGGGGACTGGACCGCGGCCGTGCTGGACGCCGACCCGCACGCCGAGACACCGTGGGTCGCCACCGCGTACGTCCCCGGCCCGACGCTCGCCGACGTGGTGACCCGTCACGGACCGCTGCCGGAGCGCTCGGTGCGCGGTCTGGCGTCCGGTCTCTGCGACGCGCTCGCGGACATCCACGCGGCGGGCCTCGTCCACCGCGACCTGAAGCCTTCCAACATCATGATCACCATCGACGGCCCGAAGGTGATCGACTTCGGCATCGTCCGCGCACTGGACGGCCCGACCCACGGCGGACTGACCTCCAGCGGTGTGATCGTCGGCTCGCCCGGCTTCATGGCACCCGAGCAGGTGCGCGGTGAGCGTCTCACCGCGGCCTGCGACATCTTCTCCCTGGGATCGGTTCTCGCGTTCGCCGCGGGCGGCCGTCTGCCGTTCGAGGCGCCCGAGGGGCGTCCGCACGCTCTCATGTACCGGGTGGTGAACGAGGAACCGGACCTGACCGGTGTCCCGGATCCCCTGCTGCCGCTGCTCCGTGACTGCCTCGCCAAGGACCCCGCCGCACGGCCGTCCCTCGCCGCGCTCAGGGAGCGGGACGAGACCCAGTTCCGGCACCTCGGCCCCTGGCTGCCCGCCCCGGTCCTGGCGCGGCTCGGGCAGGACGCGGCGCAGCTGCTGGAGCAGGAGGACCCGCGCACCGCGCTGGGCGACGGGGCCCTCCTCCCTCCACCGGCCCCGGTGCCCCGGGAGGAGACGCTCGGGGCCCCCGGGCCGCGTCCGGCGGTCGCGGGAACCGCCCCGGTGACGGCTCCGGACCTGCCGGTGTCCCCGGGCCCGTCCCCGACGCAGCCGCGCACCCTGGCCGAGGAACGCAACGGAGGCAACGGCCCGTCGCCGGCCACGGTGGCGGTGTACATCATGCTGGCGCTGTACGCGCTGGTGGCCGTGGGCGCGACCGTCAAGCAGCTCGACATGCTGGAGAGCACCTTCGACACCGGCTGGGGATTCGACGAGGAGATCGCCTGGATGTGGGGCTACGCCCAGGTCGCCACCGCGGTCGGTCTGATCGTGGCATGGCTGATCTGGTGCTCCCGGACACGGGCGGCCGCCGAGGAGTTCGCCCCCGGGCGGCTGCGCTACAGCCCGGCGATGGCCGTGCGTTCCTGGCTCGTCCCGTTCGGCAACCTCTATCTGCCCAAGCAGATCGCGAACGACGTCTGGCACGCGTCGAGCCCGCCCGCCGCGGGCGGTGCGATGGCTCCGGCCGCCCCGCTCCACGTCTGGTGGGCCTTCTGGCTGATCAGCGCGATCACCTCGCCGCTCTTCTGGTGGTGGGGTGCCTTCGAATGGGCCACCTACGACAACTTCGTCAGGACCAGGCCCGACGAATACGTGTACGTGCTCGAGACCAACGGGCTGGTGGCCCTGGTGCTGCGCCTCCTGGTCGTGCCCACCACCGTGGCGGCCGCCGTGTACGTCCATCGGCTGACCGCCCTCCAGCAGGCGCGCCGCGCGGCGCTCTGACGGGCCGTGCGCCTCGCCTCGCGCCGCCGGCGCCCCGGGCGCCGTCAGCCCGCGTCGCCCGGAGGCCCCGAGACGCGGCGCAGGGCATCGAGGACGGCCTGGACGGCGGTGCGCGGTGGGGAGGTGCGGCGGATGGCGGCGGTGATGGAGCGGGTGAGCGGGGTGGCGAGCTCACGGGTGGTGACGCGGTAGCGGCCGGTGTCGACGGCCATCCCGGGGAGCAGGGTGATCGCGTGGCCCGCCTCCACGTGCTGAAGCGTCAGCGGGTAGGTGCCGAACCTGCTCACCACCCGCGGTTCGAAGCCGGCCTGGCGGCAGAGCCGCAGCGCGAGGTTCGCCATGTACGACTGCGGCACGTCGAAGGCCCAGGGCTCGTCCGCGTAGGCCGCGAGGTCGGCGGGGCCGCGGCCGGCGGTGGGGTGGCCGGGCGGGAGGACGAGCAGGACGGGGTCGGTGGCCAGCGGCAGCAGGTCGATGTCGGGTCCGAGCGGCTGCTCGTCGAAGTCGGTGGTGGTGATGACGATGTCGGCGTCGCCGCCGCGCAGCGCCGGCAGGCTGTCGTGCGGCTCCAGTTCGAGCAGTTCCACCTCCAGGTGGGGGTGGTGGGCGGCGAGCCGGCCGACGGCCGGGACGGCGAGGGTGTGGACGGCGCTCTGGAAGGCGCCCAGCCGTACCCGCCCCGCGGGCTCCCGGCCGAATCCGCGCAGTTCGGCCTCGACGCTGTCCATGTGGTCGAGGATGTCCCGCGCCCGGCGGGCGAGGATCAGGCCCGCCGAGGTCAGCCGTACCCGGCGGCCGGTGCGCTCCAGGAGCTGGGTGCCCGTCTCGGTCTCCAGCACGGCGAGCTGCTGGGAGACGCTGGACGGGCTCAGGCTGGCGGCCTGGGCGACCGCCCGTACGGTGCCGAGGGCGTCGAGCTGGCTGAGCAGGCGCAGCCTCCACGGGTTCATCACCCGTCGATTGTTGTACGGATCTTCCGAACAGGAAAGCCGGAAAGAGTCGATGGACGTGTGCTTCGCACGGCGCCTACCGTCGCGGCATGACCTCTCCCACCGGCACGACCGTCTCCCCCGCCGCCCCGTCGGCCGACGCCTTCTGGGCCGACGCCGACCGGCATCTGGTCCGCTACGGCGGCGAGTTCTGCCGTGAGGTGATCGAGCACGCCTCCGGCAGCTTCGTCCACACCGCCGACGGCCGGAAGATCCTCGACTTCACCTCCGGTCAGATGAGCGCGATCCTCGGTCACGGGCATCCGGCGATCGTGGAGACCGTGCAGCGGCAGATCACCACCGTCAGCCACCTCTACAGCGGCATGCTCAGCCGCCCGGTGGTCGACCTCGCGCGCCGGCTGGCCGGCACCCTGCCCGAGCCGCTGGAGAAGGCGCTGCTGCTGACGACCGGGGCGGAGTCGAACGAGGCGGCGATCCGGATGGCGAAGCTGGTCACCGGGCGCCACGAGATCGTCTCGTTCGCGCGGTCGTGGCACGGCATGACGCAGGCGGCCGCGTCCGCCACCTACAGCGCGGGCCGCAAGGGCTACGGCCCGGGCGCCCCGGGGAACTTCGCCATCCCGGCGCCGCACGCCTACCGGCCGGACTTCACCCTGCCCGACGGGTCGCACGACTGGCGCCGTCAGCTGGACTTCGGGTTCGACCTGATCGACGCGCAGTCGACCGGCAGCCTCGCCGCGTGCATCGTGGAGCCGATCCTCAGCTCGGGCGGCATCATCGAGCCGCCGCCGGGCTACTTCGCGGCGCTGAAGGCGAAGTGCCGGGAGCGCGGGATGCTGCTCATCCTGGACGAGGCGCAGACCGGGCTGTGCCGCACGGGCACCTGGTACGCGTTCGAACGCGACGGGGTCGTGCCCGACATCCTCACGCTCTCCAAGACGCTCGGCGCCGGTCTGCCGCTGGCGGCCGTGATCACCAGCGCCGAGATCGAGCAGGCGGCGCACGAGCGCGGCTACCTGTTCTTCACCACCCATGTCGCCGACCCGCTCGTCGCCGCGGTCGGCAACACCGTGCTCGACGTCCTCACCGCCGAGCGGCTCGACGAACGCGCTGCCTCGCTGGGCGAGTTCCTCCGCGACGGGCTGCTGGACATCCAGCAGCGGCACCCGGTCGTCGGTGACGTGCGCGGCCGGGGCCTGCTGGCCGGGATCGAGCTGGACGCCTCGTACGAGGCGGGGGCGAGCACGGATCTGCTGGGCGCGCGCATCACCCGCCGCTGTCTGGAGCTGGGTCTGCACATGAACATCGTGCAGCTGCCCGGGATGGGCGGGGTCTTCCGCATCGCCCCGCCGCTGACCATCACCGAGGACGAGCTCTCGCTCGGTCTCGCCCTGCTCGACCAGGCGATCGACGACGTCGTCGGCGGGCGCTGAGCGGCCCGGGGCCCGCGCGGCGGCGCACGGGCCCCGGGACTCTACTCCTCCTCGCGCAGGTGGCCGGCGACGGCCGCGACCGCGGCGCGGACCGCGGCGCGGGCCTCCGGCGTGTGGTCGATCGTCTCGAAGCCGTGGTGGGCGTGCGGGACGTCGATCACCTCCAGCGCCGCGCCGCAGGCGTCCGCGGCCTCGGTGAACCGGGCCACCGTGGCGGCGATCGCGGCGTGTTCCAGGCCCACGCGGGTGAGGACGAGGGGCAGGCTCCCCGCCCGGGGCAGCTCCTCGGCGGGGCGGAACGGACGGCCGGTGGATCCCCAGCCGGGCAGTGCCGCGAGGACGGGGTAGGTCGCCGCCAGGCAGCGCAGCCACGGCGGGGGTGCCGCGAGCCAGTCCGCCGCGAGCAGTCCGCCGCCGGAGAAGAACCAGAGGGCCACCCGGTCCGGGTCGACGCGCGGGTCGGCGCGGACGAGCTCGACGGCGGCGGCGAGGTCGTCGGCGGCACGCCCGTAGTCCGCGACGTCGTGCAGCCGGTGGTCGAACATGACCGCGGCCACGCCGCCGTCCGCCAGCGCGCGGCCGTAGCCGGCAAAGGCGGGCCAGTCGCGCGGGGTGGGCAGGACACCGGCGGGTACCGGGCCGCCGTGCACGAGGACGACGGCGGGCACGGGCCCGTCCGTCTCGGGCAGGTAGAGGTCGAGGGCGTCCGTCCGCTCGCGCGTGCACGGGGGCACGTCGAGCAGGAAGGGCCGCAGATGGGGCGGGTCCTGTCGGGCGGCCCGGGTGATGCGGTGGCCCTCCCCCCGGGCCGCCTCCGCCAGGACGCGGGCCAGTTCGCCGGGGACGGACAGCATCGGCCAGTGCCCCGTGGGCAGTTCGAAGAAGGTGACCCCGGGCGCGGTGAGGGCGGCCTCCAGCCGGGGGTCGCCGAAGCTCACCACGTGCTCGACCAGGGCGATGCTCGACCCGTTGGCGAGGCACAGGACGCCCGTCGTCGGCACCTCACCGGCCGTGCCGGACCGTCGGAGCGGCTGGGTGAGGGTGGCCGCGGGCTGGGGTGCGGCGAGGTGGGCCAGGCGGTCCAGCGCGTCGGCGGGGACGCCGTCGGTGCTGCCCCAGCGGTGCCAGGAGGCGGCGTCGGGCGGTGGGACGGGCCGGGCGCCGCCTCGCCCGGCGACGGTGCCGGGGCCGCCGTCCGAGGCGTTGGCGGCATACGCCGTGAGCCGTTCGCGGACGCCCTCGTCGGGGACGAGGACCAGCGGCGGGTCGCCGTCCCGGGGCAGGCCGGCGTCCAGGTGCACGACCCGGGCGATCCGGCCGGGGCGCAGGTCGGCGGCCCCCAGTACGGGGTGGATGCCGTAGCCGTGCCCGACGAGGACCACCTGCGGTGCCTGGAGGGAGTCGACGGCCTCCACCACGTCCGCGACGTGGGTCCCCAGGTCGGTGTCCGGTCCGGCGGGGCGTGCCGGGTCCCCCATGCCCGTGAGGGTCACGGGGTGTGCGGTGTGCCCCGACTCCCGCAGCCGTGACACGGTTTCCTGCCAGATCCAGCCGCCGGTGTGTGCCTCCGACACCAGGACGAACGCGGTCATGTACGCCTCCTTGTGGACGTCGTGGGTGCGGCCGGGCCCGTGGAGGCGCGGCCGCCGACGCCGGTACGGTAGGAACTCCCCCTGAGGGAGGTTCAAGACGTGATGCCCGACGGCCGGTGGAGCATCGGCGAACTCGCGGCCCGTGCGGGTGCGACCGTCAAGACGGTCCGCTTCTACTCCGACCGCGGTCTGCTGCCCGAGGCCGGCCGCAGCACGGGCGGCCACCGGCGGTACGGCCCCGAGGCCCTCGAACGGCTCGGCCTGATCCGCTCCCTGCGCGCCCTCGGCCTGACGGTGTCCGAGGTGGCCCGGGTCCTGGACGCCGAGGAGGACGTGCCGGGCAGGACGCTGGAGGACGCCGTCGCCGGGCAGTTGCGCGAGGTCGGCTCCCAACTGGCGGCGCTGCGCTGGCGGGAGGCGGCGCTCCGGCTGGTCGGGGAGAGCCCGCCCGGGGAGCGTGCCGAGCGGCTGCGGCTGGTCGGCGCGGTGACCAGTCCGCCGAACACCGCCTCGCTGGCCCGCTTCTGGCGGCGCTGGCTGCCGCCGCGGATGCCGGCCCGGGTGGTCTCGGCCGTCGTCGAGCACGCCGTCCCGCAGCTTCCCGGCGATCCGGCTCCGGCCGAGGTGCTGGCCTTCGCGCGGCTGCACGCGCTGGTGTCGGGGCCCTGCACGGGCGGGCTGCCGTGCCAGCCCGCCGCCCACCGCAGCGGCGGGGGCTACCGGCCCGCGGTGCTCTACGAGGGGCTGCCGGAGGCGTACGCGCTGGCCGCCTCCGAACTGCTGGCGCGGCGGGCCCCCGGCCCGGGTGAGGCGCTCGACTGCTTCGTCGCGGTCTACGCCGCGGCGTGCGGGGCGCGGAGCACCCCGGACTTCCGGCGGCGGCTGGGCGGCCAGCTCGCCGCCGACCCGCGGATCGACGCCTACTGGCAGCAGGCGGCGGTGCTCTTCGGCCCGGCGGCGCCGACGCCGGGTGCCGCGCACGACTGGCTGTGCGCGGCACTGGACGCGGAGACGGAGCGGGCGGCGGTCGCCTGAGGGGGCGGCGCGACATCCGCTCAGGGGTCGAGGGCGTCGAGCAGGGCGGGCAGGGTGCGGTCGAACTCCCGGTGCCAGTACGGCGGGGAGTGGGTGCCCCGGTAGAAGTGGGTGCTCACCTGCACTCCCTCGTCCCGCAGCCGTTCGGCGACCAGGCGTGACTCCTCGCCCATCAGGGCCTCCGTCGGGGAGATCACATCGGCGGGGAAGGGGTCGGCCGGGTCCTCGAGGCCGGGGACGTGCGGGTCGGGGCCGGTGCCCGGCGGGTCGAGCGCCCCCGGCCGGCCGTCCCCGGCGGACAGATGGACGCGGGTGCCGCGCAGGTGCCGCGCGAGGTGGTACGGGTCGTGCGCCTCCCACACCCGGCGCTGCGCCACGGGATCGCCCCACAGGGCCCGCCAGTCGAGACCGAGGTAGGTCATGCCCGCGCGCACCGCGTGGGGGTGGCGCAGCGGGTGGACGAAGCCGCTGTAGCCGGCCACGGCCCGGAAGAGACCCGGGTGCCGGGCGGCGTAGGAGAGGGCGCCGAAGCCGCCCTGGGATTCGCCCGCCGCCACCCGTGCGGTGCCTGCGCCGTAGTGGCGCTCGATCAGCGGCAGCACCTCGCGCAGGTGGAAGCTCTCGACGGCCGGGGGCCCGCCGCGGCCGTGGTTCCACCAGTCGGTGTAGAAGCCGTAGAGGGGCATCTCCGGCATGACGACGAGGGTGTCGCGCAGGGCGGGGTTCTCGTGGACCCGGTACTCGCGGGTCCAGGTCTCGTGGTCGCCGTCGCCGCCGGCGAGCAGGTGGAGCACCGGCCACCGGTCGTCGGGACCGCGCCGCTCCCAGCCCTCGGGGGTCAGCAGCCGCACCCGCGCGTCCCGGCCCAGGGCGGCCGAGCGCACGGTCAGGTCGGTGATCCGCTCCCCCGTCCGCCGCTCGGACACCACCCGGAGGCCGTCCGGCCCGCTCGGCGGTGCCGTGGGGGCGAGGCAGACCGCCGCGGTCACCAGCGCGAGCAGCAGCCGGGCCGCCGTCCACGCCGTCCCGCGCCGCTCAGACATCGCGCCTCCGCAGGACGAGGGCCGCTCCGGCCAGGGCGAGGGCCGTGTACGCCGCGACCAGGGCCAGCGAGGGCCAGGCTCCGAGGCTGCCGACCGCCTCGGCCGAGGCGTCCGAGGTCTGGGTGAGCTTCTCCAGCGCCGCGGTCGGGGCGGCACCCGCGACCCAGGGCCCCGCGCCGCCGAGGAGCGGGCCGAGCAGCGAGGGCAGCAGCAGCACGGCGACCACGGAGACGACCGCGCCGGCCGCGTGGCGCACCAGGGTGCCGATCGCCAGCCCCAGGACGCCGACCAGGGAGAACAGTGCCGCGATGCCGAACAGCGCGGGCAGCGGGCTGCCCTGGGGGTGGGAGCCGTCGATGACGGCGTCGCCCAGCAGGTACACCACGGCGCACGAGACGAGGCCCAGCGCGCCGAACACCCCGGCGACCAGGGCCGCCTTGGCCCCCAGAGCCCTGCCGCGGCGGGGCACCGCCGCCAGGGTGGCGGTGATCGTGCCGCTGGAGTACTCGCCGCAGACCACCAGGGCGCCGACGGCGCCCGCGGTCATCAGGGCGACGACGGCGAGGGTGAGACTGCCGCCGAGCACGGTGTCGTCGGCCTGGAGGCTGCCGCTCAGTCCCACGAACACCGCGCCGGCCATGGTGACCAGCGCCGTGGCGGCCGTCGTCCACACCGTGGAGCGCAGGCTCGCGAACTTGGTCCATTCGAAGGCCAGGGCCCGGCGGAAGCCGGGCGGTGGCGTGGTGGTGTCGGTCATGTCAGCAGCTCCCTCGTGTCCGTTCGCGCCCGCGCGCCCCCGTCCGGGTCGGTGCCTGTGCCCCCGTCCGGGCCGGTGTGCGCGTGGGTGTCCGGGCCCGGGCCGGTGTGCGTGTACGCGTCCCTGCCCGTGTCGGTGTGCGTGTCCGGGCCCGGGCCGCTCGGCGCGTCCCCCCGGTACTCGACGTCCTCCCGGGTCATCGCGGTGAAGATCTCCTCCAACGAGGAGCGCCGGGGCGTGAGTTCATGGACGGCGAGGCCGTGCGTCCGGGCCGTCTCGCCGACGGCCCCGGCACTCGCTCCGGTCACCCGCAGTCCCCCGCGGTCCTCCGGGCGCACCACGGCGCCCAGGGCCTCCAGGGCGGCGCGCATGCGGGCGGTCTCGCCGTCCGGGACGCGCAGCAGCACCGATTCCGGCGAGTGGCGGTCGATGAACTCGGCCATGGAGGTGTCGGCGAGCAGCCGGCCCCGCCCGATGACGACGAGATGGTCGGCGGTGCGTTCCAGTTCGCTCATCAGATGGCTGGAGAGGAACACCGTGCGCCCCTCGGCCGCCAGCGAGGTCAGCAGCGTGCGGATCCAGCGGATGCCCTCGGTGTCCAGCCCGTTGACGGGCTCGTCCAGGACGAGGACGCCGGGGTCGCCGAGCAGCGCCGCGGCGATGCCGAGCCGCTGTGCCATGCCCAGGGACAGGCCCTTCGCCCGTCTGTCGGCGACCGCCTCCAGGCCGACGGTCCCGAGCACCTCGTCCACCCTGCGGGCGGGCAGGGCGTTGGAGCGGGCCAGGCCGAGCAGATGCCGGCGCACGGTCCGGCCGCCGTGGACGGCTCGCGCGTCGAGGAGTGCGCCCACCTCGCGCAGCGGCGCGGCGAGCCGGCCGTACCGGGTGCCGGCGACGGCGACCGATCCCCGGGTCGGTGCGTCGAGGCCGAGGACGAGGCGCATGGTGGTGGACTTGCCGGCGCCGTTGGGGCCGAGGAATCCGGTGACCCGGCCCGGGCGTGCGGTGAAGGTCAGTGCGTCGACGGCGGTCCTGCCGCCGTATTCCTTGGTGAGTTCCCTCGCTTCGATCATGTTCCCGACGCTAGGGACCGCGCGGCGGCGGGACATCCGCCCGGCGGAGTCGGCCGCTGCTCCGCCGGGAGCAGGTCAGTGCTCCCCCGCGCGTACCAGGCCGGTCTCGTAGGCGGTGACGACGAGCTGGGCCCGGTCGCGTGCCCCCAGCTTGGTCATGGTCCGGCTGACGTGGGTCTTCGCGGTGAGCGGTGACATCAGCAGACGGGCGCCGATCTCGTCGTTCGACAGGCCGCGGCCGACCATCGCCAGCACTTCGCGTTCCCGTGCGGTGAGGGGCTCCAGCCGGCGGCGCGCGTCCGCCTCGGGTGCCTTCAGCCGGGCGAACTCCTCGATCACCCGGCGCGTCACGGAGGGCGCGAGCAGGCTGTGCCCGCCGGCCACGGTGCGGATCGCGGCGCGCAGGTCGTCGGGCTCGACGTCCTTCAGCAGGAAGCCGGCGGCGCCCGAGCGGAGCGCCTCGAAGACGTACTCGTCGGCCTCGTACGTGGTGAGCACCAGGACGCGCACCGCGGCCAGTGCGGGGTCGGCGACGATCCGGCGGGTGGCTTCGAGGCCGTCGGTCCGCGGCATGCGGATGTCCATCAGCACCACGTCGGGCAGGGTGGTGCGGGCGAGTTCCACCGTCTGCCCGCCGTCGGCGGCCTCGGCGACGACCACCAAGTCGTCGCCGGTGTCGAGCAGGGCACGGAAGCCGGCCCGCACCACGGTCTGGTCGTCCGCCAGGAGCAATCTGATCACTGTGCCGCTTCCCTGTCCGCGGGCAGCCGTGCCCGCACCCGCCAGCCGCCGCCGGGCACCGGCCCGGCCTCCACCGTGCCGCCAACCGCGACGGCCCGTTCCCGCATGCCGGCCAGCCCGAACCCGGCGCCGTCCGCGGGCGGCGCGGCGGTCCCGTCGTCGAGGACCTCCACGGTGAGCCAGTCTCCGTCCCGGCGCACCGAGACCGCCGCGTGCCGCGCCCGGGCGTGCTTGATCACGTTCGTCAGCGCCTCCTGCACGATCCGGTAGGCCGCCAGCTCCACCAGGCGGGGCGCGTCGCCGTCCTCGGTGTCCACGCGCAGGCCGACGTCCAGGCCGGTCGCGTCCAGCCGGCGCACCAGGTCGCCGAGTCCGTCCAGCCGGGGCACCGGACCGGTCGGCGGTGCGCCGTCCGACCGCAGCACGCCCACCGTGGCGCGCAGTTCGCGCACCGCCTCCTTGCCGGAGGCGCGCACCTGCCGCATGGCCTCCCTGGCCACCTCCGGCCGCGCGTCGAACGCGTCGAGGGCCAGCCCGGCCTGCACCGTCATCGCCGACACGGTGTGGGCCACCACGTCGTGCACCTCGCGGGCGATGCGCAGCCGTTCCTGCTCCACCCGGCGCCGCGCCTCCCGCTCCCGTTCGGCCTCCGCGCGGGCCGCGCGGTCCGCGTAGTGCCGCACCAGTTCACGGCGGCCGCGCACGACCTCCCCGAGCAGCAGCGGCACGAGCGGCCACAGCATCTCCAGCAGGGGCGCGCCCTGCGGCTGTGCCACGTCGATGCCGGCGATCAGCGAGACCACGCCGGACGCGGGGGCGGCGACGAGGCCGGCGCGGATCGTCCGGGTGCGGTCGCCGCGCACGGCGACGGTGTACAGCGCGACCATCACCGGCAGGTTGAGCAGTTCGCCGATGTGCCCGTACAGGGCCCATCCGGCGCAGGCCGCTCCGGTGACCACCGCGACCGCGACCGGATACCGGCTGCGCACCAGCAGCGCCCCGACGGAGACCGCGAACAGGGTCCAGGTGACGGCGTCGGCCTGGCGGTAGCCGGGGTCGTTGACCGCCGCGTCGGATCCGGTGAGCAGGGCGGTGACCGCCGCGACCGCCCAGTCCGCGACGTGCGGGGGCGGCGGCCAGGGGGTGCGGTCGCGCAGCCGGGCGAGGGAACGGTTCACAGCCTCACCTTGACATCCTCTCCGTCCTAAAGGGCGGAGATTCCCGTCTGCCTGCCGGTGGTCACCGGCTGGGGCTTTGGGTGGGTTCCTGTTTCTTCGCGCTGTGCCGGGATGTGTCCCGGTCTTACCCGCGCTCCGCAGGCAGTGACCGCCAGTCCGGCGGCCTTGGCGACGTTGACCGCCGCGTTGATGTCCCGGTCCAGGACGGTCCCGCACGCCCTGCACGTCCATACCCGGACGTGCAGGGGCTTGGGGCCGTCCTTGACGCCGCAGGCCGAGCAGACCTGAGACGTGGGCTCGAACCGCCCGATGCGGTGGAAGGCGCGCCCGTACAGGGCGGCCTTGTACGCCAGCATCGCGGTGAACGCCGACCATCCGGCGTCGTGAACGGACTTCGCGAGACGCGTACGGGCGAGTCCCTTGACCGCCAGGTCTTCCACTGCGACCGCTTGGTTCTCGCGAATCAGCCGGGTGGAGAGCTGGTGATGGAACTCGCGCCGCGCATCGGCAGTCCGTGCGTGGGCGCGGGCAACCCTGATCCGGGCCTTCGCCCGGTTGTTACTGCCTTTCGCCTTCCGGCTCAGGTTCCGCTGCGCCTTCTTCAGCTTCTTCTCGGCCCGGCGCAAAAAGCGCGGGGAGTCGATCTTCGTACCGTCGGAGAGGATCGCGAAGTGGGTCAGGCCCAGGTCGATCCCGACCGTCGCGTCCGTGGCGGGCAGCGCCTCGGGCTCGGTCTCGACCACGAACGAGGCGAAGTACCGGCCCGCGCGGTCCTTGATCACGGTCACCGTGGACGGAACTGACGGCAGCGAGCGCGACCAGCGAACCGCAACGTCGCCGACCTTCGGAAGACGGAGCTTTCCGCCGGCCGTGATCTTCCACCCGGCGTTCGCGGTGAAGCGGACCGCCTGACGGGTGTCCTTACGGGACTTGAACCGGGGCGCACCCACGCGCGGGCGCTTGCCCTTCAGGCCGTCGAAGAAGTTCCTGTAGGCAGTGTCCAGGTCCCTGAGAGACTGCTGCAGCACAACCGAGGACACCTCGCCGAGCCATGCCCGCTCGGAGGTCTTCTTCGAAGCGGTGAGCCGCCTGGACAGCTCGCCCGAGGCAACGAACGGCAGCCTGGCGGCACGGGCGGTCTTACGGACGCGAAGCGCGTCGTTGAAGACCACCCGAGCACACCCGAACGCCCGCCCCAACGCCATGCGCTGACCGGCGCTCGGGTACACGCGGAAGCTGTACCGAAGCTGCATGTTGATCACCATACGATGAACCCCGATCCCGATGTGCGCACCGGTCGTCATGTCCACCACCTGCACGTCCACTTGGTTTTCGTAGTGAAGTACCGGCGTCAGGCCATGACCGACGCCGTGCTGACGCGGTGCGAAGAGATCATGCGGGAGGAGCTCACGGACTTCGAGGCCGAGCTGAAGCAGTTCAACGGCGAGGACGCCACGTCCATCTGCTGGTGCACTACCCCCCCAAGACCCAGCTGTCGAAACTGGTCATTTCACTCCAGGGCGCCTCGGCCCGCATGCTGCGCACGGAGTACGACAGCCACATGCGCCGGTACCTGTGGGGAGAACACTTCTGGTCCGGCTCGTACTTCGCCGGGAGCTGCGGCGCGCACCACTGACCATGGTCAAGCAGTAAGTCGAATACCCGAAGCGGCCTGCCTGACTGCCACCCCCAGAGGCGCAGAGAACTCCGGCGCCTCGCGCCTCCGGGTTAACGATGGCCTTCACCCCCGTCCTGAATGGCGGATCACTGGCCAAGATCAGAGGTAGAAGCCCGCCGGGGCGGGGGTGTACGACGAGGGGAGTACGCGCCGTGGCGGACCGCGCGGGCACCCGGCCGGAGCAGGCCGCGCCTCAGGTGCCGGCGGGTGCGGGCGGAGCGGTCACTCGGGGGCGAGCGCGGCGGCGGGCTTTCCCGGGGCCGTGCGGCGCGCTGCCCGGGCGGGGGCGGCGGCCTCGATGCGCCGGAGCAGGACGCAGGCCGTGAGCAGCAGCCCGGCGAAGAGGCCCAGGAGCAGGAGCGAGGCCCACATCTGGCGTCCGCCCGGGGCGTGGGAGGCGGTCCAGGCGGCCGAGCCGGCCCACAGGAGGAACCCCCCGGTGTAGAAGGAACGGATCCTGCGCAGTTGGCGCACGGCTTTCACGGGCTTGCGGCGATCGGTCCTCATGCGGGCACGTGTACCCCTTCCGCGGCCGGCTAACTGCGCCGGACGCCGGCAACCCGCGGGGCGGCCTCCCCGGTGTCTCCCGGGGTGCGGAGGCCGCCCGTCGCAGGGGCTGCCACGGTGTGCCCGGCGCTCAGAGGCTGCGGGCGGTGATGTCGCCGTGGGCGGTGGTCGCGCGGATGCTGAGCACGGCGGTGCCGTCGTTGCGCAGGCCGTTGCTGACGCGGCCGTAGGAGGTGCCGGCGTCCAGGGCGGCCGAGACCCCGGTGGCGGCGCCGACCGAGATGTCGCCGGACTGGGTGCTGAGCACGACCGCGCCGCGCGTGGCCTCGGTGATCCGGATGTCACCGCGCTGGGTGCTGATCTCCGCGGGCCCGTTGAGCCTGCCGACCTCGACGTGCCCGTCGACGGCGGTGAGGCGGATGCTCGCGGCCTCGTCGATCTTGATCTTCCGGTACGCCCCGTCGAAGGAGACGTCGCCGAGGCGGCCGACGCCCCGGAACTCGGTCGCGGCCGCCTTCCCCTCGACACGGGAACCGGCGGGGAGCCGGACGGTCACCTCGACGGCCCCGGAGGAGCCGAGGTGACGGTTCTTCACCGGGACCTCGACGCGCAGGGCGCCGTCGGCGTAGGCGACCGTGGCCTGCTCGGCAAGCTTCACGTCACGGCTCTTTGAGGCGTCCATGGGCCGGATCTCGACCACGGTGTCCGTGCGGTCGGCGGCGATGATCTGGACGCGCCCGGCGGGGATGTCGAAGGCGGCGGTGACGGGGGCGGGGGTGTCGAAGGTCTGCATGGTGAGCTCCTTGCGGTTCGTTGTTTCTGACACCGCAAAAGCTACGTTGCGTTCAATGTTCCAGCAACTACTTCGTTGCAGAGTTCTCTTGTTTATGCAGTTCAGAGCCTCATAATCGTTGCATCGGGCAGCAGCATAACGCAACACACGATGGCGCATCTGTTGCAATGGAGAGACGGTGAACGCTATGGTGACGGCCGCAGACGCCACGAAGGAGGCCGCAGTGCCGGGAGGCAGGCTCACCCAGAAGGACCGCCAGCAGATCGCCCTGGGGCTGGCCGACGGCCTCGCCTACGCGGAGATCGCCCGGGGGCTCGACCGTCCGACCTCGACGATCACCCGCGAGGTGATGCGCAACGGCGGGCCGACCGGCTACCGCGCGGACCTGGCGCACCGCGCGACGGAGCAGCGCGCCCACCGGCGCAGGGCCCCAGCACTCCGGGGCTCCCGGCCGGTGCCGCAGCCCCACGGGCGTGACGCCGAGGCGGTGCGCGCCTACGAGGAGGCGTTCACGACCGTTCTGATGCAGTCGGGTCTGCCCAAGATGATGGCCCGGGTCATGGTCGCCCTCATGATCACCGACACCGGCAGCATGACCGCGGCCGAACTCGCCCGGCGCCTGGAGGTCAGCCCGGCGACGATCTCCAAGTCGATCACCTTCCTGGAGAGCCAGTCGCTCGTCCGGCGGCAGCGCGACGAGGGCCGGCGGGAGCGCTACGTCATCGACGACGACCTCTGGTACCAGTCCATGGAGGCCAGCGTCCGCTCCCTGGCCCAGCAGGTCGAGATCGCGCGCGAGGGCGTCGGGGTCCTCGGCCCCGGCACGCCCGCCGCCGTCCGGCTGGAGAACGTCGCCCGCTTCCTCGACTTCGTGGGCGAGAGCCTCGGCCGCGCCGCCGAACAGGCCCGGGCCCTCCTCAACACCCGCCCGGAGACGCCCGCAGTCCCCGCCGCCGCACCGCACGGCGACGAGGAGGCGCACCCCGGCGGGACGTGACACGCGTTGCACCCGTCGCCGTCACCGCTCCGCCACGGTCACCGCGCCGTCGTCGTCATCGTCACGGGATTTTCAGAACCGGACGTTTGTCCGGGCTCAAACGGTGCAGACGATGAGCTGAGACACCTCTTGCACATCGGGACGGAGTTGCGATATGGGCATCATCGCGTGGATCATCATCGGCCTGCTCGCGGGCGCGATCGCCAAGGCCATCATGCCGGGCAAGGACCCGGGCGGCGTCATCATCACCATGCTCATCGGCATCGCGGGCGGCCTGCTCGGCGGCTGGCTCGGCAAGGTGATCTTCGGCGTCGACTCGATCGACGGCTTCTTCGAACTTTCCACCTGGATCGCCGCGATCGTCGGCTCGCTCATCCTGCTCGCGCTCTACCGCATGGTGACCGGCAACCGCTCCCGCCGCCACGCGTGAGGCCCGGCGCCTTACGCAACCGGCGCCTCGCGCGGCCGATCGACTCCGGACGGCTCCCGTCCCGCCCCGCGGCGGACGGGAGCCGTCGGCGTGTGCGGGGCCGTGCGCGACCGGTCTTCGCGTGCCGCCGGAGCGCGGCGGCGCGCAAAGACCGGGTCCACCGCGCTCGCCCGTGACCGCATCGCATAACCTCGTGCCCGGGACGTCGTGGACGTGTAGAGGTCACCACCGGGAGGCATGGTGTTCGAAAGGGGCACGCGGTTGCTCGCGGGCGCCGCGGTCGTGGCCCTCATGGTGCTCGTGGGCCCCAGCGCGCCTAGCGGTGCCTTCTCCGCCGCCTCGCTGCCGGCCGAGGACGTCAGACAGGCCGTACCGAACCGGGTGATGACCTGGAACATCTGCAATCCCTGCGACTCGGGCAACGGCGACCGCGCGGCGGACATCGCCGAGTACGCGCCCCAGGTCATCGGGCTCCAGGAGTCGTGCGTCCGCGACGTGAAGAAGATCCGGGACGACCTGAAGCGGCGCTACGGGCTCGTCTACCACGTCGAGTACGGCACGGTGCTGCAGAACTGGGGCCGCTGCGGCGGGCTGCCGTGGGATCCGGGCGGCTACGGCCAGGCGATCCTGTCGGTGGCGCCGATGACGGACCACATTAGCGTGGAGTACCCCGACGGCGGTTCCGAGGACCGCGGGTACATGGCCGTGACGACGACGGTGGGCGGCGAGTCCGTCCGGGTCTTCAACACCCATCTCGCCCAGCGGCAGCAGGAGTCGGTCCGCGCGGAGCAGACCCGGGTGCTGGCCGCCGCCGTCGCCCGGCACGAACGCGCCGTCGTGCTCGGCGACTTCAACGCCCGGCCCGACGCCCCCGAACTCGCCCGGGTGTGGGCACTGGCCAAGGACACCGATCCGCAGTGCCACCCCTCGCCCGTCGGCGCCTGCGCGCCGACCACCGACTGGCAGAGCAAGTTCGACTACATCTTCCTGCGCGGCATCGTCCCGCTCGCCCACCGGGTGCACCCCAGCGAGTACTCGGACCACCACCTCGTCCACGCCGACCTGGGCGCCGCGTAGCGATCGCCCCCGGGCGGGTCAGCCGCGGCCGAGCGCCGGGGGTACCAGCCCCGCCGTGACGTCCCAGCTCTCCTCCCCCGACGGGTCGAACGCGCAGGCGGCGTGCACGCCTCCCCGGAGGCGTCCGCCGTCGGGAGTCCAGAAGTAGACCTGCCGCCCCTCGTCGTCGTGCTCGGCGCGCAGCACCAGTTCGGCGTCGCCCGGCGCGGCATCGTGGGCGACGATCCGCCAGCCGTCGGCGACCAGCGCGTCGTGCAGCCGCTCCAGCCCCGCGACCGCGTCCTCGCGCGGAACGCCGCCGACGTCCCAGGTGTGCGACAGCGCGTAGGAGCCGGGCGTGGGCTCGTCCGCCGCCGACTCCAGGCCGCCGGGGTAACACATGTCGGAGGAGAAGGAGTTCGACTCGCCCGCCGGGATCAACGGGCCGGGGCCGAGGAGGGCGTACGCCTCCCGCGAGCGCGCGGCCGCCCGGTCCGCCGTCGTCCGCGGGGCGACCGTCGGATAGTCCTCGGGGACGGAGCGCTGCACCGCGAAGGTCACCACCACGCCCAGGACGATCAGCAGGGGCAGGCCGACGAGCACGGCCACGGTGACGCCGAGCGCCCGGGTGCACGACATGCCCTGCCGGGGCGCGCTGTCCTTGTCTTCGCTCACACGGCGACGCTACGAGCCTGCGGGCCGGCCCGGCATCCGGTCCCGTCCCCATCCCGCGGTGGGCGATCGTACTCAGCCGGAACGCGCCGCGTCAGGGCGCCGCGGCACCCTGCCCGGCCCGGTCGGCGCGGAAGGCGCGCCGGTAGGCGGCGGGGGTTGTGCGCAGCGCCTCGTGGAACCGCCGCCGCAGGTTGACGGCCGAGGAGAGGCCGACCTGGCGGGCGATGGACTCCACGGGCAGGTCGGTCTCCTCCAGGAGCGCGCGGGTGGCGGCGATGCGGCGGTCCAGCAGCCAGCGCCCGGGGCTGATGCCCAGCTGTCCGGTAAAGCGGCGCGTCAGGGTGCGGGCCGAGACCTGCGAGCGGGCGGCCATCTCGGCGACGCCGATCGGCTGGTCCAGCCGTTCGGACACCCAGTCGAGCAGCGGTGCGAGCGAGTCGCCCACCGGTCCGGGCGAGGGCAATTCGGCGTACTGGAGCTGGCATCCCTCGCGGTGAGGCGGCATCACCATCCGCCGGGCGATCCGGGTGGCGTACGCGGCGCCCTGATCGGCGCTCACCAGGTGGAGGCAGAGGTCCACGCCGGCCGCCGACCCGGCGCTGGTGGCGACGTCGCCGTGGTCCACGTAGAGCACCGCGGGGTCGACCCGGACCCGCGGGAAGCGGGCGGCCAGTTCGGCGGCGCGGGCCCAGTGGGTGGCGGCGCGCCGTCCGTCCAGCAGCCCGGCGGCGGCGAGCACCAGCGCCCCCGTGCAGATGGCGGCGATCCGGGCGCCCCGCCGGTGCGCCTCGCGGACGGCCTCCACGACCGCCGGGGACACCTCGGCACCGGGGTCCTGCTCCCAGCCGGGGACCACCACGGTGTCGGCCCGCCCGACGGCTTCCAGGCCCGCCGTGACCAGCAGGTCCTGCCCGAGACCGGTGCGCACCGGGCCGGGGTGCTCGGTGCAGATCTCGAAGGTGTAGCGGGCGGGGACGGCCGGGCCGTGGTCCCCGAACACCTCGGCCGCGCAGGCCAGCGGGAAGGCCGGCTGCGGGGGCCTGGTCAGGGCGACCACCCGGTGCGGCGCCGGAGTGTTCGGCAGCGGACGAGGCGTCATGGCGCGAAAGTACCCCATGACGTCGTTCGCGACACTGGATTCGGGCTATTGGTCCAGACCAGTATCGCGGCGTGACGACCTCGCAGACCAACACCCCGACACCCCGGGCCGCTTCGGCGATCGCCGGGCCGCCCGCCCCTCCCCCGCTGTGGGACCGGCGCTTCACGCTCTACTTCGCCGCCCGCGCAGTCTCGCTGTTCGGCGACGCCATGATGCCGGTGGCGGCGGCGCTCGCCGTCGGCGCGCTCTACGGCGTGTCCGGGGTCGGCTTCGTCCTCGGCACCTGGACAGGCACCTTCGTCCTGCTGGTGCTGTTCGGCGGGGTGCTGGCCGACCGGTTCGGCGCACGCCGGATGATGGTCGTGGCGGACCTCGTGCGCGTGGTCACCCAAGCGGTGCTGGCGGTGGCCTTCTTCGCCGGGACGCCGCCGTTCTGGCTGCTGGTGTCGATGGCCGCGCTGGCCGGTGCGGCCGTCGCGATGTTCCTGCCGGGGGCGAACGGCATGGTGCCGCTGGTCTCCAGCGAACCGCAGCGGGCCAACGCCACGCTCAAGGTGGCCGACGCACTCGCCCATCTGCTCGGCCCCGCACTGGCGGGCGTGCTGCTGGCGCTGACCAGCGCCGGGACCGTGTACGCCATCGACGCGGGCACCTTCCTGGTCAGCGCGCTGTGCCTGGCCCTCGTCCGGCTCGCCCCCGCCCGAGTGCCCGCGAGCACCGGCGGATCCCTGCGCCGCGATCTGCGCCAGGGCTGGCAGGAGTTCCGCGCACGCACCTGGATGTGGGCCGTGATCCTCATCTGGGTGGGCTGCGGCATTCTCGTCTTCGGCCCGCTGGTCCCGCTCACCGCGGCACTGATCGGGGACCGGCTGGGCCCCGACGCCTACGGCCTGGCGGTCTCCGCACTCGGCGCCGGGACGGTGCTCGGCGGCCTGCTGGCGCTGCGGGTCCGCCCGGCCCGCCCACTGGCCGCGGGCGCGGTGGCCGTCGCCCTGTACACCGTGCTGCCGCTGTCGGTGGCATGGGACGCCGGGCTGCCGGTGCTGCTGGCGGGGCACGTGCTCGGCGGGGCGGCCGTGGCCTTCTGGTCGGTGATGTGGGCGACCAGCGTGCAGACCCACACCCCGCCCGCCGTGCTCAACCGGGTCACGGCGTACGAGCTGGCGGGCTCGGTCTCCGGGATCGCGGCCGGCCAGATGCTGGCGGGACCGGCCACCGCCCTGGCCTCCCCGGACCGGCTGCTGCTGGTGTCGGCCGGCGCCTGCCTGGCCGGCGGGGTGGCGCTGCTCGCGACCCCGGCCGTCCGCGGACTGCGCCGCGCCGCCCGCGCGGACGACGGCGCACACACGGGGACGGCCGCCCCGGAGGGGACGTGACCGGCGGCCGCCAGCCCTCGCCCCCGTGCCCCGCCGGAGCGGCGGGGCACGGGGGCGAGGGCCGGCGGCGGGGCCGCGTCGTTCATCCGCCGGAGAGGCCGGTCACCCGGATGTCGTCGTGGTGGACGACACGGGTCGGCACATCGCCGTTCTCCGGCGTCTGGCCGGGCCGGTACAGGCCCCACTTCAGGTAGCCGAAGGCGGTCGGGTTCTTCGGATGGAACGTCCGGACGCCTTCGTAGGCGTGCCGCGCCGTCCAGCCGGAGTCGCCGGGCATCCGGGTGGAGATCCGGTAGTGGCCGGTGTCGTCGTCCGTCCACTTCACGTCCACCCGGAAGCGCATCCACCTACCCAGGTACGGTCGGAAGTCGTCGACCACGGCGGTCTGCAGGTCGAGGGTGGGTGACCGGAAGGCGATGCCGTTCCGCTTGGTCATCAGGTAAAACGACGGCAGGTTGCCGCCGGCGTGCTTCCCCTGGAAGACGATGTCGCCGCTCTGCGACTCCCCCGGCTCCCAGGTCTTCCAGTCCTGGAGCAGCAGGCTGAACTCGTAGCGGTGCTCGTCGCCGACGCGGAAGGTCCCGCCGGCGACGGCGTTGGTGGCGCTCTCGCTGCGCGGGGCGCCGTCCGAGACGTAGCCGGGGTCGCCGAGGGTCACCTTGTGGGCGACGGCGTGGTCGTCGCCCGCCGGGACGACCGATGAGGCGTCCGCCGCCGTGGCGTGAGTGGTGGTCAGGTCCGGGACACCGGAGTCGAGGGTGCCGGACCGGTAGTCGACGCTCAGCAGCGCCGCCCGGCCGGACGACGGGGCCGGGGCGCCGGGCAGGTGCTGGCCGGCCTCGGCCGTGGCGAGCGCGGCCGGGGTCAGCGTCGCCGCGAGCGCCGCAGCGAGGGCGGTGCGCCGTGTCGTCCTGCCCGTGGTCCGCCCGGCCCTCCTGTCGGTCCTCCTCATGCTCCGAACACCGGCCTGTCGTCGACGCGGACGAGCCGGTGGCCGCGCATCGTGTACAGCCGGCCGTCGCGGTCGGCGTTGACGTGCGGCCCGCTGTACCAGGCGCCGTCGATGGCGGCGACCACCGTGCTGACGGCGAAGGTCTCCGGGTGGAAGCGGAAGAGCGTGGTGTCGGAGACCCCGTAGACCACGTTCCGGCTGGTCACCATCGCGGCGAAGCCGGGGCACAGGGCACGGTGGTCGGCGGTGTGCACGAGGCGCCGGCTCCGGGTGTCGATCACGAAGAAGCCGCCCCGCCTCGTGAGGCCGTACAGATGGCGGCCCCGCACGGCCAGCGCGGCCACACCCAGGGCGAGCGGGAGGTCGATGCGCCACCGCTCGCGCCCGCCGACGGGGTCGACGGCGACGACGGTGCCGCGCGGGCCCCGCGCGGACGGGTTGTCGCCGCCGAGGTACGCGACGCCGTCGCGGGCGGCGACCGCCCGGACGGTCTGGTCGGCGTCGACCGGGTTGACGTACGCGGTCCCCTCGGCCTTCCCCGGGGAGTACGTCCACAGGGCGCCGCCGCCCTCGGTGTCGGACTGCACGGCGACGAGCAGCAGCCGGTTCACGTCGTCCCAGCAGATGTCGAGGGGCCGGTTCTGCTCGCCGGGGAACCCGGCGGCCCGGCGCGGACCGCCGCCGGGCCCCGGCGCGTACCGCCAGATGCCCTGGGAGTTGTACTGCCCGGTGTAGAGCACGCCGTTCAGCACCTCGGCGTCCTTGGCCTCACCGGGGGCCCGGAGGTTTCTCACCTCGCCGGTGCGCAGGTCGTGGCGGGCGATGACGTTGTTGCCGCCGACGTAGGCGTAGCGGTGGTCGGCGGCGATGCCCATCGTGGTCTGCGGGGTCACGGGGGCGCCGGCGGAGCCGAGTTCGGTGATGACGGCCGTGCCGGCGGCGATGTCCACCTCGCCGACGAAGCCGTAGCCGGAGACGACGGCCAGGGTGCCGCCGGCGTGGTCGAGGCCCCAGATCTCGCCGAGGTCCGGCCCGTCGTGCGCGAGGGGTGTCACGGTCCTGGTGGCGGGGGTGCAGGAGTACAGGCCGGCGTCGGTGGCGAAGAAGATCCGGTCGCCCGCGGCGGTGAGGTTCTTGACCACCCCTCCCTCGGTGGGCATCAGGGTGTACGCGGAGGGGTCGGCCAGGTCCAGCACGGCGAGCTTGGCGTGCTCGGTCGACCCCGAGGTGCTGGCCAGGAGCCGGTCGCCGTGGACGGCGAGCTCCCGCAGGCTGGGGTCCCTGGTCAGCTCCTTCGGCGTGATGTCGGTGAAGGCGCCCGACGCCCGGTCGTAGGCGTACAGGCAGGCCCGGCTCGCGCCGTCCCCGCCCGCGAGGACGCTGCCCGCGCCGAAGTAGACGGTCGTGTCGGTCGCCGCGACGGCCCGGGCGAGGGTGGCCTTCGGGTCGGGGACGCCGAGACCGGTCACCTCGCCGGTCCCGGGGTCGTACATCCACAGGGCCGGCGCGTCGCCGGGGACGCCGCCCACGGCGTACACGGTGCCGTCGGGGGCGACGGCGAGTTCGCGGATGTCCCGGTCGCCGGTCCGGCCGATGCCCGCGGCGGGCCGGCCGGGCGTGCTCAGGTCCCAGCGGAAGAGGTTGGGCTTCCCCTCGTCGGCCTTGGTCAGGATGCCCGCGTAGAGGTAGCGGCCGGTGGGGTCGGCGGCGAGGGCCTGCACGGAGTGGCCGCTGCCGAGGTCGGTCCGCGAGACCACCTTCCGGGTCGGCAGGTGGAATCCGATCACCCTGGTGGGCTGCTGGTTGCGGGAGCCGATGTAGACGGTGTCGCCGACGAGGAGTCCGCTCATGAGCGCGAACTGCTCGATGGCGGGGCCCAGGTCGGTGACGGTGGTGCGGGGACCGGCCGGGGCCGCGTGCGCCGTGGGGCCGAGCAGCGGGGCAGCGGCGGCGGCGAGCCCGAGGGCTCCGCCGGCGCTCAGCAGCCGGCGCCGGTCCATGGACGGGGTGGGGGGCATGGGGACTCCTTGGGTCGTCGGTTGGGACGGTGCTGGAGGGTGCGGAGGCACGGGTGTGCCGTGGGAGCCGGCGAAGGGGCCGGCCCGGACGTCCGGCGGGGATCCCGGCGGACGTCCGCCGCCGGGCCGGTCCTCAGGCGGAGGTGGACAGGGCCTCGTGGCGGACGGGGTGCGCGAAGGGGCGTCCGGCGCAGTAGCGTTCGATCTCGTCCAGGGCGCTGTGGGTGATGCGCCCGAGTTCGCCGCCGAGCGAGCCGGCGATGTGCGGGGTGAGCAGCACGTTCGGCAGCCGGTAGAGCGGTGAGCCGGCGGGGAGCACCTCCGGTTCGGTGACGTCGACGACCGCGTGGATGCGGCCGGTGGCGGCTTCGGCGGTGAGCGCCCCGGTGTCGACGAGGGATCCCCGCGCGGTGTTGACGAGCGTGGCGCCGTCCCGCATGAGGGCGAGCCGTCGCGCGTCCATCAGGTGGCGGGTCTCGGGGAGTTCGGGGGCGTGCAGCGAGACGACGTCCGACGCGGCGACGAGTTCGTCCAGTTCGACCTGCCGGGCGCCCAGCCGGCGGGCCTGTTCCGCGTCGGCATGGGGGTCGGCGAGGAGGAGGTCGAGGTCGTGGGGCCGCAGCAGTTCGAGGACCTTGCGGCCGACGAGCGAGGCGCCGACGACGCCCACGGTCCTGCGGTAGTTGCCGAAGCCGGGGAAGCGCCGGGACCAGTCGAGGGGGGCGCGGTGCTCGCGGTAGAGGGCGCCGATCTCCAGGACCCGCTTGTTGGCGAGGAGCACGGCGGCGACGGTGTACTCGGCGACGGGCACCGCGTTGGCCGCGGCGGCGGAGGAGACGCGGATGCCGCGGTCCCAGCACGCCTGGGTCACATGGTGCTTGACGCTGCCGGCGGCGTGGACGACGGCCTTCAGCGCGGGTGCGCGTGCCAGGACGTCCTCGTCGATGGCGGGGCATCCCCAGGAGGTGATCAGGATCTCCGCGGCGTGGAGTGCCGGCGCGCGGCCGAAGTCCTCGGCGACCTCGTCCGGGTCGATGTCGACCCAGCCGGTCAGGCGCCGGACGGCAGGGGCGGGGAAGAGCGTGTCGCGGTGGCGCCGTCCCATGGCGAACAGGGCGCGGGGGCGGCGGGCGGGCGGTTGCATCGGGGAAGTCCTCACGGTGGCGGTCTACTTGACGGCGCCGGCGGTCATGCCGGACTTCCAGAACCGCTGGAGCATCAGGAAGACGGCGATCAGCGGGGCGACGGCGACGAGGGAGCCGACGACGGCCAGGAGGTAGTCCTCGGGGTGGCCCTGGGCCAGCGCCGAGGAGTACCAGACGTAGAGGCCGAGGTTGACCGGGTACAGGTCCTGGTCGGAGAGCATGACCAGGGGAAGGAAGAAGCTGTTCCAGATCTGGGTGAACTGGAAGAGGAAGATGGTGACGAAGCCGGGCGCCAGCATGGGCAGGCCGATGCGGCAGAAGGCCCGGAACTCGCCCGCCCCGTCCATCCGGGCCGCCTCCAGGACCTCGTCGGGCACGTAGGCGGCGCTGAAGACCCGGGCGAGGTACACGCCGAAGGGGAAGACCAGACCGGGGAGGAACACACCCCAGAAGGTGTTCACCAGGCCCGCTTCGGCGGCCAGCAGGTACAGCGGGATCGCCAGCGCCGTGCCGGGCACCATCACCCCGAGCAGGACGAGTGCGAAGAGCCGTTCCTTGCCGGGGAACGCGAGCTTGTCGAAGGCGTATCCGGCCGCGACGCCGAACAGCGCGGCGAGCAGCGCTCCGCCGCCCGCGTAGGCCACGGTGTTGGCGAGCCAGCGGAGGTAGACGCCGCCGTCGGCGGAGAAGAGGTGCCGCAGGTTCTCCGCGAGGTGCATCTCCTCGCCGAGGGCGAACCCGTTCGTGCCGAAGAGATCGGCGCGGCTCTTGGTGGAGGAGAGCAGCAGCCAGGTCAGCGGGGCCAGGGTGTAGACGGTGGCGAGGGCGAGCACCGCGGTGACGCCCGCCCGGGAGAGCAGCGCGGACGGCGGCTTCGGGGCGCGCCGGCGGCGTGCGGGGCTCGTGGGCGGGGTGGTCGCGGGCGTCGCGGCGGGCTCGGCGGGGTGGCGGACGGCAGGGGTCACGACTGGCTCCCGCGGCGTGAGATACGGGTGACGGCGAACGACAGCGCGGCGGCGAACAGGGCGATCAGCAGCGACGCGGCGGCGGCCAGGCCGAAGTCGTTGTTCTGGAAGGCGGCGGTCTGGACGTACATGTTGGGTGTCCAGCTGCTGCCGATCGCGGTCGAGGCGCTGTAGATGACCTTCGGTTCGGTGAAGAGCTGGACGGAGCCGATGACGGTGAACAGGACGGCGAGCGCCACGGCGGGGCGGATCATCGGCACCTTGACGGACAGGGCCGTCCGCAGGGCTCCCGCTCCGTCGACCTTCGCGGCGTCCAGGGTCTCGCGGGGCACCGCCTGGAGGGCGGCGTAGAAGATGACCATGTTGTAGCCGGTCCACTCCCAGACGGCGATGTTGGCGGTGGAGAGGACCGCGGTGTCGGCCGAGAGGAAGCCGATGTCGATGCCGCCGGACCGGAGCAGGTCGACGACCGGGCTCAGGCCGGGCGTGTAGAGGTAGACCCAGATCAGCGCGGCGATCAGGCCCGGTACGGCGTGGGGCAGGAACAGGGCGAGCTGGAAGAACGAACGGGCCCTGGCGAGGCCGGAGTCGAGCAGCAGGGCGAGGACGAGGGCGCCGCCGATCATGACGGGGATGTAGACGGCGCAGTAGGCGGCGACGACGAGGAAGCCGTCGCGGAACCCGGGGTCGGACAGGGCCCGTGCGTAGTTGTCCAGGCCGGCGAAGACGCTCCGCGCCCCTGCGAAGCCGAGGCCCGAGGTGCGGGTGGTGAACAGGCTGAGCCATGCCGTGTGGAGGAGCGGGGCGAGGGTGACGGCGGCGAACAGGACGAGGAAGGGTGACAGGAGCAGGGCGGCGGCTCCGCGCTGCCCGCGCGTGGACGGTGTTGCCATGGCGGCCTTTCGGGGACGGGCGGTGGTGTCGGACGGGGGCCGGGCCGCCTCAGGGGGCGGTGACCTCCATGCCCCGCTGCCTCATCTGCGTGACGGTGGTCCGCTCCGCCCGGGCGAGGACGCCGGGCAGGGTCACGGTGCCGTCGGCGACCCCGGCCAGTTCGTCGGCGATGGCGGTGTTGGTCGTGCCCATGACCGGGCCCCACGTCCAGCCGTGCCGGATGGCCCCGTAGGACGCGGCGCCGACGGCGTAGACGTCCTGTCCCGCGTAGTAGTCCGTGCCGAACGCGGCCTTGGTGACGGGGACGAGGCTCGGATCGGCGGGGAACATGCTGCTGGTGCCGGAGGCGACCCAGGCCTTCATGCCCTCGGGGTCGGTGGTGATCCACTTGATGAACTCGGCGGCGGCGGGGCTGTTCCCGGTGCCCTTGGGGATCACGAAGGAGGAGCCTCCGTACATGGCCGACGCCGGCTTGCCGTCCCAGGTGGGGACGGGGGCGACGGCCCACTTGCCGGCCTGGTCGGGGACGGTCGCCTGGTGCGCCCCGGCGCACCAGCTCGCGCAGACGTAGGCCACGGTCCGGTTCTTCTGGACGCTCGTCCAGAACGGGTCCAGTGAGCTCGTCGGCAGGACGAGGTCGCGGCGGGCGAGGTCGCCCCAGTAGGCGGCGGTCCGCGTGGAGGGCGTGTCGTCGACGGTGACCTTCCAGGAGTCCTCACCGGCGCTGAACCACCGCCCTCCGGCCTGCCAGGCGAGGGCGGTGAGCAGGCCGGGGTTGTCGGTGTAGAGGACGCCGCCGCGGGCTTCGGCGTCCGCCTCCTTCACCTGCTCGGTCATCGTCCGGTAGGCGTCCCACGTCGTGGGGACGGTGATCCCGTGCCGGGTGAAGAAGTCCTTGCGGTACATCAGCAGCAGGGGGGCCGCGTCACGCGGGACGGCCCACGTCCTGCCGCCGAGGTCGACGAGCTGCCGCACCGCTGCGGGGAACCGCTCGCGCACCACGGGGCCGAGCGTGTCGCTGAGGTCCTCGATCTTGCCCTGGGCCGCGAACTCCGGCAGGTGGGGGTATTCGACGACGGCGACGTCCGGGGCGGTGCCGGCCTTCACCGCATTGGTCAGTTTGGAGTAGTACTCCTGGCCCGACGGAACGGTCTCGAAGGTGACCTCGATGTCCGGGTGGGTGCGGTTGAAGGCCGCGGCCACCTGGTCGGATCCCTTGACGAAGGACCAGAACGTGACCTTTCCGGTCGCGTCGGCACGGGAGGCGCCCTCGCCGGGGCCGCCGCAGGCGGTCGCGAGGAGGGCGAGGGCGGTGAGGGATCCGGCCAGGGTGGCGGCGGTTCTGCGAAGCATGATGGACACCGATCGTTCGCTGGGGCTTCGAACGGCATCATTCGTCAGATGCTAGGCGAGCGTCAATGCTTTTCGCTTCGATTGATGTTAAGTGAAAGAAAGTGAAAGCGAATGAGGTTCACCGACGGGCGTCCGACCCCCCGGCGGCCCCGCTGGAGGCCCTGACCCGCAGCTCCGGCCGGAGCAGCAGCTCGGCCAGCGGCGCCGAGGGCTCCGCGAGCCGCCGCCGCATCAGGTCGACGGCCCAGGCGCCGACCGCCCTCTTGGGCGGCGCCACGGCGGTCAGCGGCACGTCGCTCAGCTCGGCGACCTCGTCGTCGTACGTCACGACGGCCAGGTCGTCCGGCACCTTCAGACCGCGCGCCTGGAGCATGCCGACGACGGTGACCGCGTCGAGATCGTTGTGCACCAGGGCGGCCCGGACCTCACCGGCCCCGACGGCGCGCACGAGCTCCTCGAACCACTCGGCCGGGGCCCCGCCGTCGGCCGCGTCGATCCGGTACAGGGGCCCGGCCACCAGCCCGAGATCCCGGCAGGCCGCCGCGTAACCCTCCTGGATCAGCGGCGTGTTCGGGCTGTCGGACCGGGCGACGAAGGCGATCCTCCGGTGCCCGAGCCCGGCGAGGTGCCGGACGGCGAGCCCCGCCCCGTACGCGTGGTCGGACGCCACCTGCTCCAGCCGCCCGGCGTGCCCGCCGGCCCTGCGGTCGACGAGGACGACCGGCACTCCGAGGTCCGCCAGCCACTCCTCGGGGTGCTCGGCGGCCTCCAGCCCGGCCCTCGGCATCAGCAGCAGCCCCTCGGCCCCCGCGGCGACCAGCCTGCGCACCTGTTCCCGGTTGTCCGCCAGGGTCTCGCCGGAGACCGCCAGCACCACGCGCGCCCCGTGCGTGCGGGCGGCTTCCTGCACCCCGCGGATGATCTCGGGGTAGTAGTAGTCGCCGGGCGGAACGACCAGCCCGAACACGGGCCCGGGCCGGGCCGCCGGCCGGGACTCCTCCCCCTGGGGCCCGGACGCCTGCCGCGCGGCGGCCGGGGACATCGCCCCGCCGTGCACCCGCACCACCAGCCCGCGGCTCGCCAGGTCCCGCACGTCCTGCCGGACGGTGACCGCGGAGACCGACATCTCCTCCGCCGCCTCCTTGACCGTGACCGTCCCCCGCCGTTCGACCATGCGCAGGATCGCCTCGCGCCGCTCCTCGGTGAGCACCCGTCCACCCCTCTCCCTCGGATCTCCCGCCGAGTGAAGCCATGCGCTTTCACCCGACAAGTGAAAGGTATCAACGAAGCCTCTCCGCCCGGCGGTGTGCTCCGCCCGGCGGTGTGCTCCGCCCGGCGGTGTGCGAGAGGGCGCCGTACCGGGGCCGGTGCGAGCATCGGACGACGTTCTCTGTTGATCACGGGAGGAGCGGCATGGACGACACCGGTGACGCGCACGGCACGGCCGGCGAGGAAGAGGAACCGGACACCGACGTGTTCGACGAGGACGGCACGGAGGAAGCGGAGGAGTGGGCCGGCGAGCCCGACGTCCTGCTGGACATCCCGCACCTCCAGGTCGACGAGATCGCCCTCGACGTGGAGAACCTGCGGGCCCGGGTGTCGCTCCGGGCGGAAGTGCTCGACCTGGTGAAGCTGCACGTCGGAGCGGATGTGGAGCTCGGCGCCGTTCATCTCGACATCAAGGGTGTCGAGGCGCAGGCGCTGCTGAAGGTGCACCTCGACAACGTCACCGCGGTCATCGCCCGCGTCCTCACCACCATCGACCGGAACCCGGAGATCCTGCGGGACATCACCTCGGGGGTGGGGCCCGCGCTCGAAGAGGCGGGCACCGGAGTGGGCAGGGCGCTCGACGAGACCGGGCGCGGGGTGGGCCGGGCCGTCGACGAGGCGGGCCGCGGAGTGGGCCGGGCCGTGGACGAGGCCGGACGCGGTGCCGGCCGTGCGGTGGCGGACGTCGGCGAGGGGGCACGCTCCGCCGCCGGTGACGTCGGCCGTGCGGCGGGCGAGGTCACCGGCACCGCGGGGGCCGCCGCCGGCGCCGTCGCCGACGAGGGACTCACGGCGGCGGACGGGGCGCTCGGCGCGGACGAGCGCGACGGCGGAACCGACCGGGACAGCCGCCGCCGGGCCCGGGACACCCGCCGCACCCGGTCCGCGAGGCGCGGGGACGCGACACGGGCCCGCCGCGCGGAGGAGTCCGGGGACACGGACCCGCCGCAGCGCACCCACCGCCCCGCGCGGCGCTCCCGCCGGACCTCCGGGGCCGACGAACCGACCTGAAGGCGGCCCCCGTCCGACATCGCGCTGGACGCCTCGGCCGGCGCGCGTGCCCTGCGGTTCCGGGAGCACCCCCGCACGCATGTCGCCGTCGACGCGCCCCGCTCGACGACCGCGAGCAGCCGTACGGGCCTGCCCAGGCCCGTCGACACCGGCACCGTCCACCGGGACGTGCGCGCGTCCTACCGGCTGCGGGCCTCGGCCCCGGACCCCGGACCGCCACCGGACGCGGCGCCCGGGCCGGGTGCGGCGGACTGACCGGGGCGGGTGCGGCGGGCCGACCGGGGCGGGTGCGGCGGGCCGACCGGGGCGGGTCCGTGGGCCCGGGCGGCGCGGCGGATCGGCCGGGCCGGGTGCGGCGGACCGACCCGGAGCGGGTCCGTGGGCCCGGGCGGCGCGCCTATCATCGCGGCATGGCCTGCCGTATCACCGAGATCGTCATCGACGCACAGGACCCCAACCGCCTGGCCGCCTTCTGGTGCGAGGTCCTCGGCTATGTCGAGCTGGACCGCGAAGCCGACGGCAGCATCCAGATCGGCCCGCCCGGCGCGGAGGCCGGCGGCGCGCTGCCGACCGTCGTCATCGGCGCCGGCCGCGACCCGCGCCCCGGGAAACTCCCCGTGCACTTCGACCTCAACGCCACCGACCGCGACCAGGAGGCCGAACTGGCCCGGCTGCTCGCGCTGGGCGCCGTGCCGGCCGACGTCGGCCAGAGCGGCGAGGAGAGCTGGCACGTCCTCGCCGACCCGGAGGGCAACGAGTTCTGCCTGCTGCGCGCGCGGGTGAAGCCCGTCTGAGACGTGACCCGGCCGGCGGGCTCCCGGGGGCGGCGGGCGCCGCCCCGGAACGCACCCGCCGGCCCCTGTTCAGCGCCGCGGGACGTCCCTGAGGAACACGATGCCGTCGATCGCGGGCAGGTGTGCCGGGTCCAGCGGGGCGTAGCCGAACCAGGGGGACGGGCGGGGGGCGGGGGTGGCCGGGCCGAGGGCGGCGGCGAGGCGCGGGGCGTCCAGGAGGCAGCGGTCGCCCGGGAGTTGCGACAGGATCCCTTCGAGGGAGTCGGGCGGCGGCGCGTCCACGCCGCGGTGCCGGAGGGTGCCGAGCGCGGTGGCCACGAAGCCGTAGTCCGCGCCGAGCCGGGTGCTCACCAGCGCGCCGGCGCTCCACCAGTGCAGCGGAGCGCCGTTCATCCGCGTCGTGCTCCGCTCGCGCTGGAGATGGGAGTTGTGCGCGTGGACGAGTGCCGGTCCCCGGTCGGCGACGGCGAGCAGGTTGTGCGCCATCATCTGGTCCCGGACGCCCAACAGCCGGGACAGACGGGCGGGCGAGGTGTCGGCCATGGCGGCGTGGTAGCGCAGCAGGCCGACGGCGGAGCGCGCGTACAGCGCCACCCGCTCCCGGTCGCCGGGCGGGACGGCGGCCGCCAGGTGCGGCGCCTGGGTTTCGAGCAGGGCCGCCAGGTCGTCGGCGAGCAGCCGCAGCCGTGCCGCGTCGTCGGAGCGGCCCACGGACAGGGACGCGTCCCACATCACGGCGGGGTCGGTCCACCGGTCGTCGTCGCCGAGCAGGCGGTCGAGGGTGTCCCGGGTACAGGGCAGCAGTTCGGCGTCCACATGGGCCGCGAGGTGGCCGTGGAGCGCGGTGAGGGCCTGCCGGGGGCTCGCGGCGCCCTCCGTTTCCAGCGGGCCGTCGATCCCGGCGAAGCGGACCGCCTCCGGCGCGGGCCGCTTCGCGTTGTGGGCGCGCATCCAGCGCACGAGGTCGCGGTTGGCCGGTGAGGCGCCCCAGCCGTGGCTGAAGCCGTGCTCCATGGCCTCGTCGAGGGTGCCCGTGCCGGTGGTGACGTAGTCGTCGACGATCAGGCCCTTCAGGCAGTCGGTCTCCATCGCGACCGTGCGGTAGCCCTCCTCCTCGACGAGGCGCCGGAAGAGTTCGTTGCGCACGTCGAGCAGGGCGTCCTCGCCGTGGGTGGGCTCGCCCAGGGCCAGCAGCCGGGGGCGGGCGGCGAACAGGCCCAGCACGGCGGAGGGTTCGACGGCGAGGGCGGTTTCCTTGAGGTCCGTAGCCATGGCTTCAACGGTATCGTTGAACCTTCGGTGGAGACTTGGGCGATGTTTTGCCGGGCCATGGACGGGATGATGGGGAGCAACCTTCAAAGCGGTGGGCGGCTGCGGCCGGTCGATCTCGCGCGCGGGCACGGTCTGTCCACCCAGGCGGTCAGGAACTACGAGGAGGCCGGGATCCTGCCGGCCGCCGATCGCACACCGAGCGGCTACCGCGCCTACACCCCCGCGCACGCGGCCGCGCTGCGCGCCTTCCTCGCCCTGGTGCCGGGCCACGGCCACGCGTCCGCGGCGTCGGTCATGCGGGCGGTGAACCGGGGCGACACCGACGAGGCGCTGCGGCTCGTCGACGAGAGCCACGCCCAGCTCCTCGACGACCGGCGCACCCTGCGGGCCGTCGAGGGCGCCCTTCGCGATCTCGGGGCCGCCGCCGTGCCCGGGGCGGGCGAAGAGCCGGAGCCCGGCGGTGTGTTCATCGGTCCGCTGGCGGGCCGGCTCGGGATCCGGCCCGCCACGCTGCGCGCGTGGGAACGCGCCGGACTGGTGCGGCCGCGGCGCGACCCGCGGACCGGGTACCGCGTGTACGGCGAGGCCGATGTGCGCGATGCCCGGCTGGCCCACCAGCTCAGGCGGGGCGGCTACCCGCTGGAGCGGATCGCCCCGCTGCTCGCCCAGGTGCGGCAGGCGGGCGGGCTGGAGCCGCTGGAGGCCGCGCTGGGCGACTGGCAGGCCCGGCTGTCCGCCCGCGGGAGGGCGATGCTCGCGGGGGCGGCGGAGCTGGACGCGTACCTCCGCCTGCGCGGCTGAGACGCCCCGGCCGGGACGCTTCCGGCGCTCGTCCCCCGGCTGGGACGCCCGCGGTGCCTGCGGGCCCGCCGACCGGGGCGTTTGCGGGCGCGCCCGTCCGGGCCCTGCCGGCGGGTGGCCGCCCCCGGTGGCGGCCACGCACCGGCGCGGTCAGCGCGGCATGGGGATCTCGAAGTGCACGGTGGCGACCCCGGGGCCGTGTTCGCCGGTCGGGCGGGCGTCGAAGATCTCCTTGGCCGTGCTCCGCCAGAAGGCTTCGGCGCCCTCGGCCTCGGTGTTGGTGTGCAGGTAGACGCAGTCGTACCCGGGGACCGACGCGGCGAAGTCGCAGGCCCGCCGGACCAGGGTGCGCGCCAGGCCGTGGCGGCGGTGCTCCGGGCGCACGTACACCCGCACGAGCTGGGCCGTCGTCGCCGGCGGGTAGCGGTCGGCCAGCCAGCGGGGGTGCGGCGGGTGCTGCGGGCCGCCCGCGCGGATGCCCGTGGTGGCGACGACCTCCTCGCCGTGCACGGCCACCAGGAGCAGGTGCCGGGGGTTCTCGAGGTAGGTGCCGGTGATGTCGAGGACGTCGCGGTGCCACGCGGGCACGTATCCGTAGCCGAACTCCCGGTAGAAGGTGTCGAGCATGAGGCGACGCGCGCCTTCCACGTCGGCGGGTGCGGCGGGCCGCACGGTGTACGCGGGGCTGTGCGGGGCGTCGTTCATCGGGTGTTTCCGTTCGCTGTGAGGTGTCGCGGTGCGCGGTCGGTCCGCCGGTGCGGCGGAGACCGGGTGTCCCGGATGGCGGGAAACCGACCGGGCGTCAGATGACAACGACAACCATTGTCGATAGTGTGCGCGTCGGTCAAGGCGCCGCGCCCCCAGGGCGTGCCCGCCGGACCGTGCCGAATCCTCAACCTCGTTGTGAACAGGGGAAGCCGTGGCGCATCTGCTGATGGTGGAAAGCTGGGTCGGATCGATGAGCAGGCTGCTGCCACGGGCCGTCCGGGAGGCGGGGCACGAGTTCACGTTCCTCACCCGGGACCTGCACCACTACCTGCGCTCCGCGCCGGAGGGCACGGCGCACCCGCTGCTCGCCGCGCGCCACGTACTGACGGCGGACACCAACGACACACCGGCGCTGCTGCCGTTCGCCGAGCGGGCGCACGCCGCGCTGGGCTTCGACGGTGTGATCACGTCCTGCGACTACTACCTGCCGACAGCCGCCCGGATCGCCGAGCGCCTCGGACTCCCCGGTTCGCCCCCGGACGCGGTGGAGGCCGCGTGCCGCAAGGACGCGACGCGGCGGATCCTGGCCGACGCCGGTGTGCCGGGCCCCCGGTTCGCGGTCTGCGCGGACTGGGCCGACACCGCCGCGGCGGCGCGCGGCATCGGCTACCCGCTGGTGCTCAAGCCGGTGGACCTGTGTGCCGGGATGTACGTCCGCCGGGCCGACGACGAGGAGCAACTGGCCGCCGCCTACCGGGCGCTGGCCGGATTCCCCGTCAACGCGCGGGGCCAGCGGCGCGTACCCGTGGTGCTCCTGGAGGAGTTCCTCGACGGGCCGGAGGTGAGCGTGGAGACCGTCTCCTCCGGCGGCGCCTCCCGGGTGGTCGGGGTGACCGACAAGAGCACGGGCGGGGCCCCGGCCTTCGTCGAGACCGGGCACATGTTCCCGGCGGCGCTCACCCCGGCGGACGCGGCGGCGGCCGGCGCGACGGCCCTCGCGGCCCTCGACGCGCTCGGCCTGGACACCGCCGTCTCGCACACCGAGGTCAAGCTCACGGCCGGCGGCCCCCGCGTCGTGGAGGTCAACCCCCGGCCCGCCGGGAACCGCATCACCGAACTCGTGCGGCACGTCACCGGCATCGATCTCGCCGCCGCCTGCGTCGAGGTGGCCCTCGGGCGGGAGCCCGATCTGCGCCCCCGGGAGACCGGGCTGCGCAGCGCGGCCATCGCCTTCCTCGTGCCCGGCGCCGCCGGGGAACTCGAAGCGGTCGACGGGGCGGAGGAGGTGCGCGGCGCGCCCGGCCTGCTGGAGCTGCAGCTCGCCGAGCCGGGCAGGGCGGTCGAGGCCGCCGTGAGCAACAACGAGTACCTCGGGCACGTGATGGCCGGCGACGCCGGCGGCACCGGAGCCCGCGGCCGGGCCGAGGCCCTGCTCTCCGCGCTCTCGCCCCGGGTCGTGGGCCGGTGAGCGCGATGGGCACGGTGGGCGCGGCAGGCGCGGCGGACACGGCAGGCACCGCAGGCACGGCAGGCACGGCGGGCTCGGTGAGCACGGCAGGCACCGCAGGCACGGTGAGCGCGGCAGGCACCGCAGGCGCCGCGGGCTCGGTGGGCGCCGCGTCGTACGCCGACCTCGTCGAGCGCGTGCTCCGCGGCGAGTTCGGCCCCGACCCGCGCGAGCGGCGGGTCTCGGTGGCGTTCACGACGCGTCAGTGCGTACGCCACGAAGGGCGCGGCGGGGGCTACCGCAACGAGGTACTGAGTCTACGCGTCGCCGAGGCGGTGGGGTCGTGCGCCGTCGAACCGGGCGCGCTGGCGGACGCCACCGTCGAGGAGTGCGTCGGGGCTGACGTCGCCCGGCTGCTGGGGCACGAGCTGGCGCCGGTGCGGGTGGCCGCGCTGGACGCCTATCTGTCCCACGCGCTCCCCCACACCCCCGCCAACGGGGCGCGGCCCCGGCCGCTGCCCGCCGGCACCTCCCTGGAGAAGTCCCGGGCGCGGGCCCGCGCGGTGGCCGAGCTGATCGGCGCGCCCGACGGCGGCACCGTGCTCGTGGTGGGCGTGGTGAACTCGCTGCTGGAGGCGCTGCGGGCCCGCGGGCTCGGCTACGTCCCCTGCGACCTCAAGGGCGGCACCACGGAGTGGGGCGAGCCGGTGCACACCGACGCGCTGGCCCATCTCGACCGGTGCGACGCCCTCCTGGTGTCCGGGATGACCCTGGGCAACGGCACGTTCGAGCCGCTGCGCGAGCACGCGCTGCGGGCCGGCAAGCCGTTGGTGATGTTCGCCCAGACGGGCAGCGCGGTGCTGCCGCGCCTCATCGGGGCGGGCGTCAGCGCGGTGTGCGCGGAGCCGTACCCCTTCTTCTGGCTGGACGGGGGGCCCGGTGCGGTGCACCACTACGGCGGCACCGGCAGCGGCAGCGGTCTCGCCGGGCACCTCGCCGGAGGGGCTTCATGACCGCCGCCGTGCTCGCCCCGACGGGCAACCGGGAGCTGCTCGCCCTGCTGGGCCGGACGCCGCTCGCCCGCGTCACCGCCGATCTGCCCTGCCCGCAGCCGGGGTTCTGGGCGAAGCTGGAGGGGCTCGGTGTCGGCGGGATGAAGGCCCGGGCCGCCGTCTCGATGCTGCGCGGCGCCGAGGAACGGGGGGAACTGCTGCCCGGCGCGCCGGTCGTGGAGTCCACCTCCGGCACCCTGGGCATCGGGCTCGCCTTCGCCGGACAGGCCCTCGGCCATCCCGTCGTGCTGGTCGGCGACGCGGAACTGGAGCCGTCCATGCGGCAGCTGCTCCGCGCCTACGGCGCACGGCTGGAGCTGGTCGACCGGCCCGCCGCGGAGGGCGGCTGGCAGGCCGCCCGGCTGGCGAGACTGCGCGAGCTGCTCGCGGGGCTCCCCGGCGCGTACTGGCCCGACCAGTACAACAACCCGGACAACCAGGCCGGATACGCCTCCCTGGCCGCCGAACTCGCCGACCGGCTCGACCATCTGGACGTGCTGGTGTGCAGTGTGGGCACCGGCGGTCACAGCGCGGGCATCGTCGGCCCGCTCCGCCGCCACTGGCCGGCGCTGCGGCTGATCGGTGTGGACGCGACGGGGTCGACGATCTTCGGCCAGCCGGCCCGGCCGCGGGTGATGCGCGGGCTGGGCAGCAGCATCCATCCGCGCAACGTCGCCTACGAGGCGTTCGACGAAGTCCACTGGGTCGGTCCGGCGGAGGCCGCGGACGCGTGCCGTCGGCTGGCCAGGCACGCCTTCGTGAGCGGCGGCTGGAGCACGGGCGCCGCCGCGCTGGTGGCGGCCTGGGCCGCCCGCGTCCACCCCGGGGCCGTGGTCGCGACCGTCTTCCCGGACGGGCCGCAGCGCTACCTCGGCAGCGTCTACGACGACGAGTTCGCCGCCGCCCACGGTCTGGATCCGGGCTCCGCGGCCGTCCGGCCCGTCGAGATCCCGCATCCGCGCGCCGTCGAGGCCACCGGCTGGGCCCGGTGCCGCACGGTCACCGACCCCCTGGCCCACCGCGCCGCCCCACCGGCGCCCCGCCTCGCCCTGCCGGCCGCCGACACAACGGCGCACCGCGCCGGCCCACCCGCCGCGGCCCTCCGCGCCACACCGGCGGAACGCGCCACCCCACCGGCCCCCGGCACACCGCCGCACCACACCACCCCACCGATACCGGAAGGGAAACCGTGAAGGTCACCCTGCGCACCGTGCGCCTCGAACTCAGCGAGCCGCTGCGCATCTCCCGCTCCACGATGGCGGCCCGGGACGCGGTGTGGCTGTGCGTCGGGCACGGGGCGGAGCACGGCTGGGGCGAGATCGTCAGCAGCGTCTACTACGGCCTGGACGCCGGCACCATCGCCCGGCTGCTGAGCGAGGTCGCCGCCCCGGAACTGGCCCGCTTCCCCGACCCGGAGACGTCGCTCGCCGCGCTGCGCCACGAGGCGTGGCGCCCGGACGTGCCGCCCGCCGTGACGGCGGGGATCGAGTCGGCGCTGCTGGATCTCTGCGGCAAGCGGGCCGGGGTGCCCGTCCACCGGCTCCTCGGCACCGCGGCGCCGCCGTCCGCCGAGACCGCCCGCACCATCGGCATCACCCCGCCCGGACGGGCCGCGGCCCAGGCGGACCGCCTCGCCCGGGGCGGCTTCACCGTCCTCAAGGTCAAGGCGGGTTCCCCCGATCCGGACGACGACCTGGAACGCGTACGGGCCGTGCGGGCCGCCGCCCCCGGTGCGCGGCTGCTGCTCGACCCCAACGGCGGCTGGGCGGTCAGGGACGCGGCGCGGCTGCTGGCGCGCTGCGCCGAACTCGGCGTCGAGGCCGTCGAACAGCCCGTGGCGCCGGGTGATCCCGAGGCCCTGGCGCGGCTGGCGGAGGGCTCACCGGTGCCGATCGTCGCCGACGAGGACGCGGCCGGGCCCGAGGACGCCCGCCGGCTCGCCGGGCGCGTCCAGGGCGTCAACGTCAAGCTGGCCAAGTGCGGTGGCGTCAGCGCGGCCCTGCGCATCGCGGAGATCCTCGCCGGGAGCGGCACGGAGCTGATGCTGGGGTGCCTGACCGCCAGCACGCTGGGCATCGCCCCCGCCGTCCACCTCGCCGACCGGGCCCGCTGGACCGACCTCGACGGGCATCTCCTCCTCGCCCACGACCCCTGGACCGGCATCGGCGGCGCGGACGGCACGGTGCGGGTGAGCCGGTCCCCCGGGCTCGGCGTCCGCCCGGCCCCCGGCGGCGGCGGCACGGGGCGGCGGCCGTGAGGACATGGCGGGAGCTGCGCGCCTTCCCGCTCGCCATACGCCTGCTCCTGGTCAACCAGCTCGGTGTGAACACCGGCTTCTACCTGCTGATCCCGTACCTGGCCGTCCATCTCACCGAGAACGCCGGCATGTCGGCGGCGGCCGTCGGCATCGTCCTCGGGGTGCGCAACCTCAGCCAGCAGGGGCTGTTCCTCATCGGCGGTTCGGCGTCCGACCGGCTCGGCGCGCGGGGGGTCATCATCGCCGGCTGCGCCCTGCGGACCGCCGGCTTCGGACTGTTCGCGCTGGGCGACGAGCTGGCCGTGCTGCTCGCCGCCTCCGTGCTCAGCGGCCTGGCGGGAGCCCTCTTCAACCCCGCCGTGCGCACGTATCTGACCCTGGAGGCCGGGGAGCGCAGGGCCGAGGCGTTCGCCCTGTTCAACGTGTTCGCGACGACCGGCGCCCTGATCGGTCCGCTGCTCGGCAGCGCGCTGCTCCTCGTCGGCTTCCGGGCGTCGGCGCTCGTCGCCGCCGGGATCTTCGCCGTGCTGACCGTCGCCCAGGCCCTGGTGCTGCCGGGCCGAGCCGCCGTCAGGAGCGGGAACGGCGTGCTCGGGGACTGGCGCGAAGTGGCGGGCAACCGCGCCTTCCTGGCCTTCGCCCTCGCCATGGCCGGGCTGTTCACCCTGGAGAGCCAGTTGTACCTGCTGCTTCCCCACGGAGCCCGCGAGGCGACCGGCTGGGACGGGGCGGCGGCGATCGTGTTCCTGACCGGCACGCTCGCCGGCCTGTGGCTGCAACTGCGCATCACCCGACGGCTGAAGGAGCGGGGCAGCCGGTCCCGCTGGATAGCGGCGGGGCTGATGCTGGCCGGGCTCGCCTTCCTTCCGCCCATGGCCGTGGCCGGCGGCGCCCCGGCCCCCGCCGGGGCCGGCGAGGCCGCGCTCCGCGCGCTTCCCGTGCTGGCGGGGGCGCTGCTGCTGTACCTGGGCGTCATGGTCGCCCAGCCGTTCGTGATGGAGCTGATCCCCGGCTTCGGCCGCCCCGAACTCACCGGCACCTGCTTCGGGGTGTTCTACGTGATCTCCGGCGTCGCCGCGGCCGCCGGCAACACGGCCGTCGGCTGGGCCATGGACGCCGGCGCCCGCAGCGGCACGCCCTGGCTGCCGTGGGCGTGCTGCCTCGCCGTGGGCCTCGCCTCGGCGGCCGGCCTCGCCCGGCTCCACCACCTGGGCCTTCTGCCCGGCCGCCCCGAGCCCGACGGCTCGACACCAGAGAGGGAACGACTGTGAACGGCTGCCCCGACGGCGCGAACCTGCTGACCGACAACCCCGCGCTCTACGAGGCCCGTTTCCCGGATCCGGAGCGGATCGCGGGGCGCTGGGCCGAGGCGTGCCTGGCGCGGTACGGAGCCGGTCCCCGGGTGCTGGACGTCGGCTGCGGGACGGGTCGGGACGCGGAGCATCTGCACCGGGCGGGGCGCGCCGTGACGGGGGCCGACGTCTCCGCGGCGATGCTCGCCCACGCCCGCGTGCACCACCCGGGCCCCCGCTACGTGCACGCCGATCTGCGCCGCTTCGACCTCGGGGAGGACGCCTTCGACGCCGTGGTGTGCCTGGACAGCGCGCTGCTGTACTGCCACACCAACGACGAGCTCGACGGTTTCCTCGCCTCGTGCCGCCGCGCGCTGCGGTCCGGCGGTCTGCTCGTGGCGGAGATGCGCAACGGCGCCTTCTTCCTCGGCCGGACGGAGCTCCTGGACGCTCCCCGCACGGACTGCTTCACCTGGGAGGGCGTCGTCCACCGGTCCACCACCACGCTCCGGGTGGACCGCGCGGCCCAACTGCTGCGCCGCAGCAGGGTGTGGACCGCCGACGACGGCTCACCGCCGGTCGAGCAGCGTTCCGCGTGGCGGCTGCTGTTCCCGCAGGAGCTGCGCCGCTTCCTCGACGCGCACGGCTTCGAGGTGCTCGGTCTGTACGACCGTCCGGGCCCGCGCACCGACCCGCCGTGGCACGAGGGCGCCGCCCCCGAGGAGACCACCGGGGCTCCCGGGACCGCCGACGGGGACCGGCTGCATCTCGTCGCCCGCCTCCGGGCCCCGCGCTGACCGGCCTCCGCCCTCCCCGCGCTCCTTCACCCCCGTCATCGCCCTTCATCCCCGTCATCACCCTTCTTGACCCGTCACGCAAGGACACCGCCATGCACGAAACCTCCGCCACCCCCTCCCCCGGCGCCCCCGGCGCACACCGTTTCCCGGGGCTCGGCCGCCGGGGCTTCCTCGCCGCCGGCGGGGCGGCCGGCCTCGGCGCGCTCGCCGGCTGCGCCGGCACTCCCCCGGACGCCCCGGGCAAGGGCGACGGCGCACCCCGGCGCGGCGGGCGGCTGCGCGCCGCGTTCGCCGGCGGGGGCGCGGGCGAGACCCTCGACCCCCACCTCGCCAACCTGTTCGCCGACGTGGCACGCGCCAAGGCGCTCTACGACAAGCTGGCCGACTACGGGCCGGACCTCTCCGCCCGGCCGCGCCTGGCCGCCTCCTGGGAGCCCGACGCCGGGCTGACGCGCTGGCAGGTCACCCTGCGCGAGGCCGTCTTCCACGACGGCAGACCCGTCACCGCCCAGGACGTGCTGCACAGCTACCGCCGCATCACGGACCCGGAGAAGGCGTTCCGGGCCAGGGCCTCGCTGGAGCCCCTGGATCTGCGCGCCAGCCGCGCCCTCGGCCCGCGCACCCTGGAGTTCGTCCTCAAGCGCCCCACCGCCGAATTCCCCAATGTGCTCGCCGCGTTCGGGGCGTACATCGTCCCGGAGGGCGCCGCGGACTTCGACCGGGCGCCCGTGGGCAGCGGGCCGTTCCGCTTCGTGTCGTTCGCGCCCGGCCGCTCCACGGTCCTCGCGCGCAACGACGCCTACTGGGACGGCGCCCCGCATCTGGACGAGCTGGAGTTCGTCGTCGCGAACGAGGAGTCCGCGCGGGTGGGCGCCCTCCTCGGCGGACAGGTGGAGTACGCGCACGAACTGAACCCCGCCACCGCCCGCGCCCACGAGGGCCGGGGCCGGATCGTGATCGTGCGGCTCCGCAACAGCGCCATGCAGTCCTTCGTCATGAAGACCGACCGCCCGCCGTTCGACGACCCCCGGGTCCGGCAGGCGTTCTTCCTCATCGCCGACCGCGAGGAGCTGGTGAACGGCGCCCTGTCCGGCGCGGGCGAGATCGGCAACGACCTGTTCGGCAAGGGCTACGAGTACTACGCGTCCGGCCTCCCCCAGCGGCAGCAGGACATCGGCCGGGCGCGGGCGCTGCTCAAGGAGGCCGGGGCGGAGGGGCTGCGGGTCACCCTGGACACCTCGCCCGTCGCCGCGGGCTTCACCGAGGCTGCGACCGTCTTCCGGGACCAGGCGGCGAAGGCGGGCGTCACCGTCACCGTGCGGACCGGCAGCAAGGACAGCTACTGGAAGGACATCCTGGACTCCGGGACGCTCGCCTCCTACCGGTCCGGCGCCATGCCCATCGAGTCCCACATCTCCCAGCGGCTGCTCACCGACTCCACCACCAACGCCACGCGGTGGCGGCACAAGGACTTCGACGCCCTCTACCGGCAGGCCCAGTCCACCAGGGACCCCGGGGAGCGTGCCGCCGTCTACACGCGCATGCAGCGTCGGCTGCACGCCGAGGGCGGCTTCCTGGTCTGGGGCTTCGCCGACTGGATCATCGGCTGCGCCCGGAACGTCCGCGGTGTCGACGCCGAGGCGCCGGCCAACTCCCTCGACTGGGCACGGTTCGACCGGGTGTGGCTGGCGTGAGCGGGACCGTCCCCTGGGCCGCCCGGCGGCTGCTGCTCGGCGCGGGACAGACGGCGGCGGTCGTGCTGCTCGTCTTCGTCCTGACCGAGGCGCTGCCGGGCGACGCGGCCGTGGCCCTCGCCGGGGACCAGCCGGACCCGGAACGGATCGCGGCCGTCCGTACGGCGATGGAGCTGGACCGGCCCGCCCACGAGCGGTTCGCGCTCTGGGCGGCCGGACTGCTGCACGGCGATCTCGGCACCTCGCTGGTGTCCGGGCGGCCGGTGACCGCCTACCTCGCCGACGGCTTCGGTCCGACGCTGCTCCTCGCCGGGCTGACCCTGGTCCTGCTGGTGCCGGCCGGGGTAGGGCTCGGGGTGCTGGCGGCCCGTCACGAGGGGCGCCTCGCCGACCGGGTGGTCAGCTCCCTGACCCTCGGCGTCTACGCGGTGCCGGAGTTCGCGTTCGGGGTGCTGCTGACCACGGTGTTCGCCCTGCGGCTGGGCTGGCTGCCGCCGACCGCCGTCGGCCACGGCACGGACCTGCTCGCCCATCCGGCGGTGCTGGTGCTGCCCGTCGTCGTCCTGCTGTCCCGCCCGGTGTGCTCGCTGGCGAGGCTGGTGCGGGCGGGCATGATCGAGGCGCTGGCCTCGCCGTACGCCGCGCATGCCCGCCGCTGCGGGGTCCCGGGTGTCCGCGTCCGGTACGCCCACGCCCTGCCCGGCGCCGTCGCCCCGGCCGCCCAGCAGCTCGCCCGCACCGTCGACTGGCTGCTGGGCGGGGTCGTCGTCGTGGAGGCGCTGTTCGTGATCCCCGGGCTCGGCACCGTGCTGATCGACGCCGTCGCCGAGCGCGACGTGCCCGTGGTGCAGGGGCTCGCGGTGGTCTTCGGGATCACCACCGTGGTGCTGAACCTCGGGGCGGATCTGGTGACCCGCCGGTTCGCCCCCCGGGCGGGGGTGGCCGCGTGAGGCCGCGTTTCGCGCTGGGTGCGCTGCTGCTGGCGGTGCCGCTGCTGCTGGCCGTGCTGGGGCCGCTGTTCGCGGGCGAAGCGGGGCCGCGCGCCGCCTCGTTCACGGCCGGCGGCGGGCACTGGCTCGGTACCGACTTCACGGGCCGCGACGTGTGGCGGGAGGTCCTGCTCGGCGGGCGCTCGGTGGTGCTCGTCGCCCTGTCCGCGACGGTGCTCGCGTATCTCGTGGCGCTGCCGATCGGCCTCGTCTGCGCGCTGACCGGCCGGGGCTGGCTGGAGGAGGCGCTGATGCGGCCGCTGGACGTGCTGCTGGCGGTGCCGTCGCTGCTGATGATCCTGCTGGTGGCGTCGGTGCTGACGCCGGGGCCGGCCGGTCTCACCCTGCTCGTGGCGCTGGTGAACATCCCGGACGCGGCCCGGATCGTGCGGGCCGCGGCGGCCGAGGTCGCGTCGCGTCCGGTGGTCGAGGCACTGCGCATGCAGGGCGAGAGCTGGTGGCGCACGGCCGTCGGGTACGTGGGCCGCTGCCTCGGGCGGACACTCGCCGCCGACGCGGGCGTCCGGCTGACCGGGGTGCTCTACCTGGTGGCGACCGCCGCGTTCCTGGGCGTCGGCGTGGGGCCGGACGCCTCCGACTGGGCCGTGATGGTGGACCGCAACCGCACGGGCCTGTTCGTGCAGCCGTGGGCGGTCGTGGTGCCCGCGCTGCTGATCGTCGCACTGACCACGGGGAGCAATCTGCTCGTCGACGCCGGTCTGGAGAAGAGGAGGCGGACATGACCGCGGTCGCGGAGATCACCGGGCTGCGCGTCGAGACGGGCGGCCGGGCGATCGTCGACGGGGTGGACCTGCGGGTCCTGCCCGGCACGATCACCGCGCTCGTCGGCGCGTCGGGCAGCGGCAAGACCACCACGGGGCTGGCGCTGCTCGGCGAGTTCCCGGCGGGCGCGCTGGTCCGGGGCGACGTACGGGTGCCCGAGGGCCTCGTCGGATACGTCCCGCAGCACCCGGGCACGGTGCTCAACCCGGCGCGCCGGGTCGGGGCGCTGCTGGGGGACATCGCCCGTCTGCGGGTCCGGTCGCTGCCCCGGTCCGCGCGGCGGGCCGCCGCGCGGGAGCGCGTCGCGCGAGCCCTGGCGCTCGCCCAGCTCCCGGAGGGCCGGGAGCTGCTGCGGCGCTTCCCCCACCAGCTCTCCGGCGGGCAGCAGCAGCGCGTCGTGCTGGCGCAGGCGCTGCTGCTGGGCGCCGGGGTGATCGTCGCGGACGAGCCGACCACAGGGCAGGACCCGCTGACCAAGCGGGGCATCGTCGAGCAGCTCGCGGGGGTGGCCGCGGAGGGGATCGCGGTGGTGCTCCTGAGCCACGACCTCGACGTCGTCCGCGCGCTGGCCGACGAGGTGCTGGTCATGCGTGACGGCCGGGTCGTGGAGTCGGGGCCGCCGGAGCGGCTGGCGCTCGCGCCGCGGCACCCGTGGACCAGGGAGCTCTTCACCGCGGTGCCCGCCCCGGCGGAGCACGTGCCCGGCGGGCGGGGCGCCGAGGTGCTGCGGGTCCGTGACCTCACGGCCCGGCACGGCCGCGCCGTGGTGCTGCGCGCGGGCGCCCTGGCGCTCTGCGCGGGTGACGTGCTCGCCGTCGTCGGCCGTTCCGGCAGCGGCAAGACCACGCTCGCGCGCTGTCTGGCCGGGCTCCACCGCGACCACGAGGGGGCCGTCCTGCTGGACGGGGAGCCGCTGCCCCGCAGTGTGCGCGGCCGCGACCGCACCCGGCTGGCGGCGGTGCAGTACGTGTTCCAGGACGCGCGGGCCGCGTTCGACGAGCACCGTCCGGTGGTGGAGCAGGTGGCCCGCACGGCGGTGCGGCTGCGCGGCGCGGCCCCGGCCGGCGCCCGGGCCGAGGCACTGGAGACCCTGCGGGGTCTGGGGCTGGCGGAGGAGGTGGTCGGCCGCCGGCCGGCGCGGCTGTCCGGCGGGGAGCTCCAGCGCGCCGCGCTCGCCCGGGCGCTGCTGGCCCGGCCGCGGGTGCTGGTCTGCGACGAGGTCACCTCCGGCCTCGACACCGTGACCCGGCGCGCCCTGCTGGACCTGCTGGCCGGCGTGCGCCGGGAGCGGCCGGAGCTGTGCCTCGTCCTCGTCACCCACGATCCGGACGTGGCGGCGACGGCGACGCACGTCGCCGTCCTGGACGGCGGGGAGATCGTCGAACAGGGCCCGGTCCACGAGGTGCTGAGTGCGCCTCGGCACGCCTTCGCCCGCGCCCTGACGGCGCCCGGGCCGCGGGCGCTGGGAGCGGGGGTGGGCGCCTCGGGGGCGGCCCGCACCGGGGCCTGAGGGGCTCCGTCCCGGGGGCGGGTCGGCCGCGCGCCGGCGGGCGTAGCGGGTCGGTCGCGCGCCGGTGCTCGTGCCGGGCCGGCCGCGCGCCGGTGGGTGCGGCACGGCCTGCGGCCGTGTCCTCAAACGCCGGACGGGCTGAAGATGCCCCGGACCAACGGCCCAACCCACGGCCGGAGCCCACCCGGACCGAGGCGCGGCACCAGGCCGACCGCACGCCCGTGAGCCCGGCACGGCCTGCGGCCGGGTTCTCACGCGCCGGGCGGGCTGGAGCGCGGTCGGGTTCTCACGCGTCGGGTGGGCTGGAGATGCCCCGGCCAGGGGTGCTGGCGTGTGGTCTCGGGGAGGTGCGGGGGCGGAGGGCCTCGTGGAGGGACTGCTCGCGCCAGTGGCGCAGGAGGTCGTGGAAGGCGGCCGCGCCGTGGGGGTAGGCGATGGGGCCGTTGGGGCGGCCGCGGCCCTCGGCGTTGTAGTAGCCGGGGGTGCACTCGGCGTGGAACCACTCGTGGTCGGGGCCGTCCGCCAGGACGGCGAGCCAGGCGTCCTCCGCCTCGGGGGACGGTTCGACGACCGCGCCCCGGGCCTCCGCCGCGGCGACCAGGGCCGCGGCGTGCACGGCCTGCTCGTCGAGCACATGGGTGAAGTTGACGCTGCTGGCGCTCTGGGCGCCGCCGAGATGGATCAGGTTGGGGAAGCCGTGGCCGGTGAACCCGTGGAGCGTGCGCGGGCCGCGCTGCCGCCAGGCGTCCTGGAGCCGGACGCCGCCGCGGCCGTGCACGGGCAGCCGCCCGGAGTGCACTCCGGAGACGCCGACGGAGAACCCGGTGGCGAGGACGAGGCAGTCGAGCGGGTACTCGGTGCCGCCGACCACGGCTCCGCGCCGGGTCATCCGCTCGATGCCGTGGGTGTCCGCCGTGTCGACCAGGGTGACGTTGTCCCGGTTGAACGCCTGGAGGTAGGCGTCGGAGAACGTGGGGCGTTTGCAGGCGTAGCGGTACCAGGGCTTGAGCTTCCGCGCGGTGTCCGGGTCGGTGACGACGCGGTCGACGCGGGCCCGTATCTCCTCCATCCTGGCGGCGTCCGCGGCCTCGTAGGTCCGCTCGAAGGCCGCCCGGTCGCCGGAGCGGCGGAAGCTCGGCAGCAGCTTCTCCAGCAGGACGGCCGAGGCGGTCCATCCGTCGGCCACCAGATCCGCCTCGGCGCCCTCCCCGGAGACGATGCGCAGGAAGTTGTCCCGGCGTTCCCGCGCCCAGCCGGGGCGGCCGGCGCCGATGTCGCCGGCCTCGGTACGGCGGTTGGCCCGTACGTCCACGCTGGAGGGGGTGCGCTGGAAGACGAGGAGATGTCCGGCCGCCTCGGCCAGCGGCGGGACGACCTGGACGCCGGTGGCGCCGGTGCCCACGACACCCACCCGCTTGCCCGCGAGGCCCGTGAGGCCGCCGTCGGGGGTGCCTCCCGTGTAGGCGTAGTCCCAGCGGGAGGTGTGGAAGGTACGGCCCCCGAAGTCCTCGATCCCGGGGATGCCGGGGAGTTTGAGCTCGGACAGGGTGCCGGTCGCCGTGATCACGTAGGCGGCCCGGAACGCGTCGCCCCGGTCGGTGGCGACGATCCACTCCTCGCTCGTGTCGTCCCAGGTCAGGGAAGTGACGGAGGTGGAGAACAGGGCGTCCTCACGGAGCCCGGACAGCTCCGCGATCCGTACCGCGTGGCGGCGGATCTCCTCGCCGGGGGCGTACTTCCACTCCGGCACGTAGCCGGTCTCGTCGAGCATCGGCAGGTAGACGTGCGACTCGATGTCGCAGTGGATGCCCGGGTAGCGGTTCCAGTACCAGGTCCCGCCGAAGTCGCCCCCCTTCTCGACGATCCTGATGCGCGCGACGCCCGCCCCGCGCAGCCGCGCTCCGGCGAGGACGCCGCCGAATCCGCCGCCCACGACCGCGACGTCCACCGTGTCGTGCAGCGCCTCGCGTCCGGCGGTGTCCGGCGCGAAGGGATCCTCGGCGTGGTCGCCGGGGAGGGCGTCGGCCGTGAGGTACTGCCGCGGGCCGTCGGGGCGTACGCGTCGCTCGCGTTCCTGGCGATAGCGCCGCCGCAGACCGGCGAGCGCCTCGGGTGAGGTGACGTCAGCGTGCGTCATGTGGGGGGACCTCGATCCTTCCGGTACGTGCCGGGAGCGGCACGGTGTCGGTCAAGTGGGGCCGCGGACTGGGGGGTTGAGCGCGCGTGCACTACCGTAGCAAGTACCGGACAACACTGTCCGGTTGAGGCGGAGACTGCTTCCGCGGACCCCGGACAGGAAGAGCGATCCCATGCGACGACGCCCGCTCCGACCCCTTGCCGCACTCGCCGCGGCGATCTGCCTGACGGCCCTCACCGGCTGCGGGACGCAGACGGCGGGCCCCGGCGACCGCGGCGCGGGCGGACCGAACCCGCACACGGCGGGCGGGCCCGGCGGGGGCGGGACCGTCCGGGCGCAGAAGGTCGTGCGGCTCACGACGCCGCACGAGGCGACGGGCATGACCCTGCTCGAAGGGCCGGTCTTCGACGAGCGCGGGGACCTGCTCGTCGTCGATGTCACGGCACCCGCGGGCGGGCCGAAGGTGCTGCGGGTCGACATCGGCCGGAAGACCTCGCGGCAGGTGCACACCGACGATCGCGGCGCCTACACCTCGGCCCAGTTCAGTCCCTACGACGGGCGCCTCTACCTGACCGACTTCGTGCACGGCGACATCGTGAGCCTGGCCCCGGACGGGAGCGATCCGCGCACCTTCTTCTCCGGGGAGGTCGACGGGGCGCCGATGAACCCCGACGACCTCGCCTTCGACCGGGACGGCCATCTGTACCTCAGCGACTCCCGGGGCATGTCCGAGGGGAAGGCGATCGGGCGTGTGGTGCGGATCGACCGCGAGGGGCGCGACGCCACCGTCCTGGCCGGCGGCCTGGCGGCGCCCAACGGCATCTCGTTCGACGAGCGGTACCGCGGTCTGTGGGTCAGTGAGCTGACCGAGAACCGCGTCTCCTACCTCCTCCTCGACGGCAAGGGCTCGGTGGCCTCCCGGCACACCGCGATCCGGGTCGACGGCGGGATCGCCCAGACCGACTCGATCGCCGTGGACGCGGACGGGAACGTGTACCAGGCCCTGCACGGCAGGCCCGCGATCGCGGTGTACGACCGGCACGGCGAGCGCCTGGCGACCGTCGACGTCCGGGGCCGTGATGCCGAAGGGCTCGAATCGGCCACCAATGTGGCCATCACGCCCGGGGGCACCCGGGCCTACATGACCGTCAGCGGGCCCGCCGGGGGGTTCCTCTACGCCTTCGACGCCCTGGGGAAGGGCATCCGCCAGTCCAACGGCGGCTGATGCCGCACCCGTCGGCGGCGAGGCGGTGCGGGTGCCCCGGCGCGGGTTGCTCCGGTGCGGGGCGCGCCGGGATGCCCCGGTGCGAGGCACCGAGGTGCGGGATGTTCCAGCGCGACGCGCGGGATGCCCCGGTGCGGGATGTTCCGGCGCGACGCGCGGGGTGCCGCGGCTCGGGGCCCGCGGACGTGCCCCGGTGCGCCCTGCCGGGTGGCGGCGGTCGGGCGGCGGCCGGTGGTCCGCCGGCCGTCAGCCGGTGCCGTCATCGAAGGGCCGCACCGGCCCCACGTCCACGCCGAGCAGCCGCCACGCCGCCAGCGCGCGGTGCGTGCGCCGTTCGCGGCCCGCCCCGGTGACGGCGCCCGAGACCATGGCCACGGCGATCATGAGGTCCCCCTCCTCCGCAGCCAGCGGGTGCCGGGCCGGCAGCAGGACGCGCAGCGCGCGCTCCACCCGCACGGACAGCGCGACGGCGTACGGGGGCACGGCGGACCCGCCGGCCGCCCCCTTTGCGTGCAGCATGCCGACGAACGCCGCGGATTCCGCCTGATGCCAGGTCAGGACGCCGAGGACATCGGCGAGACCGGCTCCGTCCGTCGCCGCCGCCTGCTCGATCTGCCGGACGTTCTCCTCCAGCACGGCGGTGGCGACGGTGGCGCGGTCGGGGAAGTGGCGGTACAGCACGCCCTGCCCCACACCGGCCCGCCGCGCGACGGCGGACAGCGGGGCGTCCAGGCCGGACTCCGCGTACACCTCCCGGGCGGCGGCGACCAGGGCCGCCCGGTTGCGGGCGGCGGCCCGGCGGCCTTCGTTGGCGGGCCGCCGCTCGTCGCGCAGGGGTTGCTGGGTCACCCCGAGAGGGTAGCGGGGCGGGGTGCGGGCGGCGGCTGCCCGGGGCGCGGTGCGCCGGCGCGGGTCACGGCGCGTGCCCTGCCGGGACCTCCTCGCCGGGCGGGGGCGGCCCGGGCGGGGTGCCGTCGCCGAAGGGCCGTCCGCCCAGTTCCTCGCGTCCGTGGGGTGCGAGCCAGCCGGAGAGGTCGGGGCCCAGGGGGACGATGCCCGTCGGGTTGATGTCGGTGTGGACGACGTAGTAATGCCGTTTGATGTGGTCGAAGTCGACGGTGTCGCCGAAGCCGGGCGTCTGGAACAGGTCGCGCGCGTAGGCCCACAGCACCGGCGTCTCCGACAGTTTGCGCCGGTTGCACTTGAAGTGGCCGTGGTAGACGGCGTCGAAGCGCACCAGTGTGGTGAACAGCCGGACGTCGGCCTCGGTGAGGGTGTCGCCGACGAGGTAGCGGCTGCGTTCCAGCCGCTCCGAGAGCAGGTCGAGCCGGGCGAAGAGGCGCTGGTACGCCTCGGCGTACTTCTCCTGCGATCCGGCGAACCCGGCCCGGTACACGCCGTTGTTCACGTCCCGGTAGACCATGTCGTTCACGGCGTCGATCTCCTGGCGGAGGGCCGGCGGGTAGAGCAGCGGCGCTCCGTCCCGCCAGTGCGCGGACCACTCCAGGGACATGTCGAGGGTGATCCGCGAGACGTCGTTGGTGACCACCGCGCCGGTGGGGACGTCGACGACGGCCGGCACCGTGATGCCCCGGTCGTAGCCGGGGTCGCGGGCCAGATAGGCGTCCCGCAGCCGCTCGATGCCGAGCACCGGGTCGCGGCCGCCGGGGTCGAGGTCGAACGTCCAGCTGCGCTCGTCGTGGGTGGGTCCCGCGATCGCCATGGGGAGGGCCTTCTCCAGCCCGAGGAGCCGCCGTACGATCACGGCGCGGCTCGCCCAGGGACAGGCCCGGCTGACCACCAGCCGGTACCGGCCCGGCTCGACGGGGTAGCCGTCGCGCCCGTCGGCGGTGATCCGGGTGGTGAGGTAGCGGCTGTCGCGTGTGTACTCCCGGCCTGCGCTCACGTACGTCATGTGCGCGCGAGTACCCGGATTCGGTGACGCGGAACGCGCGCCCGGCCCCGGCGACGCGACACGCCCGGCACCCGGCACCCGGCCCGGGGACGCGGCGAGACCGGCTCCGGGGCCCCGAGCGCCTGGCACGGCGGGCCTCTACGGCGCCGGCGTCCCGCCGGCCGCCACCTGCGGGGCGGCCTCATGGGCGGCGGCCTCGGCGGGGGTGTGGGCGGAGGCGAAGGTGAAGGCACGCGGGGAGGGGCCATGGGTCCGCAGATGGGCGAGGCGGTCGAGCGCCTCGGCCACGGTGGGGATGTGGCCCGCCGGGACCCACCAGAGGACGAGATGGGCCTCGACGTGCCGGGCGAACCAGTCCCGGCGCCCCCGCATGACCTCCAGGTGTCCGCTGCGGTAGGTGAAGTCCCACAGCGCCTCCTGGGACTCCCAGACGGTGAGGTTGACGATGACGTCGTCGCCGGCCGGGCGGAGGCCGGTCGCGTCGCCGGACCCGTCGCCCACGAGCCGCCACACGAAGCCGGGCGCACCGTCGGCGGCGGCGTTGACCGGGTCGAGCATCTCGACGAAGGGCGCGATCCGCGGGTCGTCGAGGGGGTACCGGAGGGTGGCGACGTTGAGTTGGGCGAGGTGCGCGTCCCGCGCGGCTTCGGTCATGCCCTCATCCCAGCACGGCGCGGTTTTCTATGTCAATCATCTTTGTTTTTAGAAGCTTCGACCACCACGCAGCACTCCCCCGGCCGGGCGTCCATCCGGGTGCGGACGGGACCGTCGGCACCCAGCAGCCCCTCCAGCAGCGCGAGGTTCATGCCGCAGACGAGCGGCGGGAAGCGTTCGGCGACGGCGTGGAAGGGGCAGTTGCGCATCCGGACGGTCCGGGCGGCACCGTCCCCGGCGTCCTCCTCGTGGGGTTCGTAGCCCCGGCCGGCGAGCACCTCCCGGGCCTCGTCCAGGCCGCCGACGGGCGGGGCCCCACCGCGCAGGGCCTCGCCCCGGCGGCGGGCGGCGGCACAGAGCCCGGCATCGAGACCCGCCTCCTCCGCGGCCTCGGCGAGCAGTTCGGCGGCGGTGCGGTAGTCGCGGGCGGGCAGCGACACGGACCGCTCGGCCGGCGCCCGGGTGTACACCTTCGCGGGCCGTCCGGCCCCGGGCCCGGTGCGGCCGGTCAGGCGGCGGCTGCCGCTCACCAGCAGTCCGGCCTCGGTCAGCCGGTCGAGGTGGTGCGCGGCGAGCGTGCGCGCCACACCGGCCGCCTCCGCCGCCTCGTTGCGGCCGACCTCCCGGCCCTGGGCCGCCACGTACTCGTACAGCCTGCGCCGCACCGGATCCTGCAGTGCCGCGATCGCGTCGATGTCCTTCACACCCGCCATTCTAGGAACAACGCGCGTTGGACTTAGAAGGCCGGAGGGCCCCGGCGGGCAGCGGCCCTCCGGCCGGCGGTCAGCTCCGCACGTCCAGGACCAGCTTGCCCCGGGTGCGGCCCTGCTCCCCCTGTGCGTGGGCGCGGGCCGCCTCGGCGAGCGGGAAGGTCTCCTCGACGGCGACCGCCACCCCTTCGGTGTCGATCAGGCGCGCGATCGCGGCCAGGGCGTGCCCGTCCGGCTCGACCAGGAACGGGCTGGTGCGCACCCCGGCCTCCTCCGCGGCCCGGCGCAGCTCCTCGCTCACCCCGGCGGGCACGGCGACGAGCAGCCCGCCTTTCCTGAGCGTCCGCAGCGACCGGCGGCTGGTGTCGTCGTGGTCGCCGAGCAGGTCGACGACGACGTCGGCGTCGGCCACGACGTCCTCGAAGCGCTCCCGGGTGTAGTCGACGGAGCGCGCCGCGCCGAGTCCGGCCAGCCACTCGTGCCGCGCGGTGCGCGCGGTGCCGACGACCTCGGCGCCCAGGTGCCGCGCGAACTGGACGGCGAAGTGTCCGACCCCGCCCGCGGCGGCGTGCACCAGGACCCGCTGCCCCGGCTCGACGTGTGCCGTGTCGGTGAGGATCTGCCAGGCCGTGAGGGCGGCCAGCGGCACGGCCGCGGCTTCGGTGTGACTCAGCGATGCGGGCTTGCGGGCGAACTGGCGGGCGGGGGCGGTGACGTACTCCGCGTAGGCGCCGGCCTGGCGCGGGAACCAGGGCATCCCGTACACCTCGTCGCCCGGGGCGAGGGCGGTCACACCGAAGCCGACCTCCTCCACGACGCCGGAGACGTCCCAGCCGAGGACGAACGGCGGGTCCCCGAGCACGCCGGCCATGCCGCCGCCGGCGCGGGTCTTCCAGTCGACGGGGTTGACCCCTGCCGCGTGCACCCGCACCAGGACCTCCGTGGGGAGGGGCGCGGGCCGCGGGATCTCCGCGAGCCGCAGCACCTCGGGGCCTCCGAGGCCGTCCTGCACGACGGCGCGCATCATGGGGCTGGTCACATCTGACTCCTGATCCGGTGTTCGCGGTTCTCACCGCCGCACGCCGCTGTCCGGCGCGCCTCCCGCACGCTAACCATGAGGGTGTAGTTACCCGCAAGGGACACTGCTACCTTTTGGGAAGTATGAAGAGTCCCTGAAGCATGAAGAGTCCCGGACACCCTCAGCGTCCCGGACGTACGCAGAGTCCCGAAGGAGAAGCGGCGCCATGACCACGCGGTGCACCAACGGCGAGCACGACCCCCACGACGTGTACGAGGCGCAGTGCCCCTGCCGGGCCATGCTCGACCTGCTGGCGAACAAGTGGGCGGCGCTCGCGATCGGGGCGCTGGAGGGCGGGCCGCAGCGGTTCGGCGCGGTGCAGCGGCGGCTGAAGGGTGTCAGCCCGAAGGTCCTCACCCAGACGCTGCGCCGGCTGGAGGGCGCCGGTCTGGTGGACCGGACGGTCTACCCGGCGGTGCCGCTGCACGTCGAGTACGAGCTGACGGCGCTCGGGCAGGGCGCGGCCGTCCCGCTCGGCGCGCTGCGCGCCTGGGTCGAGGAGAACCTCGACCGCTCCCCCGCCGACGCCTGACCCGGGGGCGGGCCCGGGGACGGCGGGTGCCGCCCGCGGCGCGGGAGCGCGACGGGCGGCACGGTGCGGACGGGGCCGCCGGTGGGCCCCGGGCGTCAGCAGCTCAGATTGCCGCCGGGTTCGACGCCGAGGAGCTGGGTGAAGCGCTGGTAGTTGTCGATCCGGCTCTGGACCTGCCCCGGGTTGCCCCCGTTGCACTCCAGGCTGCCGTTGATGGCGCGTATGGTCTCGCCGAAGCCGGCACCGTTGACCATGGCGTCATGGGGCGTCATGGTGCCCGGACCGCTCTGTGTGTTCCAGTACCACAGGCCCGTCTTCCAGGCGACGGCCGCGTCGTTCTGCACGAGGTCGGGGTTGTTCAGCAGGTCGATGCCGAGGGCGTCGCCCGCGGCCTTGTAGTTGAAGTTCCAGCTCAGCTGGACCGGGCCGCGGCCGTAGTACTTGTCGTTGCCGGCCGGGCAGCCGTACGGCTGGGTGGTGTCGCAGTAGTGGGGGTAGTTGGCCTGGTTCTGCTCGACGATGTGGACGAGGCCGCCCGTCTCGTGGCTGACGTTGGCGAGGAAGGCCGCGGCTTCCTGCTTCTTCACGGTGTCGCTGCCGGTGTTGGAGAACCCGGGGTAGGCGTCGAGCGCGGCGGTGAGGCCGCTGTAGGTGTAGAAGGCGTTCCGGTTCGGGAACATCTCGTTGAACTGCGCCTCGCTGACCACGAA